>JAJTHZ010000117.1 GCA_021299185.1 Lysobacteraceae bacterium | reverse complement strand
CTGGCCGCGCTGCTGCCGCTCGCCGAGCGCCTGCACGGCGGACGCGGCAACCGGCTGGCGGCGCTGTACAGCACCCTGGAGCAGGTCCGGCGTGGGCAGGGCCGGCACCGCGCCGCGGCGGAGAGCGCCGCGCGCGTGGTCGCGCTCTACGAGGCGACCCTGCCCGACTCGGTGTACCTCGCCTATGCGTTGAAGACCCTGGGCCTCAACCTGCGCCTGGTGGGCGACCATGCGCAGGCCGCGGCCGTGCTCGCTCGCGCCGCCGCGATGTTCCTGCAGGTCGAAGGCGAGGACAGCGCCGAGGGGCAGTGGTGCGCGATCAACCGCGCCGCGGCGCTCGCGATGCAGCAGCGCACTCCGGCGGCGCTGGAGGCGCTGTCGGCGGCGGCCGCGCGCTACCACGCCGGCAGCCACCGCGGCTTCACCTGGGTCACGCGCCTGCTGGTCGCCGAGACGGCCGCCGACCTCGGCGACGTGGCGCGCGCGCGGCGCGAGCTGGACGCCGCCGGCGCGCTGGATGCGATGGATGCCGGCAAACGCGTGCGGATGGAAGCCCTGCGACGGCAGATCGGCGGGATCGAAGGCGCCGCCGCGGACGACACGGATGCCGCGTTCACGGCCGGACTCGCGGCATCCGGCGCGGGCGGCGTCACGCACGCGCGCTGGCTGCGCGTGCTGGCCAGTCGCGCACCGACGCCGCAGGTCTGCGAAGCGGCCCGGCGCGCCTGGGCCGAGGTCGACCCGACGCAGGGTGCGTGGCGGGTGGAGCAGCGCGCCCTCGCGCGCTGCCGGTGAGCGGTCGGCTCAGGCCGCCGCGTCGTCGTGCAGCACGACGCGGCCGCGCAGCGAGTTCGGCAGCGCCTCGGTGATCTCGACGTCGACGAACTGGCCGACCAGCCGCGGGTGGCCGTCGAAGTTCACCGTGCGGTTGTTTTCCGTCTTGCCGCACAGCTGCGCGGGGTCGCGGCGGCTCGGGCCTTCGACCAGCACCGACTGCACGGTGCCGACCATGGCGCGGCTGATCGCCATCGCGTTGGCGTTGATGCGTGCCTGCAGGCGCTGCAGGCGCGCCGACTTGACCGCCTCGGGCGTGTCGTCCGGCAGGTTCGCGGCCGGCGTGCCCGGGCGGCGCGAATAGACGAAGGAGTAGCTCTGGTCGAAGCCGACGTCCTCGATCAGGCGCATCGTGGCCTCGAAGTCGGCGTCGGTCTCGCCGGGGAAGCCGACGATGAAGTCGGAGGCGATGCTGATGCCCGGCCGCGCCTCGCGCAGGCGGCGGATCTTGGCCTTGTACTCGAGCGTGGTGTGGCCGCGCTTCATCGCCGCCAGTACGCGGTCGGAGCCGGCCTGCACCGGCAGGTGCAGGTAGGCGGCGAGCTTGGGCACGTTGCGGTAGGCCTCGACCAGCCGGTCGGTGAACTCGACCGGGTGCGAGGTGGTGAAGCGGATGCGGCCGATCGCCGGGATGTGGGCGATGGTCTCGATCAGCAGCGCGAGGTCGGCGATCTCGCCGTCGTGCATCGGGCCGCGGTAGGCGTTGACGTTCTGGCCCAGCAGGGTCACCTCGCGCACGCCTTGCGCGGCGAGCTTGGCGACCTCGGCCACCACGTCGTCGAAGGGGCGGCTGACTTCCTCGCCGCGGGTGTAGGGCACCACGCAGAACGAGCAGTACTTGCTGCAGCCCTCCATCACCGACACGAAGGCCGACGGGCCCTCGGCGCGCGGCTCGGGCAGGCGGTCGAACTTCTCGACCTCCGGGAACGAGATGTCCACCTGCGGGCGCGCGGTGGCGCGGCGCGCCTCGATCATCTGCGGCAGGCGGTGCAGGGTCTGCGGGCCGAACACCAGGTCCACGTGCGGCGCGCGGCGGATGATCGCCTCGCCCTCCTGGCTGGCCACGCAGCCGCCGACCCCGATCACCAGGCCCGGCTTGTCCTTCTTCAACTGCTTCCACTGGCCCAGTTGCGAGAAGACTTTTTCCTGCGCCTTTTCGCGGATCGAGCAGGTGTTGACCAGGATGACGTCGGCCTCGGCCTCGACCTGGGTCAGTTCCAGGCCGTGCGAGGCCGCCAGCACTTCGGCCATCTTGGCCGAGTCGTACTCGTTCATCTGGCAGCCGTGGGTCTTGATGAAGAGCTTGCCGGACATGGGCGGGATCGCAGGTCGCCGGGGGCGGGCAGTCTACCGACGGGCGGTCGCTCCGGGAACCCGGAAGCGGGCCCCGTGGTCTTGATTTTTCCCTGTAGTGGCCGAAACTTGCCCCATGCTTCGCAGACCCTCCCTGCGCTTCCTGCCGGTTCTCGCCCTGCTCGCGGGGTGCGCGCTGCCGTGGGCCACGGCCAGCGCCGGGGGCATCGTGAAGTGGGTGGACGCCAACGGGGTGACCCACTACTCGAACGTGCCCTCGGACCGCGTGCGCGCCAGCGCCACGCCGGTGGCGACCGCGCCGTCGGCGCCCACCGGCGGCAGCCGGGCCTCGGTGTTCAAGTTCCGCGATGCCCACGGCGTGACCCACTACACCGACCGCCGGCCGCTCAATCGCCGCTACACGGTCATCAACGTGTACTGCCCGGCCTGCGACCCGCGCTCGCCGGTGAACTGGGACCGCACCCGGCTCAACCCTACCGCCTACGACAAGGAGATCGCGGCCGCGGCCGAGCGCTGGCAGGTCGATCCGGCCCTGGTGCGGGCGGTCATCCACGCCGAGTCGGCGTTTCGCCCCGACGCGCTCTCGCGCAAGGGCGCGCAGGGCCTGATGCAGCTGATGCCGGGCACGGCCGACATGTACGGCGTGTCCGATCCGTTCGACGCCGCGCAGAACATCGACGCCGGCGTGCAGCACCTCGCGGGCCTGCTCGAGCGCTACAACGGCGACGTCAAGCTCGCCACCGCGGCCTACAACGCGGGCGAGGGCGCGGTGAAGCGCTGGGGCGGCATCCCGCCCTACGAGGAAACCCAGGTCTACGTGCAGCGCGTGGGCGTGCTGCACCGGCGCTACCAGGCCGGCTCCTGAGGCCGGCGCGACGACGTCGCGGCCCGGTGGCCTACAGGCGTGGCCGCGGCCGCTCCGCCAGCGTGACCTCGGTGGCCAGCGGCACGCCGGCGCGTTCGGCTTCGATCCGCACCACGCTGCCGGGGGCGGTGGCCGCCTCGCGGGCGCGCAGCTCGCTCTCGCTGCGCGCGGCCGTGCCGTCGAAGCGCAGGAGCCGGTCGCCGACCCGCAGCCCTGCCTGCTCGGCGGGGCCGCCCGGGGCCACCGCGACCAGTTGCACGCCGCGCGGCTGGGCATCGCGGGTCGGGGCGGCCGACAGCGGCGCCTCGGCGTATTCGGCGCCGATCGTGCCGCGCACCACGTAGCCGCGGGCGGCGAGCGAGTCCATGATCCGTCGCGCGGAGGCCGCCGGGATGGCGAAGCCCACGCCCTGCACGCCGCGCTCGCGGCCCAGCACGCCGGTGATGATGCCGACCAGCCGGCCCTCGGCGTCGACCAGCGCGCCGCCCGAGTTGCCGAGGTTGATCGCGGCGTCGGTCTGCACCAGGTCCTCGTAGCGGCTGAGGGTGGGCTGGTCGCGGCCGGTGGCGCTGATGATGCCGACCGTGACGGTCTGGCCGATGCCCTCGGGGTTGCCGATCGCCAGCACCACGTCGCCGACTTCCGGCGGGCGCTGGTCGGCGAAGGCAATGACCGGGAAGTTGCTGCCCTCGATGCGCAGCAGGGCCAGGTCGGACGCGGGGTCGCGGCCGGCGATGGTGGCCTCGGTGACGCGCCCGTCGGCCAGCCCGACCCAGATCCGCTGCGCATCGCGCACCACGTGGTCGTTGGTCAGCACCAGGCCGTCGCCGCCGACGATCACGCCCGAGCCGTCGCTGCGCTCGAAGCGGCTGATCGGCGTGGCGAAAGCCACCGGCGGGCGCTGCGCCAGCGGGTCGCCGAGCAGGCGGATGCCGAGGTCGGTGACCAGGCGGTTGGCGTAGATGTTGACCACCGAGGGCGCCGCCTGGCGGACCGCCGGCGCGTAGCTGGGCGGCCCCGGCGCGATCGCCGCCGCCGGCGCGCCGAACCGCTCCGGGAACAGCCGCGTGACGACGAACGCCAGCGCGAGCCCGAGGGTGGCGAACTGCAGCACGAAGGCGAGCGCGCGGACGAAGCGGCCCATGGCGGGTCCGGGTGGGGCGGGCCGCGCATTGTGCCGGCCGGCGTTCACGTTGTCTCCCCCGGTGCCGAAGGCTAGAATTGGACGATTCTGGCGCGTACGGCGCGCCCATCCCGCATCCGCATCATCGATCTGGAGAGCCGAATGGCCGAGCAAGGCGTCAACGACGGTCGGCGCCGCTTCCTCACCGCGACCACGGCGGTCGTCGGCGGGGTAGGGGCGATTTACGCGGCCGTGCCCTTCGTCGCGTCCTTCAAGCCGAGCGCGCGCGCGCAGTCGGCGGGCGCGCCGGTGACCATCGACATCAGCAAGCTGCAGGAAGGCCAATTGCTGAAGATCGGCAGCGACGTGCCGCAATGGCGCGGCCAACCGATCTGGATCGTCAAGCGATCGCCGGAGATGGTCACCGAACTGGGCAGCGCCGAGCACCGCGAGCGGCTGCGCGACCCCGACTCCGAGGTCGTCGACCAGCAGCCCGAGTACGCCAAGAACGAAGGTCGCTCGATCCGCCAGGACGTGCTCGTGCTGGTCGGCATCTGCACCCACCTCGGCTGCTCGCCGCTGTTCGAGCCCGAGGTCAAGCCGCAGTCCTTCGATCCCGAGTGGCGTGGCGGCTTCTTCTGCCCCTGCCACGGCTCGAAGTTCGATCTTTCGGGTCGCGTCTACGCCGGCGTGCCGGCGCCGACCAACCTGAAGGTGCCGCCGTACCGCTTCGATGACGACAAGCACGTCACGGTCGGCCTCAACCCCGTCGAGGGAGCCGCCTGACATGGCCGACACCAAGCCCGTGAATCCCTTCGCCAACGCGCCGCGCGACGGCGTGGCCGGCGTGTTCAACGGCGTCGCCGCGTGGGTGTTCGACCGCGCGCCGAGCATGGACACCGCCTGGCGCAAGCACCTGTCCGAGTACTGGGCGCCGAAGAACTTCAACACCTTCTACTTCTTCGGCTCGCTGGCCATCCTGGTGCTGGTCAACCAGATCGTCACCGGCATCTGGCTGACGATGAACTACAAGCCGAGCGCCGCCGAGGCCTTCGCGTCCGTCGAGTACATCATGCGCGACGTGGAGTGGGGCTGGCTGATCCGCTACATGCACTCCACCGGCGCTTCGGCGTTCTTCGTGGTGGTGTACCTGCACATGTTCCGTGCCCTGCTGTACGGGTCGTACCAGAAGCCGCGCGAACTGGTCTGGGTGCTGGGCATGATGATCTACCTCGTGCTGATGGCCGAGGCCTTCCTCGGCTACGTGCTGCCGTACGGCCAGATGTCGTACTGGGGCGCGCAGGTGATCACGTCGCTGTTCGGCGCGGTGCCCTACGTGGGCGAGGCGCTGGTGGAGCTGATCCGCGGCGACTACCTGATCTCGGACGCGACGCTGAACCGCTTCTTCGCCCTGCACGTGGTGGCGTTGCCGCTGGTGCTGCTGCTGCTCGTCGCGCTGCACCTCGCCGCGCTGCACGAGGTCGGCTCCAACAACCCCGAGGGCGTCGACATCAAGAAGTTCAAGGACGCCAACGGCAAGCCGCTGGACGGCATCGCCTTCCACCCGTACTACACGGTCAAGGACATCTTCGGCGCCGGCTTCTTCCTGCTCCTGTTCGCGTTCGTGATCTTCTTCGCGCCGCTGTTCGGCGGGTTGTTCCTCGAGTACGACAACTTCATCCCAGCCAACCCGCTGGTGACGCCGGAACTGATCAAGCCGGTGTGGTACTTCACCCCGTTCTACGCCATGTTGCGCGCGATCCCGGACAAGCTCGCCGGCGTGGTCGTGATGGGCGCGGCGGTGATGATCCTGTTCGTGATCCCGTGGCTGGATCGCAGTCCGGTGCGTTCGTTCAAGTACCGCGGCGCGCTGTCCAAGGCCCTGCTGGCGCTGTTCGTGGTCGCGTTCGTGTTCCTCGGCTACGTCGGCTACCAGCCGCCGAGCGCCATGCTGACCCTGCTGGCGCAGATCGCCACCGCGTACTACTTCCTCTACTTCATCACCATGCCCTGGTGGACGCGGATCGACAGCGTCAAGCCGGTGCCGGACCGGGTGCCTTCCCATGCGTAAGTTCCTGCTCGCCCTGGTCGCGGTCGCGGCCGCCGGGCTCGCCCATGCGGCGGGTCCCGCGATCCCGCTCGAAGCGGCGAACACCAACGTCAGTGATCGCGCGTCCCTGCAGCGGGGCGCGCGGCTGTTCATGAACTACTGCGCGTCCTGCCATTCGGCGCAGTTGAACCGCTACTCGCGGATCGCCGAGGACCTCGGGCTGACCGAGGAGCAGGTGATGCAGAACCTCAACTTCACCGGCGCCAAGTTCGGCGACGGGGTGAAGGTGGCGATGGATCCGGCGGACGCCACCCAGTGGTTCGGCGCCGCGCCGCCCGACCTGTCGCTGACCGCGCGCGCCAAGCACGGCGGCGCGGACTGGATCTACACCTATCTGAAGTCGTTCTACATCGACGAGTCGCGCCCGATCGGCTGGAACAACCCGGTGCTGGCCAACGCCAGCATGCCGCACGTGCTGTGGGAACTGCAGGGCGTGCAGCGCGCGATCACCGAGCCCAAGACCAACGACGCGGCGGGCAACCCGCAGCCGTGCCCGAAGGGCGAGGTCAAGGGCGCTTGCCTGGTCCGTTTCGAACTGGTCCAGCCGGGGCTGATGGACGAGGCCGAGTACGACCTCGCCATTCGCGACATCACCAACTTCATGGTCTACATGGCCGAGCCGGCCGCCCTGAAGCGCGAGGCCTACGGGCCCTGGGTGATCCTGTTCCTGGCCTTCTTCACCTTCCTCGCCTGGCTGCTCAAGCGCGAGTACTGGCGGGACCTGCACTGAGCGGGGACCGGCCGGGGGCGGGACCTCCGGCCGGCTTCACGCTCGTGTTTGCCAGGTGTAGGCTTTGTGACGCTCCGTCGGGGGCGTAGCAGGGCCGGGACACCGGGGAGAGGATGCCTTGAGCACGACGTTGGCTACCTGGGGCAAACGCAAGCCCGCCGCGACTTCGCGCGTGCGGACCGTGTTGACCCTGTTTTCGGGCCGCAACGACCTGGCCAGCCATTGCGCGCGGCTGGTGCTGGCGGCCAAGGGCGTGTCCTACGACCTGGTGGTGGTCGACCCGAACGACCCGCCCGAGGACCTCGCCGACCTCAACCCCAGCCAGACGCTGCCGACCCTGGTCGACCGCGACCTCGTGCTCTACGACGTCAACGTGATCGCCGAGTACCTCGACGAGCGCTATCCGCATCCGCCGCTGATGCCGGTCGATCCGCTGTCGCGTGCCCGCGTGCGGCTCGGCGTGGTGCGCCTGCAGCAGGACTGGTTTCCCTTCGTCGACACCATCCAGACCGGCACCAAGAGCACCGCCGAGACCGCACGCAAGCGCTTGCGCGAGGCGCTGATGGGCAGCGTCCCGGTGTTCAAGGCGGCGAAGTTCTTCCTCAACACCGAGATGAGCCTCGCCGATTGCGCGCTGGCGCCGCTGGTCTGGCGCCTGCCGTCGCTGGGCGTGGTGTTGCCCAAGGAAGCGCAGCCGATCACCGACTACGGCGAGCGCATCTTCCGCAACCCGGGCTTCCTGCGCAGCATGACCGACGACGAAAAAGCCCTGCGGCCCGGCTGATCCGACCATGGCCAGCGCGCCTCCGATGACCAGCAACCGCCCCTACCTGGTGCGGGCCATGTACCAGTGGGTGAGCGACAACGCGCTCACGCCCTACCTGCTGGTGGACGCGCGCCTGCCCGGCGTGCAGGTACCGTCCGCCTCGGTGAAGGACGGCCAGATCGTGCTCAACATCGCCATGCGCGCGGTGTCCGACCTCGACCTCGGCAACGAGCGCATTTCCTTCATGGCGCGCTTCGGCGGCGTCAGCCACCACGTGGTGGTGCCGCTCGGCGCGGTGCTGGCGATCTACGCGCAGGAAAACGGGCAGGGCATGATGTTTCCGGCCGAGCCGGTGGCGCCCACGCCGCCGCCGGCCGATCCGCCGGAGCCGGTGCGCGGCGGCCCGCGCCTGCGCGTGGTCAAGTAGGTCCGGGGCCCGGCGGCGCCGAAAACGGCACCGTCGCCGACACCAGTTCCCGCCCCCGCAGGTCGATGTGGCCCTGCACGCGGTGCACGCCGTCGGGGCTGAACTCGAACGCGTAGCGCCGCTCCAGCACCAGCCCCTCCGCGGCGCGCCTGACCCGCAGGCGGCGCAGCATCACGGTCGCATCCAGCAGTTGCACGCCCGCCCGGGCGCAGGCCGCCTGAGCGTGCGCACGGGCGCGCTCACGGGCCTCGGTGGCGGAAAACCACCAGACCACGCCGGCCGAAGCCAGCACGAACACCGCGATGCTGAAAGCCATGGAAGGACCTGCGGGAAAACCCAAAGCGTGACGTGTGGTGACACGGGCGGCAAGTCCACCCCCGGGCCGACCCCGCGCGGGCCCGGATTGCCAACCGGTTCCGCAGCGCGGACGCCGGCGGCACTACAATCGTCGGCCACAGGGGAATCCACGGGCCGGGTCGGCGTGATCCAGGTAGCGGGATACACGATCAAGCAGGAGATCGGCGTCGGCGGCATGGCCACGGTGTACCTGGCCGTGCAGACCTCGCTCGAGCGCGAAGTCGCGCTCAAGGTCATGACGCCTGCGCTGGTCGCCGATCCGAACTTCTCGCGTCGCTTCCTGATGGAGGCGCGCACGCTCGCGTCGCTGTCGCACCCCAACATCGTCGCCGTCTACGACGTCGGCGTGACCGAGCAGCAGCTGCACTACTTCTCGATGCAGCACCTGCCGGGCGGCGACTTCGCCCAGCGCATCAAAGCCGGTCCGCCGGACGCGTCGGAGGTGGCGCTCGTGCTGGCCGGCGTCGCGCGCGCGCTGGGCTTCGCCCACCTGCGCGGCTTCGTGCACCGCGACGTCTCGCCGGCCAACATCCTGTTCGACGCCAGCGACAACCCGGTGCTGACCGACTTCGGCATCGCCCGCGCGGTGACCCGCACCTCGCGCCTGACCAACGCCGGCGCCAGCGTCGGCACCAGCCATTACATGAGTCCCGAACAGGCGCGCGGCGGCAACGTCGACGCGCGCTCCGACCTGTACTCGCTGGGCGCGGTGGCCTACGAGGCGCTGACCGGACAGCCGCCGTTCGACGGCGAGGACGGTTTCGCGATCGCCTATGCGCACGTGTTCGAGCCGGTGCCGCGCCTGCCGCAGCGGCTCGCGGCATGGCAGCCGCTGGTGGATCGCGCGCTGGCCAAGGACCCGGCGGATCGTTTCCCCGACAGCGAGGCCTTCGTCGCCGCGCTGGAGGCGGTCGGCGCCAGCGCCGGCTTCAGCATCGGACTGCCCAGCGTGCGCACCACCGGCGTGCACGAGGCCCTGCCGCGGCTCGATCCGCCGGCTGCCGCGGCGGCCCCCACGGTGGCGACGCCGGCGCCGGCTCGCCTGCCGACGCCCGACGCGGCTGCGCCCGGGTCGCGCCTGCTGTGGCCTGCGGTCGCCGCGATCGTGCTGGGCCTCGGCGGGCTGGGCCTGGCGGCCTTCATGGGCCAGCGCGGCGCCGATCCCGCGCCGGCGCCCGCGGTCGCGGTGGCGCCGCCGCCCGTCGCCCCGTCGGCAGTGGGCGAGGCGTCGCCCGCCGCGGCGAGCGACGCCGCGATGGAGCCCGCGCCGGCGGTGGGTGCGCCGATCGACGCCACGGTGCCGCCGGACGCACCGCCCGACGATCCGCAAGCCTTGCAGCGCGCGATCGACACCGGCGTGCAGGATCCGATCGCCAGCCTGCTCGCGATCGCACGTGCCGATGTCGCCGCGCAGCGGCTCGGCAACCCGCCCGGCCGCAATGCGCTCGAGCGCTATCGCCTGGCGCTGCGCCTGGCCGAGCGCTTCCGCGCCGCGGCCGATGCGACGCGGGCCCGCGAGGGACTGGTCGCCACCGCGGCGGCGTATGCCGAGTTGGCCGAAAAGTCCCTGGCCGAGGGCGACACGCGCGCGTTCGTGGACTTCATCGGCCGCGCACGCGAGATCGCCGGCGAGGTGCCGGAGGGCGCCGAACTCGGCGCGCGGCTGGCCGCGCGCATGGCCGCACTGCGCGACGAGGCGCTGGCGGGCGCGCGCCGCGCGGTCGAAGCCTGGGACGGGGCCGCCGCCAAGGCCGGCTTCGAGCGCGCCCTGCTGTTCGACCCCGGCTCGCAGGACGCGCAGCGCGGCCTGCGCGCGGCTGCCGGCATCGGCAAGCCCGGGTTCGTGTTCCGCGACCGTGCCGGCGACAAGGCGCGGGGTCCGGAGATGGTGGTGGTCGCGGGCGCTCGACTCGCGGTGGCGCGTGGCGAGACCACGCTGGCCGAGTTCCGGGCCTTCTGGGCCGACGGCGGATCGACCGCGCGCCGCGATCGCCCCGCGTGCCGCGACCGCGAGTCGTTCTTCCGCTCCTCGCGCTCGCGCTCGTTCGAGAAGCCCGACGTGGAGCAGGGCGGCGACCACCCCGTGGTGTGCATCACCGCTGGCGATGCCGAGGCATACGCCGAATGGCTGACCCGGCGCACCGGCAAGCGTTACCGGCTGCCGACCGCGGCCGAGTGGCTGGCGCTGGCCGCAGGCGCGCCCGCGCCCGCGGATTGCAAGGCGAACCTCGCCGACGCGGCGTTCCGCGCCAAGTACCGCGACAACGACGCACTGGCCTGCGACGATGGCTTCGCCGCGACGTCGCCCTCACGTCGTTTTGATGCCTCGGCGGGCGCTGTGTACGATATCGCCGGCAACGTCCGCGAATGGGTCGCGGATTGCGCACCCGGCTGCCGCGAGCGGACCGCGATGGGCAGCGCCTGGCACAGCACGGCGGACGCCGCCGATCCGCGCCAGCGCGAGGCGTTCGGCGCCGACGTGTCGGCGAACACCGTGGGCTTCCGCGTGGTGCGGGAGATCGACTGACGGGGCGCTCCCCCGTCGATGGGCAGGACCGAAGATGAAGCTGCTGTTCCCCAACGGCGAGCATGCGCCGCATGAACTCAAGGATGGCGTGACGCGGGTCGGCAGCGGCGCCGGCAGCGACATCACGATCGTCGCGCCCGGCATCGCCCACCAGCATTGCGAGATCACCTGCCGCGGCGAATCCGGTAGCGTGCGGCCGGTCGGCGACGGCAGCGTGGTGGTCGTCAACGGGCGCCAGGCGACGGCGGACACACCGATCAAGCCCGGCGACCTGGTGCTGTTCGCGAAGGTCGGCGCGCGCGTGGTCGCGCTCGACCGCCCGGCCGCGGCGCCCGTCGCGCCGCCGAAGAAGCAGGACGCCGAGGACGACGGCCGCACGCGCGTGCGCATGGCGCTGCCGAAGTTCGTCCTGCGCGGCGTCAGCGGCACCACCTTCGGCAAGACCTACCCGCTGTTCGGCACCGTGACCGTGGGGCGCCACAGCGAATGCGACATCAGCGTTCCGGGCGAGGAGATCTCGCGCCACCACGCCAAGCTGTCGGTTATGCCGGACGGCATCGCGGTCGAGGACCTCGGCTCCGCCAACGGCACCTTCATCGCCGGCAAGCGCGTGCACCAGGGCCTGCTCAAGCCCGGCGAGGAACTGCGCCTCGACACCGTGCGCTTCCTGCTGGTGGCCCCCGGCATGGAGGTGCAGCAGGCCGCCAAGCCGGCCACGGCGCCGGCACCCGCGGCCGCGCCGCCGGCCGAGAAGGGCGGCGGCGGCATCGGCTGGGTGGTGCTCGCCGTGCTCGCGGTCGCGGCAGTCGGCGCGGCGGCCTGGTACTTCGGCCTGCTGGGCTGAAGCCGGGTCCGCGCGATCAGCGCGCGAGGTCGATCCGCATCGAGAGGTCGACCGCGCGCACGTGCTTGGTCAGCGCGCCGACCGAGATGTAGTCCACGCCGGTCTCGGCCACCGCGCGCACCGTCGCCAGCGAGACGCTGCCCGAGGACTCCAGCGGCACGCGCCTCGCGGTGCGGCGCACGGCCTCGCGCAGGTCGTCGAGCGCGAAGTCGTCGAGCATGATGCGGTCCGGCGCGCAGGCGAGCGCCTCGTCCAGTTCGGCCAGGGTCTCGACCTCGACCTCCAGCAGCAGTCCCGGCGAGGCCGCGCGCGCCGCGCCGATCGCAGCCGCCACGCCGCCGGCGCAGGCGACGTGGTTCTCCTTGATCAGCATCGCGTCGAACAGGCCGATGCGATGGTTGCTGGCGCCGCCGGCGCGCACCGCGTATTTCTGCGCGAGCCGCAGGCCGGGCAGGGTCTTGCGGGTGTCGAGGATGGTCGCCCCGGTGCCGGCCACCGCGTGCACGAAGGCGGCTGCGACCGTCGCGGTGGCGCTGAGGGTCTGCAGGAAGTTCAGCGCGCTGCGCTCCGCCGCGAGCAGGGCGCGCGCCGGGCCTTCGAGCCGGCACAGCAGATCGCCGTCGGCGAAGCGCTCGCCGTCGTCGCGCGCCCAGTGCAGGCGCACGTCCGGCGCCAGCCGTTCGAAGCAGGCCTGCGCCCAGGCGCGACCGGCCAGCACGCCGGCTTCCTTGGCCACGATCCGCGCCGTGGCGCTGCGCGAGGCCGGCACCAGCGCGGCGGTGGCATCACCGGTGCCGATGTCCTCGGCCAGCGCGCGCGCCACGTCGTCGTCGATCACCGCCCGCGGCGGCAGCAGCGCCGGCATCGGGCGTCAGCGCGGGAAATCGGCGAACTGGGTGGTGCCGATGCCTTCTTCGGGCAGCATCACCGGGATGCCGTCGTCCACCCGGTAGACGACCTTGCCGTCGGTGGTGACGAGCCCCGCGCTGAGCGCGCCGGCCACCGCCGCGCCGGCCACCGTGCGCACGCCGCCGCCCGCGATCTCGCGGTTGATGTACTCCAGTTGGCGCGTCGCGAGCGCGGCCACCGGGACCTTGCTCACCGGGCAGCAGAGGAGGTCGATCAGGCGCTGGTCGATGCCCATGGCGTGGCGTGCGTGCTCCGGCGGGGACGGCGCTAAGATAGCGTTTTCGACGGGTCCCGGCCATGAGCGGAACTTCAGCGGCGGCGGTGCGCGTGGGGGTGGTGATGGGCTCGCGCTCCGACTGGGAAACGATGAAGCCCGCCAGCGACACGCTGGAACGGCTCGGCATCGCGCACGAGGTGCGCGTGGTCTCGGCCCATCGCACGCCCGACCTGCTGTTCGCCTATGCCGAGCAGGCCGCGGCGCGCGGCCTGCACGCGATCATCGCCGGCGCCGGCGGCGCGGCGCACCTGCCCGGCATGCTGGCCGCGAAGACGGTGCTGCCGGTGCTCGGCGTGCCGGTGCAGTCGAAGGCGCTGTCGGGGCTCGATTCGCTGCTCTCGATCGTGCAGATGCCGGCCGGCGTGCCGGTGTCGACCTTCGCCATCGGCCCGTCCGGTGCGATCAACGCCGCGCTGACCGCCGCGGCGATCCTCGCCCTGCACGATCCGGGCGTGGCGCAGGCGCTGGCCGACTTCCGCCGCTCGCAGACCGAGCAGGTGCTGGCCAAGCCCGACCCGCGGGACTGAGCCGATGGCGACCACGATCGGCATCCTCGGCGGCGGGCAATTGGCGCGCATGATGGCCCTGGCCGGCGCGCCGCTCGGCCTGCGCTTCCGCGTGCTCGACACCAGCGGGGATGCCTGCGCCGGCCAGGTCGCGCCGCTGGTGCAGGCCGACTGGAACGACTTCGACGCACTGCGCGCCTTCGCCGACGGGATCGACGTCGCGACCTTCGACTTCGAGAACGTGCCGGCGCAGACCGCGCACTGGCTGGCCGAACGGGTGCCCGTGTTCCCGTCGCCGCGCGCGCTGGCGGTGGCGCAGGACCGGCTGGCCGAGAAGCGGCTGTTCGAGCAGTTGGGCATGGGCACGCCGGCGTTCGCGGCGGTCGACTCGCGCGCCGACCTCGACTCCGCGCTGGCGCGGATCGGCGCGCCGGCGGTGCTCAAGACGCGCCGGCTCGGCTACGACGGCAAGGGGCAATACCGGCTGCGTTCGACTGCCGACGCCGATCCGGCGTGGGCCGCGCTCGGCGGTGTGCCGCTGATCCTCGAGCAGTTCGTGCCGTTCGATTTCGAATGCTCGGTGGTCGCGGTGCGCGGTCGCGACGGCGACTTCCGCACCTGGCCGCTGACCCGCAACTGGCACGCCGACGGCATCCTCGCCGCCAGCCTCGCGCCGGCGCCGGGCGATGCGCGGCTGGCGGACGCGGCGTTCGCGCATGCGCGCGCGCTCGGCGAGGCGCTCGACTATGTCGGCGTGTTCGCGCTCGAACTGTTCGTCCACGGCGGCCGCCTGCTGGCCAACGAGATGGCGCCGCGCGTGCACAACTCCGGGCACTGGACCATCGAGGGCGCGCAGGTCAGCCAGTTCGAGAACCACCTGCGCGCGGTGCTCGGCCTGCCGCTGGGCAGCACGGCCTCGCGCGGACCCGCGGCGATGCTGAACTGGATCGGCGAGTTGCCGTCGCGCGAGCCCGTGCTGGCCGACCCGGTCGGCCACTGGCACGACTACGGCAAGTCGCCGCGCGCCGGCCGCAAGGTCGGGCATGCGACCTTCGCCGCCGCGGACCCGGCCGGGTTGCGCGAGGCCCTGCAGCGCGCCGGTGCCGCGCTCGGCCGCGTCGAGCAGGTCGCGCCGGTGATCGCCGCGCTCGGCTGAGGATTCACTCGGCCGCGAAGGCGACCACGTGCTCGAGGTCGGTGCGCAGGCCGACTTCGGTGCCGGGGGCGTGCGCGTGGTGGCTGGGGAACAGCGCCTCCACCTCGGTGCCGTCGGCGAGCCGCAGCCGGTACAGCGTCTCCGCGCCGCGGAAGGCGGCATCGACCACCCGCGCGCGCAGCGGGCCCGCCGCGTCGGGCCGCAGGTCGTCGGGCCGCAGCAGCACGCGCACCGCGGCGCCCGGCGGCAGGGCCGCGCCGGTGGGCCGCAGCGGACCGAGCACGGTGTCGATCGCGCCGTCGGTACGCACGGTTCCGGGCAGCAGGCGGCCGCCACCGACGAAGCCGGCGACGAACGGGGTCGCCGGCCGATGGTAGATCGCGTACGGCGTGTCCCACTGCGCGATGCGTCCGGCGTGCATCACCCCGACCCGGTCGGCGAAGGCGAACGCCTCGTCCTGGTCGTGGGTCACCAGCAGCGCGGCCACGCCGAGCGCGCGCAGCACGTCGCGCACCGCCTCGCGCAGGCGAACGCGAAGGCGCGCATCGAGGCTGGAGAAGGGCTCGTCGAGCAGCAGCAGGTCGGGGCGCGGGGCGAGCGCGCGCGCCACCGCCACGCGCTGCTGCTGGCCGCCGGACAATTCGTGCGGACGGCGCGTGGCGAGGCCGTCGAGTTCCAGTCGCGCGAGCAGGTCCGCCACCCGCGCGGCGCGCTCGTCGCGCGGCAGTGCGCGCAGGCCGAAACCGACGTTGCCGGCCACGTCCAGGTGCGGGAACAGGGCGAGGTCCTGGAACACGAAGCCGATCGCGCGCCGTTCGGGCGCGAGGTCGATGCCGTCGCCCGCGACCACCGCGCCGCGCAGGACGACGCGCCCGGACTGCGGGCGGTGGAAGCCGGCGATCGCGCGCAGCGTGGTGGTCTTGCCGCAGCCGCTGGGGCCGAGCAGGGCGGCCAGTTCGCCGCGCGCGAGGGCAAAGTCGACGCCATCGACCACCGGCGCGCCGCCGATCCGGCAGGCCAGCGAGTCGACGGCGAGCAGCGGGGCGTCGGCGCGCATGCGACGGTGGCCGCGCCGGTGTTGCGGCGCGGCCGGCGGCCCGCTCAGCGCATCTGCGCGGCGACGAAGTCCCAGTTGACCAGGTTCCAGAACGCTTCGACGTACTTGGCGCGGGCGTTGCGGTAGTCGACGTAGTAGGCGTGCTCCCACACGTCGCAGGTCAGCAGGGCGCGGTCGGTGGTGGTCAGCGGCGTGGCGGCGTTGGAGGTGCTCACCAGCGCGAGGCTGCCGTCGGGGCGCTGCACCAGCCAGGCCCAGCCGGAGCCGAAGGTGCCCAGCGCAACCTTGGTGAACTCCTCCTTGAACGCGGCGAACGAGCCGAACGCGGCCTTGATCGCGTCGCCGAGCTTGCCGCCCGGTTCGCCGCCGCCGGCGGGTTTGAGGCAGTTCCAGTAGAACGTGTGGTTCCAGACCTGGGCTGCGTTGTTGAACATGCCGCCGGCGGACTTGCGGATGATGTCCTCCAGCGAGGCGTTCTCGAACTCGGTGCCCTTGATCTGGTTGTTGAGGTTGGTGACGTAGGTCTGGTGGTGCTTGCCGTAGTGGAAGTCGATGGTCTCCGCCGAGATGTGCGGCGCGAGCGCGTCGCGGGCGTAGGGCAGGGCAGGCAGTTCGATGGCCATGGCGGTCCTCGCGGTTGCGGGTAGACGGGACCCCGGAGTCTATCAGCGCATCGCGAAGCCGGCGTCGCGGGCGGGCACCCCGCTCGGCTAGAATCGTGGGTCCTTCACCCGCTGGCGCATCGCGCCGGAGCCCACGATGGACGTCATGGAACGCATCCGCGGGATCGTCGAATCCCATCCGGTCGTGCTGTTCATGAAAGGCACGCCGCAGTTCCCGATGTGCGGTTTCTCCAGCCGTGCCGCGCAGGCGCTCGCCGCCTGCGGGGCGCGCTACCACCCGGTCAACGTGCTCGAGGATCCCGAGATCCGCGCGCACCTGCCGCGCTTCGCCAACTGGCCCACCTTCCCGCAGTTGTTCATCAACGGTGAGCTGATCGGCGGCTGCGACATCACGCTGGAACTGCACCAGCAGGGCGAACTCGCGCGCATGGTCGCCGAGGCCGCGCGCGCCTGAGCCGGCGATGATGCAGCGCATGCCCGCCAGTGCGCTGGCGCCCGCGCCCGGCGCGCTGGCCGGGCGCGTGGTGCTGGTGGTCGGTGCCGCCGGCGCGCTCGGGTCGGGTGCCGCGCTGGCCGCCGGTGCCGCCGGTGCGACCGTGGTCCTGCTCGGCCGCAAGGTGCCGCCGCTGGAGCGGCTGTACGACCGCCTGCAGGCCGCTGGCGCCCCGCAGCCGGCGATCTACCCGCTCGACCTCGGCGGCGCCAGTCCCGACGACCATGCGGAACTCGTTGCATCGATCGAACGCGAGTGCGGGCGGCTCGACGGCGTGCTGCTCGCCAGCGCGCACTTCCAGGCGCTGGCGCCGCTGGAGCTCACGCCGCCCACGGAGTGGCTCAAGGCCCTGCACGTGAACCTGGGCGCCCCGGGCTTGCTGCTCGCGGCCTGCCTGCCGCTGCTCAAGCGCGCCCCGGACGCCGCGATCGTGGCGGCGCTCGACGATCCCGACACCTGCAACCGCGCGTACTGGGGCGGCTACGGGGTCGCCAAGCAGGGACTCGCCGCCCTGCTGGGCGTGCTCGCCGACGAACTCGAGAACAGCAGCGTGCGCGTGCACGGCCTGTTGCCGCCGCCGCTCAAGAGCGCGTTGCGTGCCCGCGCATGGATCGCCGATCGCGATCCGGCCGCCGAGGACCCGGCGCGCGCCGCGGCGGCCGCGGTGGCCCTGCTGGGCGCGCAGGGCGCCCCGTTCCGCGGTCGCATCGCCGATCTCCGCACGCCCGCCTGAGGACGCGCCATGGACCTGTGGTCGGCCGCACTGCTGCTGTTCCTCATCATGGACCCTTTGGGGAACGTGCCGCTGTTCCTGTCCCTGCTGCGCGACCTGCCGCCGGCGCGGCGCCGGCTGGTGCTGCTGCGCGAACTGCTGATCGCGCTCGGCGTGCTGTTCGTGTTCCTGTTCGGCGGTCGCTGGATCCTCGAACTGCTGCAACTGCGGCAGGAGGCGGTGAGCATCGCCGGCGGCATCATCCTGTTCCTGATCGGCATCAAGATGATCTTCCCCTCGCCCGAGGGGCTGTTCGGCGAAGCGCCGGGCGGCGAACCCTTCATCGTCCCGCTGGCGATCCCGCTGATCGCCGGTCCGTCGACCATGGCGGTGCTGCTGCTGCTGGGTGGCCAGGACCCCGGGCGGCTGGGCGACTGGTCGATCGCCCTGCTGGTGGCGTGGGCGGGCACCGCCGCGATCCTGTTCTCCTCGACCACCCTGTACCGCTGGCTGGGCATGCGCACCCTCACCGCCTTCGAGCGCCTGATGGGCATGTTGCTGGTGGCCCTTTCGGTGCAGATGCTGCTGGACGGCGTCGCGGCTTACCTCAAGGCGTCCGGGGTCGGTTCATAAGTCACTGATTTTGAAGGGTTCCGGATCGCGTTTTGCAGGGCTGTTACAAAACTGTCATGCGCTAGCGTTAAACTCCCGTTGCTGAGTCGGCGGGATGCCCGCGTCACGGACGCCCGACCGGCCACGATCCTCCCCGCGCCAGGGCCGGCGCCACCGGCGTCGAGCCGGGCAGGACCCCGCAAATCCCGGCGGCACGCCGAACAGGGGCGCGTCGTCTCCGCAGCAATCCAGCCAGAAGGTAGAACCCATGTTCAAGCGAACTGCACTCGCGCTCGGCGTGATGGCCGCGATGGCGGCCGGGGCCCCGGCTTTCGCCCAGAGCACCTCCGCTGCTCTGTCCGGCCGCATCACCGACCCCTCCGGCGCGCCACTGGCCGGCGCCACCGTCGAGATCGTGCACGTGCCCTCGGGCAGCCGCCGCACCGTGACCACCGACAGCGAGGGCCGCTTCAACGCCGGCGGTCTGCGCGTCGGCGGCCCCTACACCGTGTCCTCGAGCGCCGCTGGCCGCCAGAGCGCCCAGCGCAACGACGTGTTCCTGAACCTCGACGAGGTCAACTCGCTGACGCTGGCGCTGGCCGGCGAGCAGGTGCTGGAGGCCGTGGAGGTCGTCGCGTCCGCCGCGACCCTGACCTTCAGCCCGGACAACATGGGCGCGCGCACCAACATCACGCGCGAGGAGATCGAGTCGTTCCCGTCGATCAACCGCCAGATCCAGGACTACGTGCGCTTCGACCCGCGCGTGGTCGTCAACGACAAGGCTCGCGGCTCCATCTCGGCCGCCGGCCAGAACGAGCGCTTCAACAACATCAAGATCGACGGCGTTCCGACCAACGACCAGTTCGGCCTCAACGCGTCCGGCCTGCCCTCGCTCAACCAGCCGATCTCGATCGACTGGATCGAGGAGTTCAATGTCGGCATCTCGAGCTTCGAGGTCACCCAGGCCGACGCCACCGGCGCCAACATCAACGCGGTCACCAAGTCCGGCGGCAACGAGTTCTCGGGCGCCGTCTACGGCACCTACCGCAACAACGACATGGTCAGCGACGAGCCGACCGAGTTCCTCGGCTTCGACGACGAGTGGACCGCCGGCGCCTACGTCAGCGGCCCGATCATCGAGGACAAGCTGTTCTTCTTCGTCGGCTACGAGGAGTTCCAGCGCTCCTCGCCGGGTCCGGACGTCACCATCGCCAGCGGCAACGCGGCCACCGACGTGCGCGGCCTGACCCAGGCCGACCTCGACCGCATCGCGACCATCGCGCGCGGCTTCGGGCTCGACCCGGGCGTCGCCGGCGGCGTGCCGGATCGCGAGAACAGCGACGAGAAGGTCATCGCGAAGATCGACTGGAACATCAACGACCAGCATCGTGCGATGTTCCGCTACAACAAGACGGACGCGTCGGAACTGATCCTGCCCAACCTGAGCCTGAACGCCTATTCGTTCAGCTCCAACTGGTACACGCAGGAAATCGCGTTCGAGAACTACGTCGCCGCGCTGTACAGCAACTGGAACGACGTGTTCTCGACCGAGTTCAACGTCTCCTACAGCGAATACGACTCGCAGCCGCTGTTCGACACCCGCGCCCCGGCCGTGCGCGTGGGCGTGAACAACAACACCACCGGCGTGTTCTTCGGCACCGAGCGCTCGCGCCACGCGAACATCCTCGGCGTCGACACGCTGACCGCGTATTTCGCAGGCGACCTGTTCCTCGGCGACCACACGGTGCGCTTCGGCTTCGACTACGAGGCCAACGACGTGTTCAACCTGTTCCTGCAGGACACGTTCGGCGCGTACAACTTCACCAGCATCGACAACTTCGCGGCGCGCAACTTCGCGGCCGCCGGCTCGACGTTCGGCGGCGTCGGCTACCGCCTGCAGTTCCCGATCGACGGCAACGTCAATAGCGCAGCGGCGCAGTTCGAGCTCGCCACGCTCGGCCTGTTCGTGCAGGACACCTGGGCCGTCAACTCCAACCTGACCCTCAGCTACGGCTTGCGCGTCGACGAGCTGATCGCCAACGACGAGCCGGCGTTCAACCAGGGTGCGCTCACCACCTTCGGCTTCGACAACACGGTCACCGCCGACGGCGAGACCACGGTGCAGCCGCGCATCGGCTTCAACTACACCTTCGACACCGAGCGTCCCACCCAGTTGCGCGGTGGCGTCGGCCTGTTCCAGGGCTCGGGCCCGCTGGTGTGGCTGTCAAACACCTACTCGAACCCGGGCGTGCTGACCCGCGTGCTGCCGGTCGCCAGCGGCACGGGCTTTTCGGCCGATCCGAGCAATCCGCTGCGCCCGACCGGCACGCCGCCGGCCTCGCTGGTCGACATCCTGGCGCCGGACTTCGGCCAGCCGACCGTGTGGAAGATGAACCTCGCGTTCGAGCATGAACTGCCGTGGTACGGCCTCGTGGCCAGCGCCGAGCTGCTGCGCACCGTGGTCGAGAAGGGCATCCGCTACGAGAACCTGAACCTCGGCGCGCCGACCGGCACGTTGCCGGATGGCCGCCTCGTCTACTGGACGACCACCGCCACCACCGGCTTCAATGCCACTGGCCCGGTCGGCGGCACCACCAACCAGGCGCGCAGCCGCCGCAACCTCGGTTTCGACAACGTGCTGCTGCTGTCGAACACCGGTTCCGGCGCCGCGACCAACCTGACCCTCGCGCTGGAGAAGCCGTTCTCCGACGACTGGGGCGCGAAGGTCGCCTACACCTACGGCCGCTCGACCGATGTCAACCCGGGCACGTCCTCGGTGGCGTTCTCGAACTTCACCAACCGCGCCGTGTTCAACCCCAACGAGGCCGAAGAGGGCACCTCGATCTACGAGACCCGCGACCGCTTCCAGGGCCTGCTCACCAAGCGCTTCCGCTTCATCGAGAACTACCCGACCACGGTCGGTCTGTACTACGACGGCCGCGAAGGTCGCCCGTTCTCGTTCACCTACGTCGGTGACGCCAACGGCGACGGCATCAACGGCAACGACCTGTTCACGGTCCCGACCCTCGGCAACATCGCCTACTCGGCGAACTCGTCGGCGGCCGACCGCGCGGCGTTCGAGCGCTTCCTTGCCGAAGTCCCGGGCCTGGCCGACAACCAGGGTCGCGTCGCCGAGCGCAATTCGGAGAACTCGCCGAACGTGAACCAGTTCGACCTGCGCATCACGCAGGACCTGCCGGGCTTCTTCGGCGACAACCGTGCGCAGTTGTTCCTCGACATCCAGAACATCGGCAACCTGATCAACGAGGACTGGGGCCAGATCGACGAAGTCGGCTTCCCGTACAACCTGAACGTGGCGCGCTTCGCCGGCGTCAATGCCGCGGGCCAGGTGGTGTACGACGTGGCCAACTACGTCAACGAGGCCAACGGCACGGAAACCTTCCCGCGCCCGGGCCGCCGCGACACGGTCGGCGAGTCGCGCTGGACCATCCAGGTCGGCTTCCGCTACGAGTTCTGACCGACCCCGCGTCGGGATGGGCGAACGGCCGGCGCAAGCCGGCCGTTTGCTTTTCCGGGGCCACGGCGTGGCCTTCCTTGACCCGCGGTGTCGCGTTCCCCGATGCTGTCGCCCAGCCCGCCACCGGGCCACCGCCCGCCATGGTCAACCCGAGCCTCCTGCGCACGCTCGCGCCGCTGTCCAGCCTCAGCCCGACCGACCGTGCCGAACTGGCGCGCAGCGCGCGGGTGGGCAGCTACGAGAACGGGCAGGTGGTGTTCAACCGCGGCGAGGTGGCCAAGACCACGGTCTGGCTGCTGGACGGCACCCTGGAACTGGTCGACGAGTCCGGGACCCGCAAAATCGCGTCCGGCACGCCGGAGGCCCTGCACCCGGTGGCGCAGGGTGCGCGGCGCGGCACCACCGGCACCGCGCTGGGCCCCTGCGAGGTGCTGTTCGTCGATCGCGACCGGCTCGACCTGGTGCTGACCTGGTCGCAGGCCGGCGGCGTCGAAGTGGTGGAGTGCGACACCGACGATGCCGGCGACGACTGGATGGGCGCCATGCTGCGCAATCCGGCCTTCGAGCGCATCCCGCCGGCCAACATCGCGCAGTTGTTCGCGGCCATGAAGCCGGTCGACTTCAAGGCCGGCGAGCTGCTCGTGCGCCAGGGCGATGCCGGGCAGGCGTACTTCGTGATCACTGCCGGACGCTGCCACGTGCTGTTGAAGGATTCCGCCGGCAAGCTCACCGAACTGGCCAAACTGGGGCCCGGCCAGGGCTTCGGCGAGGAGGCCCTGCTGTCGGGCAATCCGCGCGGCGCCACCGTGCGCGCGCTGGAAGCGGGTCGGGTGATGCGGCTCGACGTCGAGGACTTCAACCGCTTCCTGCGCGCGCCGCTGTTGCGCGAGATCGCGGTCGACGACATCCCGGCCGATGCGGTGCTGGTGGACGTGCGGCTGCCGGAGGAATACCGCCGCGGCCGGCTGCCCGATGCACTCAACTTGCCGCTGCTCCGGCTGCGCGCCGAGGCGCCGCAACTCGACCCGGCGGCCTGCTACGTGGTCTACTGCGATACCGGTCGCCGCAGCGCGGCGGCCGCCTGGCTGCTCTGCGAGCGTGGGCTCGATGCCCGCCTGCTCGCCGGCGGCATCCCGGTCGACGAGCTGCCCGTGCGCGGCTGACGCGTCGACACCCCGCAACCCCAGCAAGGCCGCCGCCCCCGCGTGCGGTTCGGTCCCGATCCGATGAACGACACCAAGAGCCTCACCGTCAACGCCCGCATCGCCCCGCAGGGCGGCATGGACGTGCTGTCCCGGCAGGAAGTCGGCCGCCTGCGCGACGCCACCCAGGGTGGCCTGCACCAGCTGCTGCGCCGTTGCGCGCTGGCGGTGCTCACCGGCGGCATGACCAACGACGACCCGCGCGCCATGATGGAGCGCTACCCGGACTTCGACATCCGTGTCCAACAGCAGGACCGCGGCATCAAGCTCGAACTGCACCACGCGCCGGCCCAGGCCTTCGTCGACGGCCGCATCATCCGCGGCATCAACGAGCAGCTGTTCGCGGTGGTGCGCGACATCGTCTACGTGTCGACCCAGATCCAGGAGGGCCGGTTCGACCTCACGGCGTCGCAGGGCCTGACCAACGCGGTGTTCGAGATCCTGCGCAACGCGCGCGTCCTGAAGCCCCACGCCGAGCCGAACCTCGCCGTGTGCTGGGGTGGCCATTCGATCGGCCGCGTGGAGTACGACTACACCAAGTCGGTGGGCTACGAACTCGGCCTGCGCGGGGTGGACATCTGCACCGGCTGCGGCCCGGGTGCGATGAAGGGCCCGATGAAGGGCGCGATCATCGGCCACGCCAAGCAGCGGCGCAGCAAGAACCGCTACATCGGCATCACCGAGCCCGGCATCATCGCCGCCGAGTCGCCGAACCCGGCGGTGAACCACCTGGTGATCATGCGGACATCGAGAAGCGCCTCGAGGCCTTCGTGCGCATCGCGCACGCCATCGTGGTGTTCCCCGGCGGCGTCGGCACGGCGGAGGAGATCCTCTACCTGCTCGGCATCCTGATGCACCCCGAGAACGCCGACATCCCGTTCCCGATGATCCTCACCGGCCCGCGCGAGTCGGCGGCCTACTTCGAGCAGATCGACGCCTTCCTGCGCCTCGCGCTGGGCGATGCCGCGGCGCGCCGCTACCAGATCATCGTCGATTCCCCGCAGGCCGCGGCGCGCGCGGTCACGCGCGGCATCCAGCAGGTCCGCGAGGCGCGCATCGCATCGCAGGACGCGTTCTTCTTCAACTGGGGCCTGCGCATCGAGTACCCCTACCAGGTGCCGTTCGCACCGACCCACGCCAACATGGCCGGCCTCGAACTGCGCCGCGACCGGCCGCCGCACGAACTGGCCGCCGACCTGCGCCGCGCCTTCTCCGGCATCGTCGCCGGCAACGTCAAGGAGGACGGCATCCGCGCCATCGAGCGCCACGGCCCGTTCGAGATCGACGGCGACCCGGAGGTGATGCGCGCCCTCGACCGCCTGCTGGCGGCCTTCGTGGCGCAGAACCGCATGAAGCTGCCGGGGGCCGTCGCCTACCAGCCCTGCTACCGGGTCGTGACCCGCTGACCGGCTCCCGCACCGCTCGTCGGCGCGCTCCGACCGGTCGCGCCGGCCCGCCATTGGGCGGCCGATGCGCCGTTCGTCCGCTCGTCCCGCTCGTCAGCCAATTGCTGCCGCAGGCTGCCGCCTGTGCTGCCCCGGCCGGTAGCGCTGGCGCAAACTATTGATCGGGCGGACGGTTCCGCTCCTGACCTGTGGCGGAGAGCGGCATGCGAGCGAACCCGGCGATGGCACGGCGAGTGCGCGGATACTCGATCATCGAACTGGTGACCGTGGTCGCCATCCTGGCGATCATGCTCGGCATGGCGGTGCCCTCGTTCCAGGAGTTCGTCGTCAATTACCGCACCTCGGTGCAGACCAACGACCTGCTCTCGGACTTGGCGATCGCGCGCAGCGAGGCGGTAAAGTACGCGCGGCGCACGGAGGTGCGGGCGGAGACCGGCGACTGGACTGACGGCTGGATCGTGTGGACCGACCTCGACGCCGACGGCAGTGTCGACGAGTCCGAGGTCGTGAAGCGCCATGGCGAGGCCGAGCCGGAGTTCACCATAGAGGCGGGCGATACCAGTGGCATTCCCGCCAACCCCATTGCCTTCGGCGTCACCGGAGCGGTGATCGGCCCCGCCGGAACCAACCCCATCGAATTCGCGATCTGCCGCCCCGACAACGACGCCGATCGCTCGCGCGGCATCCGGCTCGAGCGCTCCGGCCGCGCCGAGTCGCGCAAGGCCGCCACCAACACTGCGATGAACTGCTGACATGGCCCGCCGTCCCGCCTTCCCGCGCCAGCGCGGGTTCACGCTCCTCGAAGTCATGATCGCGGTGGTCGTGTTCAGCGTCGGCCTGATCGGGCTGGGCCTGCTGCTCACGGCTTCGATCCGCGCCAACCATGTGGGCTTCCTGCACAGCCAGGCCACGTTCGTCGCCGAGTCGATCGCCGACCGCATGCGCGCCAACATCGTCGGCGTATGGCTGGACGCGTACGACGGGGTCTGGGATTCGACGGTGCCGGCCCCGGCGGTGCCCTGCACGGCGGGCGCGCCCTGCGGGCCGGCGGAGGTCGCTGCGCGCGACGTCTGGGCCTGGGGGCAGATGGTCGGCCAGTTGTTGCCCGGAGGGTCAGGGCAGATCGTCTGCACGCCGCAGGGTGGGCGTCCGTTGCCCACGCCGGTGCAGTTGCAGACCGTCCCGATCTACAACGGCGCATGCGAGATCAGGTTGACCTGGACCGAGCAGGGCGAGACCGACGTCGGCGCCGTCCAAGGCACCTTCACCTGGGTGGTGACGCCATGAGTACCGCGATCGCCGCGCGCACGCCGGCCGCCGTGCGCCGCATGGCCGGCCTGTCGCTGATCGAACTGATGGTCACCCTGGTGATCTCGTCGATCGTGATCATCGGCCTCGTCACCCTGGTCAACGCGATCGGCGTGGCCAACCGCACGCAGGACGGCCTCGCGCGCCTGCAGGAGAACGGCCGCTTCGCGATGCAGCGGATCGCCGCCGACCTGCGCGCCGCGTCCGCCCAGCACTGCTCCAACTTCGATTCCGCGGCATCCAGCGTCATCGGCCCGTTCCCCAACATCTACGTTGACACCGCGCGCGCGGCGTTCAGTTACTTCAACGCGGCCACCAACCCCAGCCTCCGCCTCGGGCCGACCGGCTTCGGGGCGCCGTACCTGCTCAGCCCACGCTTCATGATGGTGGGACACGAGTGCGCTATCGGCGCCTGCACACCGGCGCTCAACGCGGCCAACCGTGGCGTCAACCTGCTGGGGGCCGCGATTCCGAACATGGGGTCAGCCGTGGGGCAGCGCGCGCAAGGCGCCGATGTGCTGACCGTCCGCTACCTCACCGGCGAGGGCGTTCGGGTCGTCAACCAGCGCGAATGGCAGGCGGGTGGCGCGCGCCCTGTAATCGACGTCGTGAATGACCCTGCGGAATTGGCGCGCGCGGGGTTCGCCGGCATGACGGCCAATTCCCCGATCTGGGTGTCGGACTGTGGGCTCAGCGAAATGTTCCTGGGAACCATCGTGGGGCCGCCACCTGCGCCCGCTCCTGGTGTCGTCTCAATCGAGATGACGCCCGCGAATTTCACCAGCGACCGGATGCGACGCCTCGACGTGGTGAACAACGCGCGCGCCTATCACCTGCCGACCGCGCTGCGGACCGTGTCGTACTATCTCCTGATCGCCAACGACAACCGCACGCCCGGGCGTCTCATCAGCGTGCTGATGCGCAAAGAAGGGGCCAACGTCGCGCAGGGCCTGGTGGAGGGAATCGAACGCTTCGACCTGCTGTACGGGGTGGAAGACTCGCAAGGGCGTACCCGTTACCTGACCGCTGCGCAGGTCGATGCGCTCGGCGCGCTGTCGCAGGATTGCCCGCCGAACCCGGCGAACATCCTGCCGGCGCCAGCGCTTAGCCAGAACGAACCCGGCTGCGGCTGGCGTGCCGTGAAGAGCATCGAGGTCTACCTGCTAGCCAACACGGTGGAGGATATCTCGTCGACCAACGACGACGAGTTCCGCTATTCGTGGCTCAACGACGGCACCCCCAACAACGCGGCGCAGTTCGAGAACCCGCAGGCACTCGGAGCGACACGCAACGGGCTCCCGGCCGGCCGCATGCTGCGCCGCGAATTCCGGACCCTGGTCAACCTGCGTGGCTACAACTACTGACATGGGTGCATCCGCAATGAACCGCATGACCATGCCGCGCCGCCAGCGTGGCGTCGCCCTCGTGATCGGCCTGATCTTCCTCGTGCTGGTGAGCCTGATCGCCACCGTCGGCATGCGCCAGAGCGTGACCCAGGAGCGCATGGCCGGCGGCCTTCGCAACGAGTCACTCGCCCGCAGCGGGGCCGAAACAGCCAATCGCGCCGGCGAGCGCACCATTTATGACTGGTACCTGGTCAGCAACGGTACCGTCCTGGCCGGCAACCTGGCGGGCAACGATGGCGTGTTCCGCAAAGACGCCGCCGTGGCGCGCGCATTCCGCGAGGCCTCGCCCGCCGATTTCTTCACTACCGGCGCGACGCCACTGTCGCCTTCCCAAGTCGATTATGGCGCAACCACTCAATACACCGCGCGCCTTGCCGAACAGCCGGTGTTCCTGACCGAGGACCTCGGGCGCGTGCGCCCGCAAGGCGCGGGTGCCGCGATGGAAGGCGGCGCAACCGGCACTGAGAACTACGAGGGTACCGGCGGCGGCTCGCCGGCCGGCAATTCCGACCTGCGCATGTATCGCATCACCGCCCGTGCAACGGGCGGCCTCGAGACCGTCGTGCGCACGGTCGAGACCACCTACACCGCACGCTCCAAGGGGTAAGCTATGAAGCCCTCCGCCTTCCGCGTCCGCACCCCGGTCCTGTTCGTCGCCGCGGCGGCGCTCGCCACCATCGCCGGCGCGGCGTCGGCGACCATCCCGACGCCGATGAACCTGCAGCGCGCGCCGCTGTTCCTCAACGCCTCGGTGGACCCGAACGTCGCGGTCACCCTCGACGACTCCGGCTCGATGGGCGTGCCCTACCTGCCGGACGGCATCGAGGGCGGCTGCAACTTCCGCCATCCGCGTCATTTCTGGCATGGCTTTAACCGTCTCTATTACAACCCCAACGTGCTCTACACGCCGCCGCTGGGCGCCGACGGCACGCCGTTCCCGAACGCCAGCTTCACCGCGGCCTGGCTCGACGGCTACGAGGGCCCGGGCTCGCCCAAGACCGGCAAGGTGCCGACGCCGACGATCAACCTCGAGACCGCCTACTTTCCCAAGCGCGCGATTCAGATGGCCAACAGCAGCACCGCGCAGTTCATCGGCCATGAGCCGCGCCTGCGCCCGCTCGCCCCCAACCTCAACGCGGTGACGAACCTCGGCACCACCGACGTCTGGTACAACAACTGCACCAACCCGACCAACACCTCGGTGCCGGTCCCGATCCCGCTGGTGACCGGCGGCACCGGCGTCGGCATCTCCACCGTCAATGCGTGGCTGCCGTTCACGTCGGCCAACAACCAGACCACGGGCACCCAGTTCCGCGGCACCACGGGCGGCACCTCGGCGGCGTTCTACTACAGCTTCACCGGCGACC
This sequence comes from Lysobacteraceae bacterium, assembly GCA_021299185.1. Taxonomy (GTDB): domain Bacteria; phylum Pseudomonadota; class Gammaproteobacteria; order Xanthomonadales; family Ahniellaceae; genus UBA4656. Next base: position 17,496 of record JAJTHZ010000117.1, on the reverse strand, counting down.
CGACCGTCGCGGCGCAGGTCAACAACCCGCGCCTGTACCAGGCGGTCAACGTCGCCAACGGCAGCTCCGCCGAACGGCAGAACTTCGCCAACTGGTTCTCGTACTACAGCAACCGCTACCTGCTGGCGCGCACCGCCTTGACCCGCACTTTCGGCGTGCAGGACTCGGGCCTGCGCGTCGCCTACCAGCAGCTGACCGAGCGGCCGTTCAACCCGGGCACCACCACCCTGGACAAGTTCCAGGGCGCGGCGCGCGCGGCGTTCTTCCAGAACATCTTCAGCCTGCCGACGCTCTACGGCACGCCGAACCGCAACGCGCTGGTGCGCGCCGGCCAGCTGTTCGCGCACGGCTCGTCAGCGGTGACCAACAACACCAATCCCTACTGGGATGGTCCGCCGCTCAACCGCGAGCTGACCTGCCGCCAGAACTTCCACGTCCACGTGACCGACGGCTATTCCAACGGCCCCAACCCCACGGCCACGCCGCCCTTCGGCTGGGCGCCGCTGAACGCGGGGCGCACGCTGCCCGATGGCCGCACCTACGTGCCGGCGGAAGCGGTCAGCCGCATCATCGGCAACGTGCAGACGCCGACCAATGCCGGCGGCTGCTGGAACGACAGCGCGTGCACGGTCAGCAAGGCGACGATCGCCTTCAGCTACTGGGCGAACGACCTGCGGCCGGACCTCGCGAACAACGTGCCGCCCTTCTTTGGCAACCGCGCGACCGGCGTCACCGGCCCCGCGATCGTCGGTCCGCTGGGCAACCCGGCCGACAACCCGGAGATCTACTGGAACCCGGACAACGACCCGGCGACCTGGCAGCACATGGTCAACTTCACGGTCGGGCTCGGCGTATCCGGCGCGCGGATCTGGCCCACGCAGTACGACGCGCTGCGGGCAGGCACCGTCGCCTGGCCCGGGTTCCGCTTGGGTTTCCCGGAGACCGTCGACGACTTCTGGCACGCCGGCCTGGTCTCGCGCGGCGGCTTCTTCTCGGCGGCCAACCCGCAGGAGCTCGTTGACTCGCTCAGCGTCGCCCTCACCAGCATGGTCGCGCGGCGCGGCACCGTTTCGGCCGCCACGGTGACGTCGGGCATCATCCAGGCCAGCACCCTGGTCTTCCGCACCGGCTTCGATTCCGGCGACTGGACGGGCCAGGTGTTCGCGTTGTCGGTCAACCCCGACGGCAGCCTCGGCACGCAGGCTTGGGAAGCCGGCGCCCTCCTCAACTCGCGCACCTCGGCCGACCGCGTGATCATCACCTCGTCCAGCCCGACCGGTGGTGGCATCCCGTTCCGCTGGGGCTCGCTGCCGTCCGACTACCGGAACATGCTGGACGATGATCCGGTCACCAGCGTGATCGACGACGACAACCTCGGCGAGCTCCGGCTGGAGTACATCCGCGGCGATACCAGCAACGAGATCAACAACGGCGGCCCGTTCCGCATCCGCGGCGGCCTGCTGGGCGCGGTGGTGAACTCGGGCGCCGTGGTGGTCGGGGCGCCGGCAGCGGCATTCACCGACGAAGATTTCCAGGGCGGGCCCGAGTTCGAGGCCCCGCCCGCGCTCAAGTACTCGGCGTTCCGCACCGCGAATCGGAACCGCGATCGCGTCATCTACGTCGGCGCCAACGACGGCATGCTGCACGCCTTCGATGCCGGCAGCGGCGCGACGGGCTTTGACGTGAGCGGCAATCCGATCTTCGACTTCGGCACCGGCCGCGAACTCTGGGCCTATGTCCCGCGCGAAGTCGCGCCGACGCTGAGCCGCCTCACCAACCCGACCTTTGAGTTCACGCCGTACGTGGATAACAGCCCGGTGGTGCGCGACGTGTTCTTCGGCGGCCGCTGGCGCACCATCCTGGTGGGTTCGCTGCGACGCGGCGGGCAGGGTGTGTTCGCGCTCGACATCACCAATCCCAACGTCACGGAGACCAACGCCGCCGACGTGGCGCTGTGGGAGTTTTCCGACGATGTCGCTGGTGCTCAACGCATGGGCTTCTCCTACGGTCGCCCCAACATCGCCCGCCTTGCCAATGGGCGCTGGGTCGTGGTCGTGCCCGGTGGATACAACAGCGAACAGTTGACGACCACGGAGCCCCAGGTGGCGCCGGCCGACCCCGCCCCGGCGAGCGGCGGCTCCACGCTGTTCATCCTCGACGCCGAAACCGGCACCGAGATCCGCCGCTTCGAGTTCGCGCCGAACGTGTCGCGTGGGCTCACGACGCCGACGATGGGCGACTACGAGTCCGACTTCATCGACGAGTTCGCGGTGGCCGGCGACCTGCAGGGCAACCTGTGGCGGTTCGACCTTTCGGATCCCAGCCCGTCGAACTGGAGCGTGGTCCGCATGTTCCATCCGAGCGCCGACTTCGTGCGCCCGATCACCTCGGCGCCGCGCCTGTTCCCGGACGCCAAGACCGCCGGCATCATCGCCGTGGTCAGCACCGGCAAGTATCTCGAGCCGGGCGACCGCTCCGTGACCGGCGTGCCGACCCAGCGCCTGTACGGCATCCGCGAGTATGGCCGCACGTCGCCGAACTACCCGGTCACCGAGGGTAGCTTGCAGCAGCAGGTCCTGACCAAGACCCCCGGCACGCTACCCGACCCGGACCGCTTCACGGTGTCCGACGCGGACGTCGCCGACACGCAACGCGGCTGGTACATCAACCTTGTCGACCTCGGCGAGCGTGGCGTCACGTCCGCGGGTGCGTTGTTCTCGCAGGGCATTGCGATCTTCTCGACGATCATTCCGAACGGCGACGATCCGTGCCTGCCTGGCCTACGCGGCAACGTGTATGAACTCAACGCGTCCACCGGCGCCGCGCCGAACATCGACCTCAACGGCGATGGCGTGGTGAACGCCAATGATCGCTCGAGCGCAATCGGCGAATCAGTATCCTCGAGCGTGGCTGAGGGATCGCCGGCGCTGCTGATCAATGTGGGCGGTGGGATTGGCACCTTGATTGATTTCCCGGGCATCGAAGTCCCGACCACTGTGTGGCGGCGCCGTTCCTGGCGCGAGTTGACGCCCTAGGAATGATCTTTGAAGTGACCGACGACAGACAGCTTCCGCGGACAGGCAGGGTACCGAATCATGCGCCAAGCACAAAAGGGCTTCACGTTGATCGAACTGCTGATCGTGCTCGCGATCGTGGCGATCATCATCGCGATCGCGGTTCCTTCCTACACCCAGTACGTCCAGCGCTCCAACCGCAGCGAAGGCAAGAACTTGCTGCTTCGGATCGCCGCCGAGCAGGAGAAATTCTTCACCGCCTTCAATCGCTACTCGGCCGACATTACGGGGCCGCGGACCGGCGATCCGGCGAACAGCGGCTTGAACATGGACGACAGCACGGTCGGGGCCGAACCGGACGACACGGCCTGGTACGAGATCGACGTGGTGGTGCCAGCGGATGGACTCAGCTACACGCTTCGAGCAACGCCCACCGGCGATTTCCAGAGCAGCGATCCTTGCGGCGTGCTGACGCTCACCAACAATGGGGTGCGGGGCGCCCTCGGGCCTGCGCCCGATAACTGCTGGTGATTCATCGATCGCCGGCGAGAAAACAAAAAAGCCCGCCTATCGGCGGGCTTTTTCTTGCAACGTGGCTCCCGAGGACGGACTCGAACCGCCGACCCGGTGATTAACAGTCACCTGCTCTACCGACTGAGCTACTCGGGAAATGTCGGATCGGCGCGATGCTTGGGTGAGATCCAGGCGCAGCGCCATTCGGCGGCTGGTCGAGCCGCGCGCGAAGGGCGCGAATGATCGCCCAGTGCGCCGCCAGCGTCAAGTCGGCCCGGCCGGGGGCGCGTTCACGAAGGACGGGGCGTGCAGGCCCATCCGGGAGGCAGTGGACCGCTGCGCGCGCGGCCTGCATTGTTGAGGACGATCTGGCGTCCCAGCCCGGGATGGTCCGGATGGCACAGGCTCAGGGTGACGTTGCTGCCGGCCGAACTGCCGTCAGGGCGGAAGGTCAGCAGGGGCCTGCCGCCCGTACTGCGCACGATGCCGCGGCCGTCGAGCGCCGAAACCTCGACGATGGCCTCCCGACCGATCGGCCGGCCGTGCTGGCGCGGGTCGTCGAACACCATCCAACCGCGCGACCAGTCGCTGCCGGGGCGGCAGGCCCCCGCGTCGTCGAGTGGGCATACGCTGACCGGTCGGCGGGTCTCCACGGCCCGCATGCGCGCCGCTGCGAGCGCCACCGAGAGCGCGGAGCTGCCCGCGCGCAGCTCGGCGTCAGCCAGCAGGCGGGCGAACGACGGCACGGCAAATCCCATCACGATCCCGGCGATCCCCAGCGTGACCAGCAACTCGAGCAGGCTGAATCCCGAAGCCCTTCCTTGGCGTTGCATGTCGGCGTCCTGTTGATCGTGGTGGCTGACAGCGTGGCGTCATCGGATCGGTGCCGCGATGGGCACATTCCGCGCCGGCTTGTAGGAAAATCGCCCACCGCCCCCAGATTGCCGACATGAGCGCCACGCCGCCAACCTCCGTCAGCCAGGGCAGCTTCCGCCTCGTGGCCCCCTACGAGCCCGCGGGCGACCAGCCGGCGGCGATCCGCCGCCTGCTGGAGGGCTTCGAATCGGGGCTGGCCCACCAGACCCTGCTCGGCGTCACCGGCTCGGGCAAGACCTACACGATCGCGAACCTGGTGCAGGCGGTGCAGAAGCCGACTCTGGTGCTGGCGCCGAACAAGACGCTGGCGGCGCAGCTGTACGGCGAGTTCCGCGAGTTCTTCCCGCACAACGCGGTGGAGTACTTCGTCTCCTACTACGACTACTACCAGCCCGAGGCCTACGTGCCCTCGAGCGACACCTACATCGAGAAGGATTCCTCGATCAACGAGCACATCGAGCAGATGCGCCTGTCGGCGACCAAGGCCCTGCTGGAGCGGCGCGACGCCCTGATCGTGGCCACCGTGTCGGCGATCTACGGCCTGGGCGACCCCAACGAGTACTTCCGCATGGTGCTGCACCTCGTGCGCGGCGACCGGCTGGAGCAGCGCGAGGCGATCCGCCGCCTGACCGAACTGCAGTACACCCGCGGCGACTACGAACTGCGCCGCGGCACCTACCGCGTTCGCGGCGAGGTGATCGACGTGTTCCCGGCCGAATCCGACGCCGAGGCGGTGCGGATCGAGCTGTTCGACGACACCATCGAGTCGATCGCGATCTTCGATCCGCTGACCGGCGAGGTCGGCCGCCGCCTGCCGCGCCACACGATCTACCCCAAGACCCACTACGTGAGCACGCGGCGCACGGTGCTGGAGGCGATCGAGACGATCAAGGTCGAACTCGCCGACCGCCTGGAGCAGCTCTACCGCGACAACAAGCTGCTGGAGGCCCAGCGCCTCAAGCAGCGCACCACCTTCGACCTCGAGATGCTGGCCGAGATCGGCTTCTGCCAGGGCATCGAGAACTACTCGCGGCACCTCACGGGCCGCACGCCGGGCGACCCGCCGCCGTGCCTGTTCGACTACCTGCCGCCGGACGCGCTGCTGGTGGTCGACGAATCGCATGTCACGCTGCCGCAGTTGGGCGGCATGTACAAGGGCGACCGCTCGCGCAAGGAGACCCTGGTCGAGTACGGGTTCCGGCTGCCGTCCGCGCTCGACAACCGGCCGCTGAAATTCGACGAGTTCGAGCGCCGCCAGCCGCGCACGATCTATGTCTCCGCCACGCCCTCCAAACTGGAACTGGGCAAGTCGCAGGGGGCGGTGGTGGAGCTGGTGGTGCGCCCGACCGGGCTGATCGACCCCGAGGTCGAGGTGCGGCCGGCGCGCAGCCAGGTCGACGACGTGCTCGGCGAGATCAACCTGCGCGTCGCCCAGGGCGACCGCGTGCTGGTCACGGTGCTGACCAAGAAGATGGCCGAGAACCTCACCGAATACCTCGGCGAGCACGGCGTGCGCGTGCGCTACCTGCACGCCGACATCGACACGGTGGAGCGGGTGGAGATCATCCGCGACCTGCGCCTCGGCCAGTTCGACGTGCTGGTCGGCATCAACCTGCTGCGCGAGGGCCTCGACATGCCGGAGGTCTCGCTGGTCGCGATCCTCGATGCCGACAAGGAGGGCTACCTGCGCTCCACGCCGTCGCTGATCCAGACCATCGGGCGCGCGGCACGCAACCTGCGCGGCAAGGCGATCCTGTACGCCGACACGGTCACCGGGTCGATGCGGGCGGCGATCGACGAGACCGCGCGGCGCCGCACGAAGCAGGTCGAGTACAACGCCGCCCACGGCATCACGCCGCGCTCGGTGGTCAAGAAGGTCGCCGACATCATGGAGGGCGCGCGTGCCGATGCGCCGGGCGCCAAGGGGCGGGGCAGGGCGGCGGCGCGCAAGGTCGCCGAGCCCGAGGTCGACTACTCGCGGATGGAGCCGGCGCAGGTGTCGGCCAAGATCCGCAAGCTCGAGGCGCAGATGTACAAGCACGCGCAGGACCTCGAGTTCGAGGCCGCCGCGCGGGTGCGCGACGAGATCCGTCGGGCCCGCGCTCAGGGCTTGATGGGCGGCTGACCTCAGGCCCCGGCCAGCACGCCGGTGGCGGCCGAGAACGCAGCGCGGGCCGCCTCGAGGTCGGCGACTGCCTGTTCGATCGCCGCATCGTCGGCGCGCTCGATCGCGTCGGCGATGCGCTCGAACGCGGACCGCTCGGCGCGCCACAGCGTTCGCGAGGCGTGCTGGTAGCGCAGCACGTCGGCGCTGTGCGTCGCCGCCGCATCCAGCAATGCGATCGCGTCGTCGAGCGCTGCGACGCACTCGGCGCGCACCGCGCGCACCACCTGCCGCGCGGGGATCGATTCGAGGCCGTCGAGGGCCGCCTTGCAGGCGTCGAGTGCCGCCGATCGCGCGGCGTCCGCAGGGCCCAGCGCGGCGATGTCGGTGAAACGGGCGGCGGCGGCGCGGTTCGCCGTGCGGCGCAGGGACAGTACGGCCAGCTGTTCCGCGACCCGCTGGCGCAGGCCTTCGTCGCGCGGCGCCAACGCGGTGATGCGCGCCTCGATCTCGTCCAGCGTCGCGATGCAGGCGGCCTCGAACGCCGCGCGGCCGGCCGCCGGGTCGTCGCGGGCGCGCCTGGCCGCGACCTCGCAGTCGCTGTCGAGGTCCTTGGCCCGCGCGGCGAGGTCATGCAGCACCTGGGACAGGCGGAAGTCATCGCCGCGCCGGGCCACGCCGAGCGCCAGCGCGCTGGCGAGCAACACCGCGAACAGTGCCGCGACCGCGGCCAGCGGCAGCCATGCCGGGCGTCGCTCGCGCTCGAACGGCGGCGCCAGCAGCAGGCCGAGCGCGAAGCCCGCGAGCAGCCCGGTCACGTGCGCGCTGTTGTTGACCCCGACGTTGTCGAAGCCCTGCTTCAACGACCAGGCGGTGTAGAGGCCGCCGAAGGCGAGGATCACGCGCATCGAGGCCAGCGGCAGGTGGCCGGGGCGGCGCAGGGGATAGGCGAGCAGCGCGCCGACGATGCCGAACACCGCCCCCGAGGCGCCGACCGCGACGATGCCGAAGTTGGTGAACAGGTCGACGGCGCTGCCGGCGATGCCGGCCCCGACGAACAACGCCGGCAGGGCGGCGCGGCCGTAGAGCCGCTCGACGTAGGGGCCGAGGGCGAGGAAGGTCAGCGCATTGCCGAACAGGTGCCCGAAGTCGGCATGCAGGAAGACGGCCGCGAGCAGCCGCCAAGGTTCGCCATCGAGGGTGCGCGCAGGCAGGTTGGCGCCGTGCCCGAGCAGCATCGCGGCGTCGAAGGCGATGCGCCCGGAGGACGCGACCTGCAGTGCGTAGCAGGCGACCAGCACGCCGAGCAGCGCGTAGGTGGCCCAGGCCTCGCGACGGTAGGGGCCGAGGCGCTCTTCGTACCAGCGTCGCACGAGGCTGGTGCGGCTCGCCGACGGCGGCAGCCAGGCGACCAGTCGCTCGGCGTCCGCCTCGCGTTCGAATGCCAGCGCGCGCAGCGGCTCCTGGCCGTTGCCGGAGGCCGCGCGCACGGCGAGTCCGATCTGGTCGCCTCGCTTGCGCTGCCAGCCCGTGACCTGGCTGCGGTGCGCGGCGAGGTCGACGCGGCCGACGCCGGCCAGCTCGCCGGTGAGCCGCAGCGTGTCGCCGTCGATCCCGAGGTGGCCGCGGCCCTCGAGCCGCCCGCTGCCCCAGGCAAAGCGCACCGCGACCGGTGCCAGGGCGGCGATCCGGCCCGCGAGGCCCGCGATGGTGTCGCTGCCGAATCCGCCCGCCACGCCGTTCCCCCGGTGTCCCCCGCGCCGATCATAGGCGAGCCGGGGCGGCCGCGTGCCGGTCGGCTCATGCCGGCGGTTGGCGCCGTTCCCTTGCAGCCGCGCGGCTGGCGCTGTTAGCCTATGCGGCTCGGGCGCGTAGCTCAGCGGTAGAGCACTACCTTGACATGGTAGGGGTCACAGGTTCGATCCCTGTCGCGCCCACCACTCGTCCTCGAAGGGCGAGGTTCCCGAAGGCCAATGCGTCGCGGCAGGCTCCGGTCTCCATCGAAGCAAGGCCCGCCGCAGTCGTTCCGAGTCCCGCAACACCCAGGCACCCGCCGAGAGCCGTAGTTCGAAAGAACACGATCACCATGACGCGAACCGGAACCGCCAGCCGCTGACTTGCCGCGCCGCCGCTTCCGATCGCGTGAACGAAAGGGCGCCCCGACGCCCTTTTTGTTTGCCCCGAAGGACCCAGCCATGATCCACGTGACGCTCCCCGACGGCAGCCGCCGCGAATTCCCGGGCCCGATCGACGTCGTCGGCGTGGCCGCCTCGATCGGCCCGGGTCTCGCCAAGGCCGCACTGGCCGGCAAGGTCGACGGCCGCCTGGTCGACCTCTCGTATCGCATCGAGCGCGACGCCGCGCTCGAGATCGTCACCGACAAGCACGCCGATGCGCTCGACGTGATCCGCCACTCCACGGCGCACCTGCTGGCACAGGCCACGCAGCGGCTGTTCCCCGACACCCAGGTCACGATCGGGCCGGTGATCGACAACGGCTTCTACTACGACTTCGCGCGGGCCACGCCGTTCAGCACCGAGGACCTGGCCAAGATCGAGGCCGAGATGGCGAAGATCGTCGGCGAGGCGCTGCCCGTGCAGCGCTCGGTGATGGGCAAGGACGAGGCGATCGCCTTCTTCAAGTCCAAGGGCGAGCACTTCAAGGCCGAGATCATCGACGACATCATCCCGCCGGGCGAGGAGATCTCGCTCTACGGCCAGGGCGAATGGGTCGACCTCTGCCGCGGCCCGCACGTGCCGAACACGAGCAAGCTCGGCGCCTTCAAGCTGATGCGCGTGTCGGGCGCCTACTGGCGCGGTGACCAGAAGAACCAGCAGTTGCAGCGCGTCTATGGCACGGCCTGGCGCAACGACAAGGAGCTCAAGGCCTACCTGACCCAGCTCGAGGAGGCCGAGAAGCGCGACCATCGCCGGCTCGGCAAGCAACTCGACCTCTTCCACATGCAGGAGGAGGGCCCCGGCCTGGTGTTCTGGCATCCGCGCGGCTGGTCGATCTGGCAGGTGGTCGAGCAGTACATGCGCCGCGTGTACCGCGAGAACGGCTACCGCGAGGTGCGCTGTCCGCAGATCCTCGACAAGTCGCTGTGGGAGAAGACCGGCCACTGGGAGAACTACCGCGACAACATGTTCACCACGTCGTCGGAAAGCCGCGACTACGCGATCAAGCCGATGAACTGCCCCGGCCACGTGCAGATCTACAACCACGGCCTGCACAGCTACCGCGACCTGCCGATCCGCTATGGCGAGTTCGGCGCCTGCCACCGCAACGAGCCCTCCGGCGCCCTGCACGGCCTGCTGCGCGTGCGCGGCTTCACCCAGGACGACGGCCACATCTTCTGCACCGAAGCCCAGATCGAGTCCGAAGTGGTGGCCTTCCACGCGCAGGCGATGGGCGTCTACCGGGACTTCGGCTTCACCGACATCGCGGTCAAACTGGCCCTGCGCCCGGACAAGCGGATCGGCGACGACGCCATGTGGGAACAGGCGGAGAACGCCCTGAGATCGGCCCTGCGCGCCTGCAGGGTCGAATGGGAGGAACTGCAGGGCGAGGGCGCCTTCTACGGGCCGAAGATCGAGTACCACCTGCGCGACTCGATCGGCCGCGCCTGGCAGGTCGGCACGATGCAGGTCGATTTCTTCATGCCCGGCCGCCTGGGCGCCGAGTACGTGACCGAGGATTCGGGCCGCCGGACCCCCGTCATGCTGCATCGGGCCATCGTCGGCTCGCTGGAGCGCTTCATCGGCATGCTGATCGAGCACCATGCCGGTGCCATGCCGGCCTGGCTGGCCCCGGTGCAGGCGGTGGTCATGAACATCACCGACGCCCAGGCCGACTACGTGGCGCAGGTGGCAAAAGACCTTGCGAATCAAGGGCTCCGGGTCGAGGCCGATTTGCGCAACGAGAAGATCGGCTATAAGATCCGCGAGCACACGTTGCAGAAGGTGCCGTTCCTGCTGGTTGCGGGCGACCGCGAGCGGGAGCAGGGCACCATCGCCGTGCGCACGCGCGCGGGGGAGGATCTGGGGGCGATGGCGCTCGCCGGGTTCATCGAGCGCCTGCGTTCCAGTTCCAACGCGGCCGCGGGCTGAGATGCCCGCGGTCGGTTCGCGTCAATCCATCAGAGGACACGACACATCGCCACCGACAACAAGCTGACCCGGAAGAACCAGGAGATCCGGGTACCCCGAGTCCGCGTCATCGGAGCCGACGGCCAGCAGGTCGGCGTGCTTACCCGCGACGAGGCGTTGCGCATGGCCGAAGAGTCCGAGCTCGATCTCGTGGAGATCGTGCCGAACTCCGACCCGCCGGTGTGCCGCATCATGGACTTCGGCAAGTACCGCTTCGAGCTGCAGAAGAAGGCCAGCGCGGCGAAGAAGAAGACCAAGCAGCAGGAAATCAAGGAATTGAAGTTCCGTCCGGTGACGGACGATGGCGACTACCAGATCAAGCTGCGCAACCTGAAGCGGTTCATCGCCGAGGGTGACAAGGTCAAGATCACCATCCGGTTCAAGGGGCGCGAGATGGCGCACACCGAACTGGGCCTGCAGATGGCGCAGCGGATCGAGGCCGACATCAAGGAAGACGTCACGATCGAGCAGATGCCACGCATGGAAGGGCGTCAGCTGTTCATGATGGTCGCCCCGAAAAAGAAATAGCGTTCCGCGCAAAGCGCGGAACACGGTGTGATCCCCTCTCCCCTGGTGGGAGAGGGCTAAGGGAGAGGGGGCAGCCCCGCTCCAGTTCCGCGCGAAGCGCAGAACACGATGTGATCCCCTCTCCCCTGGTGGGAGAGGGCCAAGGGAGAGGGGGTAACCCCGCTCCAGTTCCGCGCAAAGCGCGGAACGCGGTGTGATCCCCTCTCCCTTGGTGGGAGAGGCCGAGCCGGGGTTTGTCGGGCTGCCTTGAAGGGGCAGCACGACCCGGCGAGGGCCGCGGCAGGATGCCGCCGCGGGTGTGCGATCCAGGGATGGCTGCTCGCGCAGCCTGCTGTACCCGGATCGACGCGGCGCGAGATGCGTCGGTAGTGCAATGGAACCCGCGGGATTTTCCCGCCGCGGGCACAGGATGTGGCAGCGACAAAGGAACCCGCGGGAGCTTTCCCGCCACCAAGCCGGAACGAGCAGGATCGGAAAGTGCGGGATGTCCCGCCGCTCGCGCCAGTCACCAAAACCGAAACGGAAGATCCGACATGCCCAAGATCAAGACCAACCGGGCCGCCGCCAAGCGGTTCCGCAAGACCGCGTCCGGCAAGTTCAAGGCCGGCCACGCGTTCAAGAGCCACATCCTCACCAAGAAGTCGACGAAGCGGAAGCGCAACCTGCGCGGCACGAACCACGTGCGCCCCGAGGACGCCGGCCGCGTCGCCCGCATGCTGCCCTACGCGTAAGGAGAACGACCCATGGCACGAGTCAAGCGTGGTGTCGTCGCCCGTCGCCGGCACAAGAAGATCATCAGCAAGGCCAAGGGCTACTACAACGCCCGCCGCAAGGTGTTCCGCGTCGCCAAGCAGGCCGTCACCAAGGCCGCCCAGTACGCGTACATCGGCCGCAAGCAGAAGAAGCGCCAGTACCGCGCGCTGTGGATCGTCCGCATCAACGCGGCGGCCCGCCAGTTCGGCCTGTCGTACAGCCGCCTGATCGCCGGCCTGAAGAAGGCCGAGATCACGATGGACCGCAAGGTGCTGGCCGACCTCGCCGTGCACGACCTGGCCGCCTTCGGCAAGGTCGCCGAGAAGGCGAAGGCGAGCCTGGCTGCGTAAGACCCCGGCCCGGGCGTCGCCCGGACCTTCCGTGTCTCGACGTGGGGAAAGGGCTTGCGCCCTTTCCCCATTTTCGTTTCGGGAAACCGCATGGACTCCCTGATCCACGAGTACGAACCCAAGATCCGCGATGCAGCCGACCTCGACGCCCTCGAGGCGATGCGGGTGGCCCTGCTCGGCAAGAGCGGCGTGATCACCGAGCAGCTCAAGGCGCTGGGCAAGCTCGCGCCCGACGAGCGCAAGGCGCGCGGCGAGCAGGTCAATATCGCCAAGGTGCGCCTGCAGGATGCGATCGCCTCCCGTCGCGCGGCGCTCGAAGCCGCGGCACTGGAGGCGCGCCTCGCGGCCGAGCGCATCGACGTCACCATGCCCGGCCGACACGTCGATCCGGGCGTGGCGCATCCCGTCTCGCGCACCATCGAGCGCATGGTGTCGATCTTCTCGCGCATGGGCTACGCGGTGGCCGACGGCCCCGAGATCGAGGACGACGAGCACAATTTCGAGGCGCTCAACTTCCCGCCGCACCATCCGGCGCGGGCGATGCACGACACGTTCTACTTCCCGGATGGTCGGCTGCTGCGCACCCACACCTCGCCGGTCCAGGTGCGCTACATGCGCGACCACCGGCCGCCGCTGCGCATGCTCGCGATCGGCAAGGTGTACCGCAGCGACAGCGACCAGACCCACTCGCCGATGTTCCACCAGATGGAAGGCCTGGTGGTGGACGAAACCGCGAACTTCGCCGAACTCAAGGGCACGCTGGCGCAGTTCGTGCGCGCGTTCTTCGAGCGCGACTTCGAGATGCAGTTCCGCCCCTCGTACTTCCCGTTCACCGAGCCGTCCTGCGAGGTCGACATCCGCTGGGAGCGCGCCGACGGCAGCAAGGCGTGGCTGGAGGTGCTCGGCGGCGGCATGGTGCACCCGAACGTGCTGCGCGCCTGCAACATCGACCCCGAGCGGTACACGGGGTATGCGTTCGGGCTCGGCATCGAGCGCTTCGCGATGCTGCGCTACGGCGTGTCGGACCTGCGCGCGTTCTACGACAACGACCTGCGGTTCCTGCGGCAGTTCGCCTGAGGTTTTGGGGGCATCGGTCTCGGCGTAGGGTGCAATGAGCGCAGCGAATTGCACCGGTCGGACAAGGGCCCAGGGCCCAGGGTACAGGGCCCAGTCACGATGGGCCCGGCGACGGCGCGGTTGGCGCCTTACCGGATGAAGAGCGGCTTGCCATGAAGTTTTCCGATAACTGGTTGCGTTCACTGGTCCGCATCGATGCCGATCGTGCGACGCTGTGCCGTCGGCTGACGATGGCCGGCCTCGAGGTCGAGGGCGTCGAGGTGCTGGGCGAGGGCCTCGGCGGCGTGGTGGTCGGCGAGATCGTGTCGGCCGAGCGCCACCCGCACGCCGACAAGCTGCAGGTGTGCCGGGTGTCGACCGGGCAGGGCGAACCGCTGCAGATCGTCTGCGGCGCGCCGAACGCGCGGGTCGGCCTGAAGGCGCCGCTGGCGACCATCGGCGCCACGCTGCCCAACGGGATGGCGATCCGGCAGGCCGCGCTGCGCGGTGTCGAATCGCACGGCATGCTGTGTTCGGCGAAGGAACTCGCGCTCGACGGCGACGCGGCTGGCCTGCTCGAACTGCCCGCCGATGCACCGGTCGGCGCACCGCTTTCGCAGTGGCTGGGGCTGCCGGATGCCGCGATCGAGATCAAGCTGACGCCGAACCGGCCGGATTGCCTCGGCATGGCGGGCCTCGCGGCCGAGGTCGCGACCTTGTTCGATGCCGCACGCGTGGCATGGGACGAAGCGCCGGCTGCGACAACGTCGCAGGCCGCGCGTGCGGTGCGGATCGCGTCGCCGGCCGACTGCCCGCGCTACCTCGGCCGCGTGGTCGAAGGCATCGATCCGGCGGCGCCGACGCCGGTCTGGATGGCCGAGCGCCTGCGGCGCGCCGGCGTGCGCCCGATCAGCGCGGTGGTCGACTGCACCAACTACGTGATGCTCGAACTCGGGCAGCCCATGCATGCCTTCGACCACGATCGCCTGCGTGGCGGCGTGGTCGTGCGCCGCGCGGCGCCCGGCGAGTCGGCGAAGCTGCTCGACGAGCGCGAGGTCGCGCTGGACCCCGGATTCCTCGTGATCGCCGACGACGGCGGCCCGGTCGCGGTCGCCGGCGTGATGGGCGGCTGGGATTCCCGGGTCACCGACGCCACCCGCAGCGTGTTCCTCGAGGCCGCCCACTTCGCACCGGCCGCGATCATCGGCCGCGCGCGCCGCCTCGGCCTGCACACCGATGCCTCGCACCGCTTCGAGCGCGGCGTCGATCCGGGCCTGCCGCGGCGCGCGCTCGAGCGCCTGACGCAATTGCTGCTGTCGATCGTGGGTGGCCAGGCGGGGCCGGTGGTGGCCGCCGAACACCCCGAGGCGCTGCCGCCGACGCCGACCATTCGCCTGCGCGCGGCCCGGCTTGCGCGCGTGCTCGGCATGGACGTCCCGCGCGAGCGGGTCGGCGCCATCCTGGCCGGCCTCGGCATGCGGGTCACGGCCGATGCCGACGGCTGGACCGTGCAGCCGCCCAGCGCGCGCTTCGACATCGCGATCGAAGAAGACCTGATCGAGGAGGTCGTGCGGGTGCACGGCTACGAGCAGGTGCCGGTCCGCATCCCGACCGCCCTGCTGCAGGTCGAAACCGTCACCGAAACGCGGGTCGAGGCGTCCGCCCTGCGGCGCGCGCTGGTGGCGCGCGGTTACGCGGAGTGCATCGACTTCGCCTTCGTGCCCGCCGGCACGCTGGCCGACTGGGGTCTGGCCGACGGCGCCGTGGCGCTGGCCAACCCGCTGTCGGCCGACCTCGCGGTGATGCGCACGGCCCTGCTGCCCGGGCTGGTGGAGGCGGCGCGGCGCAACCTCGCCCGCCAGCAGGCGCGCCTGCGGCTGTTCGAGTTCGGCCGCGTCTTCCACGCCGCGACGACGGCCGGCGCCGGCCCGATCGAGCGCGACCGGCTGGCCGGCGTGGTGCTCGGGCGGGCGGTGGCCGAGCACTGGGACAGCGGCAAGCGCGCGGCCGATTTCTTCGATCTGAAGGGCGACGTCGAGGCCCTGCTGGCGCTGGCGGCGGCCGATGACGTGCAGTTCGTCGCGGGTGGTCCGGCCTGGTTGCACCCCGGACGTTCCGCAACCGTTCTCCGGTCGGGCTCCCCGGTCGGCTGGGTCGGCGTGCTGCATCCGCGCCTGCAGGCGCTGCTGGACCTGGGACACGATCCGCTGGTGTTCGAGCTCGATCTCGATCCGCTCTGCCGTCGTTCCGTGCCGCGCGCGAACGATCTCTCTCGGTTTCCTTCGGTCCGACGCGACATCGCGATGGTGCTGCCGCAGGGCGTGGCCTGGGCCGCGGTGGAGGCCTGTGCGCGGCAGGCGGCCGGTCCGGCCCTGCGCGCTCTCCATCTGTTCGATGAATACATCGGGACAGGCCTCAAGCCCGACACACGAAGTCTCGCTATTGGCTTGATTTTGCAGGATGATTCCCGCACCCTTACGGACGCCGACGCTGATGCGGCGGTGGGGGCGGTGGTCGCCGCGCTGGGCCGGGATTTCGCGGCCGTTTTGCGCAGTTGAGCGGCGACCATCGACGCAGGGCGGTGCGGGGGCGGAACGGCAGCAGGGGACCACGATGGCGCTCACCAAGGCGGAAATGGCCGAACGACTGTTCGAGAACGTCGGCCTGAACAAGCGCGAGGCGAAGGAATTCGTCGACGCATTCTTCGAGGTGGTGCGCGAGTCCCTGGAGCGCGGGGAGCAGGTCAAACTGTCCGGCTTCGGCAACTTCGACCTGCGCCAGAAGAACCAGCGCCCCGGGCGCAACCCGAAGACCGGCAAGGAGATCCCCATTTCCGCGCGTCGCGTGGTGACCTTCCGGCCCGGCCAGAAGCTCAAGGTCCGCGTCGAAGCCTTCGCCGGCCCGCAGGCCGGCGCGGCCGCGCAGGGCTGAGCGGTCCAGGTCCGTCCACGTCATCCACCTTCGGGCACCGGTAGGGGCGCATGCTCGACCAAGGCGGCAACAGCGAACTGCCGGCCATCCCGGCCAAGCGCTATTTCACGATCGGCGAGGTCAGCGAGCTGTGCGCGGTCAAGCCGCACGTGCTGCGCTACTGGGAGCAGGAATTCCCCAACCTCAAGCCGGTCAAGCGGCGCGGCAATCGTCGCTACTACCAGCGCCACGACGTGCTGATGATCCGCCAGATCCGCAGCCTGCTCTACGACCAGGGCTTCACGATCGGTGGCGCGCGCCAACGACTGGAAGGCGAGCAGGGTCGCATGGAGGCCAGCATCTCCGGCCAGATCGTGCGCCAGGTGCGGCTGGAGCTCGAGGAAATCCTGCTCATCCTGCGTCGCTGAACCATCCGCGGCGACTTCCGGTACAATGCCCGCTCTTCGCGGTGTCGGGGCGTAGCGCAGCCTGGTAGCGCACTACAATGGGGTTGTAGGGGTCGAGAGTTCGAATCTCTCCGCCCCGACCAATTCGCGAAGAGAAACACATCAGTCCACCGCCGCAGCAACCGGAGTCCCAACCTCCACCCCGCTGCGCGCGCAGCGCGCGTCGAAGCGCCCCCGCGCATCGCACCGCGCCGGCGGTATCCACCGCCCACCACGCCGCGATTCCTCCCCAGTCACCGCTCGTGCGGGATGCTCGACCGGTCCGTCGGCCCGCTCACCGCCGCGGCAACCGGAGCCCCAACCTCCACCCCGCTGCGCGCGCAGCGCGCATCGAAGCGCCTCCGCAAATCGCGCGCCAACAGCAGTCCCCACCACCCAGCACGCCGCGATTCTTCCCCAGTCACCATCGGTGCGGAGACCTGCGCCCGTCCGTAGACCCGCTCCGCGGAAGCCCCACCGCAGCAACCGGAGCCCCAACCTCCACCCCGCTGCGCGCGCAGCGCGCGTCGAAGCGCTCCTGCAGATGTCGCGGCCCCGGCGGTTCCTGCCGCCCTCCGCCCCGCGATGCTTGGTCGGCACCGACCCGCGCCGCGAGATTCGCCCGTCCAGTGGATCGTGAGCTGCCCATGGTGGGAGGTAAGCATCCAGCCACCCCACTCCGTTTCCCTGATCGGATGTGCTAGGCGCGGTTCCAGCGGTGGGGCAGCAGCTCGCCGAGCCGCTCGACCGGCTGCACGGGCAGGCGCTGGAGCACGTCGGTCAGGTAGGCCATCGGGT
>JAJTHZ010000112.1 GCA_021299185.1 Lysobacteraceae bacterium | reverse complement strand
TCGAAGTCCGTGCCCGCGACATACCACGGCGCCTCAACCCCCAGCGCAGCCTCGAACAGCTTTCCGGTCGTCACTTCGCATGCTCCGCGGTCCGTTCAGGCGGGGACAGATTACCCACTCGGATTTCAAGAGAGGCACTTTTCCCCTCGCTTCCGCCAGCACGACCGGATGTTCCATCCGCCAATGCTGGTGCGGCGCGTGGAGCCCCTGTCGGGCAACCCGGCGATCCGCATCCGTCTGTCGCCGCTGCGCGACCATGGCGCGGAACCGTGCCCGCGCTCGCCGGGCAGCAACCACGCGCGCTTCGACGGCAGCGACGCGGTGCTGCGCGTCACCACCGACGCACCGGTCGATGCACTCGATGGCGGCTTCGCCATCGTGCTCGACCGCCCGTTGCACTTCGTGCTCGGCCCCGACGAAACCCTGGCCCGCGGCATCGCGGAGTTCTGCCGCGACGCCGAGGAACGCACGCTCGGCTACTGGCAGGACTGGACGCGCTCGATCAACGTCCCGGTGGACTGGCAGGAGGCCGTGATCCGCGCCGCGATCACCCTCAAGCTGTGCCAGTTCGAGCAGACCGGCGCGATCGTCGCCGCACTGACCACCTCGATCCCGGAAGCACCCGGCACCCAGCGCAACTGGGACTACCGCTACTGCTGGCTGCGCGACGCGGCCTTCGTGGTGCGCGCGCTCAACCAGTTGAGCGCCACCCGCAGCATGGAGCATTACCTGCGCTACGTGCTCAACGTCACCCGCCAGGGCGGACGCCTGCAGCCGGTTTACGGCATCCGCTTCGAGCGCGAGCTGCACGAACGCCACGCGCCCGCGCTGGCCGGCTACGAGGCGATGGGTCCGGTGCGGATCGGCAACCTGGCCTGGGTGCAGGAACAGCACGACGTGCATGGCAGCATCGTGCTTGCGCTCGAGCAGCTGTTCTTCGACCAACGCCTCGACCGCGTGGACCGCCGCGCGCTGTTCGCCCAACTGGAGAAAGTGGGCGCGGCGGCCGACGCGGCCTTCGGGGCGCCCGACGCGGGCATCTGGGAGTTCCGCGGCCGCTCCGCGCCCCACACCTATTCGGCGCTGTTGTGCTGGGCGGCGGTCGACCGCCTGGGCCGGATCGCCGATTCGCTCGGCGCGCCGTCCGCCGCGGGCTGGTCCGCGCGCGCCGCGGCCATGCGCGAGGAGCTCCTCGCGCGCGCCTAGGACGAGCGACGTCGCTGCTTCGTCGACGCCTTTGAGGACGGCCGGGTGGACGCCAGCGTGCTGGTGATGGGCGAACTGGGCGCGGTGTCCTACGACGATCCGCGCATGCGCGCCACCATCGACCGCATCGGGCGCGAACTGCGCCGCGGCGACCACATCCTCCGCTACGCCGACGCCGACGACTTCGGCCGCCCGGCCACGGCCTTCACCTTGTGCACCTTCTGGTACGTGATGGCCCTGCACCGCAGCGGCCGTGTCGAAGAGGCGCGCGCGATGTTCGGGAGCGTTCTCGCCTGCCGGACGCGCCTCGGCCTGCTGTCGGAGGACATCGATCCCGCCACCGGCGCCCCGTGGGGCAATTTCCCGCAGACCTATCCGCTGGTGGGCCTGATCCGCTGCGCAATGCGCCTGTCGCGGCGCTGGGAGGACTTCCTGTGAGCCGACTGGTGATGGTGAGCAATCGCGTCGCGCTGCCGCGCGAGCACCGCGCCGGCGGACTGGCGCTGGCCATGAAGTGCGCGCTGCAGGAATCCGGCGGACTCTGGTTCGGCTGGAACGGCAAGGTGGTGGCGCGCTCCGGCGCCGACCTGCACGTCGAGCGCCAGGGTGGCATCACCTATGCCACGCTCGGGCTCGATCGCCGCGACCACGCCGAATACTACGCCGGCTTCGCCAACCGCACGCTGTGGCCGCTGTTCCACTTCCGGCCCAGCCTGGTCGACTTCACGCGCGCCACCTGGGCCGCCTACGAGCGCGTCAACGCGCTGTTCGCCGACCACCTCGTGCAGCTCGTCGAGCCCGGCGACATGGTCTGGATCCACGACTACCACCTGATGCCATTGGGCGCCGCGCTGCGCCAGCGGGGCGTGCGCGCACGGCTCGGCTTCTACCTGCACACGCCCTTCCCGCCGCCGGACCTGCTGACCATGCTGCCGGTGCACCGCGAGCTGTTCGAGGCGCTCACCGCATACGACCTGGTCGGCTTCCAGGTCGAGTCCTACGTGCGCGCCTTCCGCGAGTACGTGATGGGCGAGATCGGCGGCGAGGTGAACGAGTCGGGCATGATCAGCGTGCACGGCGGCCGCCGCAGCTTCCGGGTCGGCGCCTTCCCGGTCGGAATCGACGTCGAGGCGGTCGCGCGCGAGGCCGCCGCGCGCGCCGCACCACCGCGCGGGCCCGATGCGCCGCGCAGCGTGATCGGCGTCGACCGGCTCGACTACAGCAAGGGGCTGCCCGAACGCTTCCTCGCCTTCGGCCACCTGCTGCGCACGTGGCCGGAGCAGCGACGCCAGGTCGACCTGCTGCAGATCGCCCCACCGTCGCGCGAGGACGTGTCCGACTATCGCCGGCTGCGGCGGCAGCTGGAACAAATGGCCGGCGCGATCAACGGCGAGTTCGGCGAGCCGGACTGGGTGCCGATCCGCTACGTCAACCGGGGCTATCCGCAGCCCGAGCTGTGCGGGCTCTACCGCGGCGCGGCGGTGGGCCTGGTCACCCCGCACCGCGACGGCATGAACCTGGTGGCGAAGGAGTACGTCGCCAGCCAGGACCCGGCGGACCCCGGCGTGCTGGTGCTCTCCCGCTTCGCGGGCGCGGCGCGCAACATGCCGGGGGCCCTGCTGGTCAACCCCAACGACGTCGAGGGCATGGCGGAATCCCTGCGCGCGGCGCTGCAGATGCCGCTGCCGGAGCGGCAATCCCGCTGGCACTCGATGATGGCGGCGATGCGCGAGGACGACGTCACGGCCTGGTGGCGCCGCTTCGTGGCCGCGCTCGAGGGCGGTGGCGGCGCGGGCACCGCGCTGGCGGCGTGATGCCGTCGGGCTGGCCGGACTGGGTCGCGCCCTTCGTCGCGGCGGCGTGGACCGCCGCGATCGGGATCGCCGTGGCCGCGGCTGCGGCGCTCACGGTGCGTGTCCTGCTGCCCAGGCGGCCATGGCACGGCATACCGGCGCTTCCCGAGGACCTGCGGCTCGCCCTGCGCCGCCCCCTGCTGCGCGTCTTCGCCCCGGTCGCGGGCCTGCTCGCCGTGGCCGGCGACGCAGCACCCGCCGCCGCCGGCGCGCTGCGCCACGCGGCGTTGCTGCTGGCGATCCTCGGGCTGGCCTGGCTGCTGCTCAACCTCGCCGCGGTGGCGCGCGAGCGCATCGAGCGCCGCCATCCGGTCGACGTGGTCGACAACCTCGCCGCGCGCACCGTGCAGACGCAACTGCGGGTCCTCGCGCAGGTGGTGCGGATCGCCGTGGTGGTGCTCGCGATCGCGGCGGCGCTGATGACCTTCCCCGGCGTGCGCCACGTCGGCGCCGGCCTGCTTGCCTCGGCGGGCCTCGCCGGCCTGGCGGTGGCGCTGGCGGTCAAGCCGGTGCTGTCGAACGTGATCGCCGGCCTGCAGATCGCGCTCGCGCAGCCGATCCGCATCGACGACGTGGTGGTGGTCGAAGGCCACTGGGGCCGGGTCGAGGAGATCGCCACCACCTACGTGGTGGTCAAGGTCTGGGACGAGCGTCGCCTGGTGCTGCCGCTGACCTGGTTCCTGGAAAAGCCGTTCGAGAACTGGACCCGGCGCAATGCGCAGATGCTGGGCACGGTGCTGCTGTGGACCGACCCCGGCGCGCCGGTGGACGCGCTGCGCGCGAAACTGCACGCGCTGTGCCGGGAGGACCCGGACTGGGACGGCCGCGTGGCCGAGGTGCAGGTGGTGGAAACCAGCGAGCGCGCGATGCAGGTTCGCGCCCTGGTGTCGGCCGCGGACGCAGGCCGCCTGTGGTCGCTGCGCTGCCGCGTGCGCGAGGGCCTGCTGGCGTTCGTCGCGCGCGAGCATCCCTACGCGATGCCACGCGTACGCACCGACGACGCCGGCGTCCCGCGGGCGGGCCCGCTGGCCACGCTGGGCTGAGGCGCGCTCACCCGCGCGCGCGCAGCGCGGCCTCGACCAGCGCGGCCAGCAGCGGCGCGGTCGGCAGCAGGCCGGCCGGGTCGTCGGGCGCGTGGAACTCCGGGTGCCACTGGGTGCCGAGCAGGAAGTCGTGGCGGGTGGAGCGGATCGCCTCCACCACGCCGTCGGGCGCGCGCGCTTCGACGACGAATCCTTCCGCGAGCCGCCGTACGCCCTGGTGATGGATGGAGTTGACCGTGCCCGCCACGATGTCGCCGTACAGCGACGCCAGCACGCCGCCGGGCTCGATGCGCAAGGGATGCAGGTGGCGGTCGTAGCCCGCGTCGTCGACGTGCTCGACGTTCGTCGCACCGTCGCTGACCAGGTCCTGGTAGAGGCTGCCGCCGAAGGCGACGTTGATCAGCTGCATGCCGCGGCAGATGCCGAGCACCGGCTTGCCGGCGGCGGCGAAGGCGAGGATCAGGTCGCGCTCGAAGCGGTCGCGCGCGGGATTGAGCGGGCCGCGGGTGGCGCGCTGCGGCTCGCTGTAGAGCACCGGGTCGACGTCGGCGCCGCCCTGCAGCAGCAGGCCGTCGAGCGCGGCGGCCATGTCGTGCGAGGACAGATCGCCCCGGCGCAGCATGCCGCCGGTCTCGATGGTGGGGATCATCACCGCCAGCGCGCCGGCCTCCATCACCCAGTGCGCGACCGACTGCTCGAGGTACTGCAGGGTCTTGCCGCGGAAGCCGAGCGGCGGCGGCACCTCGCGCAGCAGGCGCGGCGAGACGCCGATCAGCGGGCGGTGGCGGCTGGCGCGGTCCGATGCGTGGGGCGCGGCCGGCGGGTGGGTCGCGGGCAGCATCGTGCGATGGTCGCACGCATCGTCGGATCGGACCACCCCGGCATTGCGGAAGCGGGGGCGATGCTGCGTATGACAGGACATCCCCGCCGACGCCAGAGCCCATGAACCGACCCCGCCTCGCCCTCGCCCTCTGGTGCCCGTTCGCCGTGCTCGGCGCCGGCACACCCGCCGGCGCGACGACCTTCTGCGTCGGCACCGTGGCCGAACTGCGCGCGGCCCTGGTATCGGCCCAGGCCCCCGGCGACGACGAGATCCGCATCCGCGCCGGCACCTACGCCGTCGACGCGACGCTGGTCTACAACAACACCCAGCCCGGCTGGCTGTCGGTCGTGGGCGGCTACGCGGAGGGCGGTGGCCTGCCCTGCGGCGCGCGCGCGCTGAACGCCGGTGCCACCGTGCTCGACGGCCAGGGCCTGCGGCAGATCATGATCCTCGCCCACCAGCCGCCCGCGGGCAGGACGTCCGGCGCGCGGATCTACGTCGAGAACCTCACCTTCGCCAACGGCGTCGGCAGCGGCTTCCAGCGCGGCGGCGGACTGAACGCATTCATGCAGCCGGCCAGCGCGACCAACGAACTGTGGCTGGAGAACCTCGTGTTCCGCGGCAACAGCGGCTACTTCGTCGGCGCACTCGACGCCAGCGTCGCCAACGGCATGATCCGGCTGGTCAACAGCCTGTTCGACCTCAACAACGCGCCGGACTCGGCGTTCGGGCATGCCGCGCTGGGATTGACCTCCAGCCCGTCGGCCTACGGCAGCGGCATCGTGGTCGCCAACAGCACCTTCGCCCGCGGGCGCTGCCTCGGCAACACCGGCGGGCCGCGCGGCTGCGGGCTGTCGATCTTCACCGGCACCGGCGTCAGCAGCGCCATCGTCAACACCGTCTTCCACGACAACCCGATTGCCGACCTCACCACCCAGATCGTCTCGCCCAACGGCAGCGAACGCGTGATCGTGCGCGACAGCCTGATGCCGGTGGACATCGGCAGCCTGCCGCGCACCATCGAGCGCCCGGTGGCCGGCGACCCGCGCTTCGTCGACGCCGCGGCCGGCGACTTCCGACTGCGCGACGATTCGCCGCTGCTCGACCGCGGCCTGCTGCCGATCCCCGGCGCCTACCCGCAGTTCAACGGCTTCGACGTGGCCGGCGGGCTGCGCAACCGGCTCGGCGGCATCGACGTCGGCGCGCTGGAGCTGCAGGCGCTCGACCCGGTGTTCCGCGACGGCTTCGAGCCCGGCGCGCCCTGAGCGCGCCCCGGCCCGATCACGGCATCGGCAGCAGGCCGATCCCGGCCGCGGCCCCCACCGCGACCAGCACCGCGACCGACGCGATGCCCGCCGCGAAGCGGCGGTCGCGCAGCGCGGCCATGAGCGCGAGCAACGCAAGCAGCGCGGCGGGCCACAGCAGCCAGGCCGCGTGGCCGGCCGGCGCCGGCAGGCCGAACATCCCGATCGCGCGCGCTCCAGCGCCTGCCGAGGCCAGCGCGAACGCGGGCACCGCGATCGCCAGCAGCAGCAGGACGCTCGCCAGCGCCGCGGCGCGCGACGCAGCGGGATTCGGGATGGGGCGGTGCCGCAGCCGGGCGAGCAGCGGCGCACCGAACCCGGCCAGCAAGGCGACGACGAGCGCGGCCACCAGCACGATCGCCCACGGCGACGGCGTGGCCGCACTGGCGAGTGCGGCGACACCAGCCAATGGCACGACCTCGCGCAGGAACGGCGGCGGCACCATGGTGGCGACGCAATCGAGGTCCGGCGCGCGCGTCGGATCGGCCAGCCATCCAGCGGCGATCTCGCGCACGCAGGGCCCCGCGCCGCGCGCGCCGTGCGCGGCGAACGGCAGTTCGACCAGCCGGGCCGCGGGTCCGATGCGCGCGGCGATCGCCGCGGCGTCGGGCTGGAAGCTGTCGTAGCCGCCGGCGAGCAGCAGCATCGGCACCGGCGTGCCCCACGGCCAGCGCGGCGCCTCGCCCGGCGCTGTCCACGAAGCGCAGGTGCCGGGCGGCAGGCCGGCGAGCAGGCGCAGGGTGCCGTCGTCTTCGCCTTCGACGTGGTGGCGGGCACGATCGCGGCAGTCGGTGGCCAGCAGCGCGGCGAGGTTCACCCCGCCGGCGCTGTCCGATCCGACCGCGGCCGCCGCGCCTTCGAAGTAGCGCGCATCGCGACGCCGCGCGGCGTCGAGCAGCAGCGGGATCGCGCGCGCGCCGGCCTCGTCGACGGCCGCCAATCCGAGCGACTGCCGCAAGGCGAGGCCGTCGAAGAGCAGCGCGCCTGCGCCGCGGCCGACGCGCAGCGGCGCGCGATCGAAGTCCGCCACGACGGCGGCGAGCGCGGCGCGCCCGACTTTGGGAAAGCGCACCGCGCAGTCCGGGTCGGCCGCGCAGTCGGCGCCGATGCGGTCGACGAGGCGCGCCTGCATCTCGGCCACCGGCAGTACCAGGTCGTCCGGCGGATAGAGCGAATCGAGCACGGCCGCCTCGATGCGGTCGGGGTGGGTGGCCACGTAGTGCGCGGCGACCGTGGTGCCGTAGGACTCGCCCAGCAGCAGCCAGCGCGCCACGCCGAGGGCCTCGCGCAGGGCTTCGGCATCGGCGACGGTCACTGCCGTGCCGAATTGCGTGCCATCGAACCCGGCCGCACGCCACTCGCGCAGGCACTCGCTCGCGATGGCTTCGCGCCGAGCGGCAGCCGCGGCAGGGCCGTCGGCGTCGACGGAGGCCTGCATCAGCGCTCCACCGGCGTCCTCGCAGACTCGCGGCGTGCTGCGCCCGCCGCCGCGCATGTCGAAGGCGACAAGATCGTGGCCGGGCGCGGGATCGCGGCCGCCCCTGCCCAGCCAACGCGTGATACCGCCGCCCGGGCCACCATGCAGGAACAGCACCGGCGCCGTGCCCGGCTTCGGCGCGGCGCTGCGCCGGATCGCGACCGCGATCTCGAAGCGTCCCAGCGCCGGCCGCGCCGGATCGCGCAGCACGTGCATGCGCGCGCAGTGCAGGCGCGCGGCGATGGCGGGGTCGCCGACCTCGATGTCGCAGGGCTCGTCGACCAGCGCACCCGGCGACGGCGCGGCGTGCGCTGGCACGCCACTGGCGCTTGCGGCCAGCAGTGCGGCGAAGCCGGCAGCGATGGCGCCCGCGGCGCGGTGGTGGAATGCAGCCGCGCGCGCGGCGAGGGCAGGTTTTCGCGTCATGGGGGTTCGCAGTCGTCCAGGGGTCGTTTCAGACAACAACGACGCCGAGCGCGGATCGCGACACGCCTGCCGGTGGGGCAGCGGGCGGAACCCGGTTCAGCCGCGCGGCGCAGGCATCCGGCCGTTCATCCGCCGCGCCCGTTCGACCCACGGCATGCGGCGGGCGAGAAGTAGGGACAGATCCTGGCCGGAGCGCTCGATCGCCTCCAGCTCGCCCGCCCAGCGCGCGAACTCGGCGTCGCGGCCCAGCACGTCGAAGATCTCGAGGTGCGCGTTGACGACCTCGACCCGGATCACGGGATCGACCGCCGGATCGGCAGCGCGTTCCCACCACGGCGCGAGCCGAGCCAGGGCGGCGTCGGGATCGCGGCCGGCGCGCACCTCGCAGGTTGACAGCAGGCGGGCGAGCACGTCGCCTCCCACTTGCGCATAGCCCGCCAGACGCGACTCGCGCGGTCCGATCACTTCCAGCACCCGCGCACAGCCCGCCGGCCGCAGCGGCCAGACCGCCCGCATCAGCAAGATGTCGCGCGCGGGCTCGGTCAGTTCGTCGTCCGCAAGCAGCGCCGCAATCGCCCGCTCGGCAGCCTCCATGGCTTGCGGTGTCTGCCCCAGGCGTTGCAGGGTTGATGCCGCGCTGGTCATCACCTGGTGCACGAATGCGATCGGAAGCCCCTCGAGGCCGACGGAGAGCGACGCCAGGAGTCCGACCGCCACATCGGATTCGCCTTCGGCAACCTGCAGTTGGGCTGCGATCAGCGCAGACCAGAAGCATTCCTGGTCGGCCCTGACGGCGCGCTCGCACAGTGGCGCGCGCGTCGCCAACACCTCGGCGGCGCCGATTCCATGCGCCCTCTCCTCAACGTCGTAGCCGATCGAGTGCAGCAGAGAGCGCAGACGGCGGCGGCTGCCAACCGGCATCTCGCGCGTCGCGGCGATCCGGTAGCGCTGGAGATCGCGGCCGAAGATCTGCATGAGCGACTGCAACGCTTCCCCGATTTCGATTCGTGCCAACACCGACGGATGCGTGATGCCCAGGCGCGGGACCTGCGCTTCGAGATCGGCCAGCAGCCGCTGGCGCCAAGCGGGACGGGCGGACAGTGCATCAGGCAGCGCATCGGCGACCAGGGTCAGCGCCACCCGTTGGGGATGATCCGGCACGAAGCGCGCCGCCAGCCGATCGTGCGCGGCCTGCACGGTGCGCAGGAACGCCTGCGTATCCAGCGCGCCCGCCTCGGCTGACATCAGCGCACTGAACTGCTGCAACAACGATTCAATCTCGATCTCCGCAGCCAGCGTGGGGTCGTCGATCGGCGCCGGTTCATCGGCAGCAGCGCGCCAGGACGCCAGCGCCTCGGCGCGCAAGCGTGCACTGCTTCGAAACTGCAGACGCAGCGCCGAGACGTCCGCTGCCTTGAATGCCAGGCCGGCGCGGATGCGCCGCTGCCGGTTGATGCGCGGATCGGCAAGCAGGGCATCCAGGCGCTCCGCCGCCGCGCCATGCTCCAATTCCGGCAGCGCGGAGAGCATCTCGCGCGGCGTCGCCTGCGCCCATACCCGTTCGTTGCCGAGCGTCTCGGCGAGCTGCGCGGCCGCTGCGAACCCAGCCGCTGCTGCGCGCTCGTCGCCGATCTGCGCCTGCGCCAGCGCGACCGTGTAGGGCACCCGCAGGCGCGCCGGCGCGGGCAGGCTCTCGAGTTGCGCGGGTGCCGCGGCCAGCACGTCACGGAACGCCACCTCGGGCCGTCCGGCGATCGCGGGGTTGCCCGCGGCGAACACGCGCGACAGCGCCTGCATCGCGTCCTCGGCCTGCGCCAGCGCGGCTTCGGCGCGATCGCGCTCGCGGCGCTCGGCGAGCGCGGCGTTGAAGGCCAGCGCCGCACCGCCGAGCACGCCGACGAGTGCGATCGCGACCGCCGCGACCTGCGCCGGACGGCGCCGCGCCAGCAGCAGCAGGCGACGCAGCGGGCCAGGCCGGCGCGCCCGGATGGGCTCGCGCGCGAGGAACCGCCGCAGGTCGTCGGCGAAGGCGCCCGCGCTGGCGTAGCGGCGCGCCGGCTCCTTCGCCAGCGCGGTTTCGACCACGATCTCCAGGTCGCCGGCCAGCGTGCGGTCGAGCCGCGAGAGCGGCGGCGGCGTGGCTTCGCCGACCACGCGCAGGGCTTCCAGTGGCGTGAGCCCGGCCACCGGCAGCGGCAGGCGGTCGGCGAGCAGCTCATAGGCGATGACGCCGAGCGCGTAGACGTCGCTGCGCGCGTCGACCTTGCCTTGGCCCGCCGCCTGCTCGGGGCTCATGTAGGCGGGCGTGCCGAGCAGGACGCCGGTTTCGGTCAGCGTATGGCCCTCGTCCACCATCTAGCCGATGCCGAAGTCCAGCACATGCGGCTCGCCATCGGCGTCCACGAGAATGTTCGACGGCTTGAGGTCCCGGTGCACGACCCCGCGCGCGTGCGCGTGCTCCACCGCGTCGGCCACCGCCGCAAGCAGCGCGAGCCGCGCTTCGCGCGACAGGTCCGCGCAATGGGTCGCAAGGTCGCGGCCATCGATGTATTCCATTACCAGGAACGAGCGGCCGCCGGCGTCGGCGTCGACCTCGACGATCCGCGCGATGCCAGGATGCGAAAGCCGCGCGAGCAATTCGGCCTCGCGACGGAAGCGCGCCAGGGCGCCGGCACCGACTGCGCCCGCCAGCAGCTTCAACGCCACGCGCCGCCGCGGACTGGACTGCTCGGCGAGGTAGACCACGCCCATGCCGCCGCGCCCCAGCGTGCGCAGGATGCGATAGCGCCCGATGTGCTGGCCGTCGGCGAGTTCGCCCGCGTCCCGCGGATCCGTGTCCCCCAGCGTCTCGTCCTCGGCAGCGGCCAGCATCGCCGCCACCGCGTCGCGCAGCGCGTCGTCCACCGGCTGCGCCGCGAGCCAGTCGACGCGCGCCGCGCGCGGCTGCCCGGAGGCCGCCTCGAACAGGGCGCGCACCGCCGGCCATCGGTCCCGCAGGGGGTCCTTCATGGCCCTACGCTAGCGTCGATGAGTCGCGGCGGGCAATGCCGGCGCGCTATTCGAAGCCATCGCGCAGCAGGGACGGCGCGCGGAAGAACTGCGCCGCCGCGAAGTCGCGGTCGGATCCGCTCCAGCGACGCGAGCCCAGCAGCAGCGTGCGCCCGTTGCGGCGCTGGACGACGACCGCCTCGCTCGACGGCTCGGACGCTTGGTCCGCCGGGAACTCGACCGACAGCGCGGCGCCTGGCTCGGCGCTGTTGAACGTCGGATCGACGTCGAGCAGGGGGCTTTCGATTCGCTTGAGCAGGCGCTGCACGCACATCGCCGTGCGCCGGCCCAGCGGGCAGCTGCCCGCGACGTATACGCTTGCCGCCTCGTTGATGTCGTCGGCCAGCGCGGCCTGGACGACGATCCCGGGGCCACCGCACCGCAGCGCACGACCGGCGCCACCCGCCATTGCCACGCTGGCGTAGGCCAGCGAATTGGACGGGAATCCATCGTCGCCGAGGATGTAGTGGTGGCCCAACGTGGTCGCGAGCCGGCGCAGCACGAGGCGCCGATCCGCGCTGCATCCGCCCTCGATCTGCACGCCGCTGTCGGCGATGCCGACGAAGCCGAAGCTGCCGAAGGTCCCGACCGGCATGAAATCGATGTCGAGGCGGAAGAAACCGCCGGACCTGGCCAAGGCGTTGCCGTCGCGCTGGAACAGGAACAGATAGCCACTCGGCAGGACCCGCTGTACGTCGACCAGACGGCCGTTGTCGCTGCTGTGCGGGCCGAAAACGACGGCATTCACGCCGGCGCCGGTGAGGCGCACGGCCACCGGGCGCTCCAGCCCCTGCCCCTGCGACACCACGCTGCCCGCGACCACGATCTGGCCGTTGCTCGCGTCTTCCAGCATGCTGAACACGCGGTCAACGGTCTGCTCGCCGTCCTGCAGCCGGAAGCTCAGCGCCCCGTCCACGCCGAAGGTGGGATCCGGGGAGCCATCGGCCAGCAAACGCGCGATGCGCCCGTCGCGCGTGCCATCCACGCTGCAGGTGATGGTTTCGCCGAGCACGTAGATCTTGTTCGAGCCGGTCGAATAGAAGGCGTCACGCACCGCGACGTCCATGCACAGGTCGAGGATCCGCGTGCCGTCGACGCCGAGGCCGGGAGACAGGTTGCCGTTGAGGTCGAGCCGCACGAGGCCGACGCGGTTGCCCGCGGCGCTGGTCACGTTGCCGACCAGCACCGTCATGAGGCTGTTGGTGCGGATCGCGTCGACCGGGCGATCGTTGTTGCCACCGCCCTGGTCGAAGGAAACCGTCTGGCGGCCGTCGCCCGAATAGCTGGGGTCGAGGATGTTCTCCTGGGCCTGCAGCGGGCCCGCCGCAAGGCCGGCGAGCAGGATCGCGCAGCGCGCCATGGGCGATGGAAAGCAGTTCATGTCGATCTCCTCGGTTCGGGTGCCGGCAGGCGTTGGCGCAGGCCGTCGCGGCCCCGCACGCCGGTGGCGCGCAGGGAGGGCTTCGAGAAGATCTACGACGCCGATCCGCATTTGCGACAGGACCCGGCTACAAAGGCCCCATCGGCGCGCGGAGGCGATGGGCACACCCGGATGACGGGAGATCACAGGGCGACACCGGCCGCGCTGTCGCGATCGGGCCGCGAGCCCCGTAACTGGGGACATGCCACCCTACGACGGACCACCGGCCCTGCCGTGGGGCTTGCGCCATCTGCTCGCCGCGTTACGCTCGCCACCGAGCCCTGCGACGCGCCGCCGACCGATGGCCGAGATCACCCAGCTCATCCACCGCGCCGCCGAGGGCGACCGCGCCGCCTTCGATGCCGCCTTCGAGGCCATCCAGCGCGAGCTGCGCGGGCTGGCCGCGCGCCGGCTGGCCGCCGATTCGCGCGCCACCCTGTCGCCGACCATGCTGGTCAACGAAACCTGGCTCAAGCTCGCCGGCAGCGTGGTGCGTGCCGACGACCGCACGCACTTCTTCCGCATCGCGGCGGCGGCGATGAAGCAGGTCTGGATCGACCGCAAGCGCTCGCGCGCGGCCGAACTGGAGCGCATCCGACTCTACGTCGACGGCATGCCCGAGGTCGGCGGCGAGCCGGTGGCACCCGAGGACTGGACCGAACTGGTCGACTGGGACGCCGCCATGCGCACGCTGGAGCGCGACGACCCGGAACTGGCCGAACTGGTCGCCCTGCGGGTGTTCTCCGGCCTCGAACTCGAGGAGGTGGCGGCGCTGAAGGGCGTCTCGCTGCGAACCGTGCAGCGCCACTGGCGCACGGCGCGGGCCTTCCTGCTCAATGTCTAGGGTGGCCCCGCCCTCGGCATGACCGCGATCAAGGCGGCCGGGCGGAGGGCACGCGATGCTTGCGCCGTGGCCGATCGCCCGGGAGGCGCCATGACCCACACCTACCTGATCCGGAACATCCGCTGCGGCGGCTGCGCGACCACCATCCGCCGCAAGCTGGGCGAAGCCGGCTTCGAGGTGCTCGACGTGCGCCCCGAGGATCACGCAGTCGTCGTCGCCGAAGCCGGGCCGGAGCGCATCGCCGCCGGTGCGGCGATCCTGAGGGCGCTCGGCTACCCGCTGCTGGACGAGGACTCGGGCGTCGGTGACTTCGCGCGCAGCGTGGTGAGTTGCGCGATCGGACGCTTCGGGCCGGCCTGAAACCCGCATGGGCCTGCCGGCGCGCATCCGCGGCGTCAACCTCGGCGGCTGGCTGGTGCTCGAGAAGTGGATGGCGCCGGCGCTGTTCGAGGGACTCGCCGCCACCGACGAGACGACCTGGTGCGTCGAACTCGGGACGGGCGCGGCGGAACCCCTGCGCGCGCACCGCGAGACCTTCATCACCCGCGACGACTTCGAGTGGCTGGCCGCGCGCGGCATCAACGCCGTGCGCCTGCCAGTCGGCCACTGGGTGCTGGGGCCGCCGGTGCCCTGGCATGCGACGTATGGCGCCGCGCCTTATCCCTTCGCCGAGGGCGCCGACACGTTCGTCGACCGCGCGCTCGATTGGGCGCACGCGTGCAACCTGTCGGTGCTGCTCGATCTGCACGCCGCGCCCGGCTGCCAGAACGGCTTCGACAATGGCGGGCTGCTGGGCGTCTGCGACTGGCCCGCGCGCCCGGAGTACATCGACTTCTCGGTGCACCTGCTCGGCCGCATGGCGGCGCGCTGGGGCGCGCATCCGGCGCTGGGCGGCATCCAGGTGCTCAACGAGCCGCGCTGGGACATCCCGACGGCGCTGCTGAAGGACTTCTACAGCCGCAGCTACCGGGCGATCCGCGCGCATGCGCCGCCAGGGCGGGTGACCGTTGTCTTCCACGACGGCTTCCGGCCGGCGTCCGAGTACGCGGGGTTCTTCGACACGCCACCGTTCGAGGACGTGCTGTACGACCTGCACCGCTACCAGTGCTTCGAACGCGCGGACCTCGAACTCGACGTCCCGGGCCACCTGCGCAAGGCCGGCTTCGACTGGGCGCGCGAGGCGGACGAGGTGCAGCGCACGCTCGGCATCCCGGCGGCCTGCGGCGAGTGGAGCCTCGGGCTGGACCTGAAAGTCGTGTCGCTGTGGGCGCCCGGGCCCTGGGACCACGCCCTGGAGCGGCTCGACCGTTTCGGCGAGGACGTGGCGCTGCGCGCCTACGGCGCGGCACAGCTTTCGTCCTTCGAGCGCTACCGCGGCTGGTTCTTCTGGTCCTACCGCACGATGACCACGCCGGCGTGGTGCTTCCGCGAGGCGGTCGAGCGCGGCTGGTTGCCGGGGCGCTACGACTGAGGCCGCACGGGTCGGTCGGCGGTGCACCGTGGCAGCGGCGCGCGTGCCGCGAGAACCTTCCCACCGGACGCAGGCGCCAATCACCCATCGCGCTGCACGCAGCGCTGCCACGAAGAAGCCGGCGCGATCGCCGGTGGCCGGAACCCGGTGGGCGCGGCGCGTGCGCGCGCTGCGAGACCCTGTGGTTGCGGTAGCCCGCGATGGCGATTGCGGGAGCGAGCAGCGCTCGCGACGGCAGCAGCGGGGTGCCCGCCAGCGGCCGAAGCGACGATTGCGAGCGTCGCTCGCTCCTACACGGGGGCGGGCGACGGCGGAGGTTCCGCACGCGCCCGCTGCACGCGGATCGTGCGGTCGTGCAGGTTCTCGAGACCGGGGTGGAAGGAGATCGTCACCAGCGTGGTGTCGGGCAGCTCGTGGCGGAGCATGTCGAGGATCAGGCGCTCGCCGCGCGCGTCGAAGGCGTCGCTGGCCTCCTCCATCACGATCCAGTTCGGCCGCTGCAGCAGCACGCGGGCGAAGCCCAGGCGCTGGCGCGCGCGCAGGGGCAGCACCTGTTCCCAGTCGCCGCTCTCGTCCAGTCGCGGCGCGAGCCAGGCGACGGCGGCGCACTCCAGCGCCCAGCGGATGGCGGCGGTGTCCCAGGTGTCCGGCGGCTCCGGGTAGCACAGGGCCTCGCGCAGGGTCCCCGCGGGCAGGAAGGGGCGCTGCGGCATGAAGGCGATGCGTGCGCGTGGCGGCAGTTCGACCACGCCCGTGCCCCAGGACCACAGGCCGGCGATCGCCTTGAACAGGCTGGTGGTGGCGAGCGGATCACCGGTCAGCAGCACGCGCTCGCCGCGCTCGATGCTGGCGGCGAAATGCTCCAGCACCACGTGGCCGGCGGGATCGCGCACCGTGAGGTCGGCGACCGAAAGCCGCGGCTCGATCGCCTCGCGACGCTCGATGCGCGGCCCCTCGACGCCCCCGTTGAGCGCCTCGATGTCGTCGAACAGCGACAGCACGCGCTCGGCGGACGTGCGGCAGCGCGCGATCTCGCCGAGGTTGTCCACCGGCCACGACAGCGCCGAGGTCACCCGCTGGAAGGCCTGCGCGGCCTGCATCAGCACGCCCAGCGTCATCGCGCCGCCGATGTACTGCGGGGCGGCGATGAGGATCGGGAACATCGGCAGCAGCGCGCCGTACACGGTCGAGAACGACACCAGGCCGAGCAGTGCCCACGACTGGCGATCCCAGTCGCGCATCACGTCGGCGAAGCGCACGCTGGAGCCGGTCCGCTCGCGCGGCTCGCCGTGCATCAGCGCGATCGCGTCGCCGTGCTCGCGCACCCGCGCCAGGCCGTAGCGGAAGCTGGCCTCGGCGGTCTGCAGTGCGTCGCTGGTGCGCACGATGCGGCGCCCGAACAGCCAGCCCAGCAGGGTGCCGCCGATCGCATAGACGAAGGCCAGCGGCACCATGTAGCCCGGCACGTCGATCGTGGTGCCGGGCACGCGCAGGGTGCCAGAGGCGGTCCACAGGATGTCGATGAACAGCAGCAGGCTGAGCAGCGAGAACACCAGGGTGTGACCGAGCGCGATCGCGCTCTCGGTCGCGATGCGGATGTCCTCGGCGATGCGCGCGTCGGGGTTGTCGTGCTCGCCGGCGGTGAACTGCAGGCGCCAGTGGCGGCCGTCCTCCATCCAGCGGCGCACCATGTGCTCGGTCAGCCAGCGCCGCCAGTCCAGTTGCAGCCAGCGCTTGATCATCAGGTGCGCGGCCGTGACGGCCATCGACACCGCGAGGATCAGCGCGAACATCCCGACCTGCAGCAGCACCCCGGAAACGGACTTCTGCTCCAGCGCATCGAACAGTTCACGGTTC
The DNA here is from genome assembly GCA_021299185.1 of Lysobacteraceae bacterium. GTDB lineage: Bacteria > Pseudomonadota > Gammaproteobacteria > Xanthomonadales > Ahniellaceae > UBA4656. The sequence goes on along the minus strand of JAJTHZ010000112.1, from coordinate 27,772 downwards.
CAGAAGTTGCCCCATACCGACAGCGCGACCTGGCCCATGGTCAGCAGCAGCAGCGCGATCACCGCGACGCGCACCTTGCGCCGGCGCGACGAGATCCAGTACGGGCCGGCGAGGCGCAGGATCCGGAGCAGGGAGCCGCGCGGCAGTGCCGGCGCGGGCCGAGCGGGCGGCGGTCCGGCGGGGTTGGCGGGGTCGGCCATGTCCGGACCTTAGCCGCCGCAACGCCGTCCGGCAACGACATGGATCAATTGCGCGGCGTACCGCGCTCAGGACGCCCGCGCGCCCTCGCCCGGCACGGCACGTCCGCGATCGGCCTGGCGCAACACGACGCGATTGCGCCCGCCGGCCTTGGCGGCATACAGCGAGGCATCGGCGCGCTGGAACATTTCCTCGGCGGTGGCCGCGGAACGCATGTCCATGTCGGCCACGCCGACGCTGATCGTCAGTGCGTGCCCGCTGGCGGTCTCGGCCTGCACCCGCGTGCGCAGTTGTTCGGCCAGCGCCACCGCGGCGTCGGCGCCGCTGCCCGGCATCATCACCACGAACTCCTCGCCGCCGTAGCGGAAGGCGGCGTCGGGCTTGCGCACGACCCGCTGCAGGATCGCGGACAGCGCCCTGAGCGCGCGGTCGCCCTCGGCATGCCCGCGGGTGTCGTTCAACTGCTTGAAGCGGTCGATGTCGACCACCAGCAGGGCGAGGTCGCGGCGCCGCGAGCGCGCGATCTCGAACTCGGCGGCGAACACGTCGTCGAAGTGGCGGCGGTTGCCGAGCCCGGTGAGGGTGTCGGTGATGCCGGTGCGCTTGAGCTCGTTCATGCGCACGCCGAGCGCCACCGACAGCAGTACGAACTCGGCCAGCGAGCCGACCTGGAAGCCGTGCTGGGTGAGCGCGTTGTGCGGCAGCCAGCCGTAGGTCTTGAGCATGTAGACCAGCACGCCGAGCAGGAACACGCCCAGCCCCGACAGATAGAAGCGTGCCGCCACTCGCCCCGCGAGCACGCCGTACACCGCGGCCACGATCAGGAAGGCGATGGTGGCCAGGGTCAGCGCCGCCAGCGGCTGGATCGCCAGCCGGTAGGAGGCGACGAAGGCCAGCGGGATGCAGGCCAGCAGCAGGCCCTGCAGCACCAGCGCGACGCGCTCCAGCCGCGGCGCGACCTCGGTCAGGCCGAGGATCGCGCGCGAGAACTGCAGCAGGAAGAACAGCGACAGCGGCAGCAGGATCAACTGGCTCAGGCTCGCCAGGCGCGGGCTGTCCGGCCACAGGTACTGGAAGGACAGGCCGTTGTAGGCCGCCATGTAGCAGCCGTAGGTGACGAGGTAGACCGCGTAATGGCCGAACGCGGCATCGCGCACCAGCACGAACAGCAGCAGCGCACCCAGCGCGAGCAGCGCGATGCTGCCGTAGAAACCGCCCCACATCATCTGCGCGCCGGCGATCTCCTCCAGCAGTTCGTCGGCGGCGTGCAGGGACAGGCCGAGGTTGAGCGAGCCTTCGGTCTGGATGCGGATGTAGACCTGCTGCTCGGCTCCGGCCGGCACGTCGATCGGGACCAGGAACTCGTGGTGGCGGATCGGCCGCGAGCCGAAGGGCAGCAGGTCGCCGGTGGCCACGTGCAGCGTGCCGCCGACGCCGTCGGCGGTCCACAGGTCGACGAAATCGGTCAGCGGGTAGTTCTGCCGCACCACCAGCCGCAGCGGGCGGTCGCCGGTGTTGCGCAGGATGGCGCGGGCCCACCACGCGGATTCGTCGAAGCCCATCCCGCGCTGGTCCTCGCGCGCGCGCTCGAAGCGGCCCTCGGCGGCGGCGGCGCGGGCGGCGGCGATGTCCATCTCGCGCGAGCGGTCGCGCAGCAGCGCCAGGTGCGGCAGCAGGTCCGCGCTGCGGAAGTTGCGGTCGACCTCCAGCACCGGGGCCTGCGCGCGCGCGCTGCCGGCGGCCAGCAGGGCCAGCAGGGCGCACAGCATCGCCGCGGCATGGCCGCGCCAGCGCGCGCGAGGATCGGATGTCGGCAGCCGCAAGCCGTGCACGATGTTGCCCCTGGCAGCGGGCGACCCGCCCGGGTCACGGGCCCGCAAAGCAAGGACTCTACCCGCCGGCCGGCGCGCTGTCAGCCGCCACCGGTCACCCCCCCGGCCCGGACGCCAGCGCCGCCACCGCCGCGATGCCCGGCAGGAAGAAGTAGTCCCCGCCGCGCAGGCGCACGAACTGCGGCAGTCCGGCGCAGACCACGGTCGGGCGCAGGCCGTCGCCGGGCACCACGAACCGCGCCGGCGGCACCTGCACGCCGACCACCGGGTCGCGGTCGTTGCCCTGGTTCTGGTCGTTGCCGAAGTTGAGCCACTGCTGGGTCACGAACTCGAACTGGCCGGCGAACGAAGTGTTGAACGCGATGAACATCAGGCCCTGGCCGGCGTCCCCGTTGACCTCGGCCTGCAGCACGCCGTGCGGCACCGGCTGGCCGTAGGTGATGCCATTTCGCAGGATGCGGTGGCGATCCACCAGCACGGTGCCGAACCCCATGCTGTCGCGCGGGTTGGCGCGCCGCAGGTGGGCGCCCAGCGGGCAGCGCCGCCCCTGCGGATCGTCGCCGAAGGTGAAGCCGTTCAGGGTCGACGGATCGGCCAGCGGCGTGCCGTCGCGATGGCGACCGAAGAAGCGCGCGGCGAGCGCGTCGGCCCCGATGCCGGCGCCGGCGGCGACGCCCGCGACGTAGGCGCGGAAACCGTCGACGTCCTGTTCCAGTTTGCGCAGCACCATGAACGAGCCATTGCGCGCCAGCGACTCGGGCTGCGGCCCGGGCGGCACCTCGCCATCGGCGTCGACCTGGCCGAGCAGGAATTCACCGGCCGGCAGCGGCGACCAGGAGCCGTCCTTGTTCAGCATCCCGATCCCGGTGGCCGGGCCATCCTGCGGCATGCCGGCGACCGGCGGGTTGCTCACGCCGTCGCGGAAGCCGAAATGCTCCAGTACCACCGGGCGGCTCGGGTTGGAGGCAGGGTCGTCGATGTGCATCGGCCGCGCGGGATCGGCGTAGAAGCGCGACACGTCCTCGCTGCCCGCGCGCACCAGGTGCGGCGTCGCCGACAACCAGGTCTCGAAGTCGCGCGCGAACTCCTCCAGCGCCTGCGCGCTGCGCGCATAGGCACCGACCCAACCGTGCACGCCACCGCCCTGCCACGCGTCGTCCCAGCACTGCGGGTCGTTGGGCCCGGTGTCGCCGTTGAGCGGCGCGCGCGCGCGCATGCCCTGGCGGAAATCCTCGGGGAACGAGTCCAGCATCGTCGGATCGAGGCCGAGCGCGGCCAGCCCGCGATGGGTGAAGGCCACGTTGACCGCGATCGCGGTGTCGGAATCGTCGAGGTGCAGGCAATGCGCCAGCGGCGGCAGGCGCGCCAGCAGGGCGCGGCCGGCGTCGGGCGTTTCCCAGCGCAGGTACCAGAAGCGGCCCACCGGCCAGTGCCGGTCGTAGCCGCCGAACTGGGCCTGGATGTCGGTCAGGTCGAGCACCGGTGCGGCCATGGTCAGAGGCCTCCCGGGCGCGTGGCCGTGGGACGCTCGAGCTCGCCGCGCGCGGCGCGGAAGGCCGCCTGCGCCGCGGCATCGTCGAGGCCCTGGGTGGCGGCGGCGAGCGCCCCGAGGCACTCCTTGCGCGCGATCGCGGCCTGCACCTGCGCCACGCTGGCCGGAAACGCCGCATACGGCAGCTCACCGCCCATCCGGCAGCGCGCGATGTAGCGGCGCAGGAACACCGCCCCGCGATAGGGCGGGTAGCCCGTGCACTGCCCCCAGGTCGCATGCACGAAATCCGGATCGGTGCGGTACAGCGCATCGAGGAAGTCGTCCACGCCGCCGTCGAGCTCGGCCACGCACAGCAGCCACGCCGAGCGCAGGTGCACGCCCGAGGTGTCGCCCATCGCGGGCTTGAGCGCGTCGATCACCTGCATGCGCACCATGTGGGCCGTCGGGCACTCGCGGAACGGGCTGCCGTACTGCGTGTGCGCGGCGAGCGCGGCGCGGATCGCGGCCAGTCGCGCGCCGCCGGCGTCGTCCTGGCGGTCGATCGGCGACAGCGCGGTGAGGAACGAATGCGGCTTGGGCACGCGGCTCACGAGCGCAACTCCAGCGGCACCTTGCTGTGCGGCGACGGGATCTCCTGCAACTGCGCACCGGTGTCGCCCAGGGTCGGCGCGACCGCGTCGAGGAAGGCGCACCAGCGCCGCGCGAAGGCGGCCGCGTCCTCGTCCGGCGGCGTGGCGGCGAGGAAGGCGTCGAGCCGCGACGAGAGTTCCAGCGCGCAGGCGATGTCGCGCACCGAGGCACCCGGATAGGCGTTGCAATAGAGGTCCAGCGGATATTCGAAGTACCGGATGTAGCGCTTGAACGGCCGCATCGGCCACGCGCCGGGGAAGCCACGCGAGGTCCACCACAGCCAGTCCAGCCCGCCGCGCACGCCGCCCACCATGCCGAAGGCGTCGATGTACTGGTCCCACGGCCCGTTGAAGTTGGTGGTGAACACGAACCAGTCGTCGTCCAGCCGCTCCACCGGCTGCCGCGGCGAGAGGTGCGGCAAGCGCCCGCGCTTGACCAGCAGCCAGCGCGCGAAGTGGATGAAGGCCAGTTCCTTGACCACGCCGAGCTTCAAGTGCCGGAACACGGCGAGGATTGCCCACACCAGCGGCCGCCAGCGCGGACGCATCGGCGTGATCACCGTCATCGGCGTGGCCTTGCCCTCGAACGACTGCTGCATGAAGGCCATGGCTCAGGCCCCGTACTCGAGCACGAGGTTCCAGGGGAAGTTGCCGTTCATCACCAGTCGGCCCTGCTGGCGCGGACGGCAGCGCATGATGGCCATGAAGATCTCCATCATCATCGCATCCGAGATCGCCCAGCCCACGCAGTAGTGGAACTGGTAGCCGTAGACCATGTAGACGTCCTTCGAGCGGTTCGGGTCGAAGCGCTTCGGGTCGGCGATGCGCCGCGGGTCCATCATCGCGGCCATGAACGAGATGTAGATCAGGCGCCCGGCCTCGATCGTGCGCTCGCGCGTGGTGCCGACGCCGATCACCCGCGGCTCGGACGTGGTGCGCCACAGGCCGGGCAGGATGTAGTTCATGCGCAGGGCCTCGTGGACCACGCGCAGGATGCCGTCGTAGTCGCCCTGCCCTGCCGCGGCGAGCGCGGCGTCCAGCGCCGCCGGCTCGTTCATCACCACGTCGAGCACGCGGCCGTTGGCATTGGTGTTGGTCGGCAGGTAGCCGACGATCATGCCCATCAGGTAGGAGCGCAAATGCGCATCGTCGGTGATCTTCAGCGCGTGGCAGCGGCCGATGATGGTGTCTTCCGGCAGCGGGTTGGCGCGCGCGGCGGCGATCGCCTCGTCGATCACCTTCCACACGCCGGCGATCGCCTGCTTCGCGGTCGCGATCTTCTCCGGCGACAGGGTCTGCGGGCCGAACAGATAGCCCGCGATGTACATCGCGCCGTCGCGGAACGGCGCGAAGTCGGCCTCGCGCACCGGGATGCCGTAGTAGCGCTCGATCACCGCCAGCGTGACCGGCACCATCACGTCCTGGATCGCGTCGATGCGTCCGCCGGCGCGCGCCAGCGCGGCCTCGCTCGCCTCTTTCGCGATCGCGCGCACGCGCGGCAGGTCCTCGTAGCGCCACAGCGCGTGCACCTGGGCCAGGGTCTGCCGGTACTCGGGCGTGTCCTTCATCGCCAGCAGGAAGGTCGGCACCCAGTCGAGGTGGTCGACCATGCGCTGGTAGGGCACGGGGAATTCGTCGTGGCGCGAGCAGATCTCCTGCACGTCGTCGAAACGGGTGACCAGGGTGACGTTGGTGAACGGCACGCGGAACACCGGTGCGATGCCGCGCAGCAGTCCGAACAGCCCGGGCACGATGCGGCGCATCAGCAGGTCCAGCACGACCTGGCCGATGCGGCCGGGGCGATGGTCGGCGAGCGAGAACGGGGCGGTCTTCATGCGGCTCCTGGGCGGGACGCGCGGGCGTCGAGGAAGGCGTCGGTGGCGCTGCGGCCGGCGTCGAACAGGGCCTGCTGCTGCGCGGCCATGAGGTGGAAATCGGTGGCGGCGATGCCGAAGTCGTCGATCGCCACGCTGCGCATGCGGTCCAGCGGCTGCGCCGCGACGTCGATCGACTGTGCGGCGAGGATGGCGCCGAACAGCGCGTGCACGTAGCTCGCCGGATGGTCCCACGCCCCCGGGATCGGCACCGGCGCGGAACCGGGCACGAGGCGGAAGCCGAGCGTGGCGTGCGCCGGGGCGTCCTCGTCGAAGGCGGCGATGGGGTAGTTCATCACCACGCCGCCATCGACGTAGAGATGGTCGTCGGGCTCGCCGCCGGTGAATCGCCACGCGGGAAACATCAGCGGGATCGACATCGAGGCGCGCACCGCGTCGACCACCGCCACGCGCGGCGTGGCGCGCGCCGAGAATTCGCGCGCCATGCGGTGGCTGAGGTCGGTGGCGAACACGCGCAGGTCGCGGCCGGTGGCGGCGGCGAGCGCGTCGAAGTCCAGCCGCGGGTCGAGCCCGGTGCTGGCGAAGGCGCCGGCGATCCACGCGTGCAGCGCCTCGCCGCGGTACAGGCCGTAGTGGGTAGCCAGCCGCAGCGGGTCGAAGTGGTCCTCGAGCGACCGGTAGTCGGTGCCGGTGGCGATGCGCGCGATGGTCGCCGCATCGCAGCCCACCGCCACCAGCATCGCGGTGAAGGCGCCGGCCGAAGCCCTCGCCAGCCCGCGCACGCCGGGCAGCAGCCCGCGCCGCTCGAGCGCCTGCAACGCCCCCGCGTACGCAATACCTTTCACCCCACCGCCCTGGAACACCAGGTTGGTGATCGCTCCCGCCATGGCACCCCCGCGCCCGAACCGGCGCGGGAGTGCCACGCGCGACGCCGGGGCGCCATCGCCCCGGCGCGTCGGCGCTACTCGAAGCCGTCCTCGAAGATGGCGTCGACCACTTCGCCGGTCAGCGTGACCACCGACTGCTGCAGGTAGCCGCCGGCGACGTTCTCGAGCCGGATCCGCGCGTCGGCGGTCTGGAAGCCGACCAGTTCGGGAGCGCCATCGAGCCGGTAGGTCAAGGTGCAGCTCGCGCCCGGCGCCAGCGAGGCACCGCAGCCGACGAGGCGCACGAAAGGCGTGGCGAGCGAACTGGAGACCGCGAGCGTGACCTCGCTGGTGTTGCTGATCGTCACCTGCGCGCTGCTGCTGCCGTTGACCGGCACGCGGCCGAGGTCGACGCGCATGGGCGCGATGCGCGCCAGCGTGCCGGTGCCCTGCCCGGCCAGGCTCAGGGCGACCTGCCGCGACTGCGCGCCCTGGGTCACGGTGAGCGCGGTGTTGATCGCGTAGTCGATCGCCTCGCGCGGCAGGAACGAATAGTCGAGCAGGCAGGTTCCGCCGGGCGCGGTGGGCGCAGCGCAGGCCGGTCCGCGCTGCCAGGCGACGTCGGCGGACGGGAAGGTGCCGCCGCCGACGCTGACGTTGGCGGCCGACACGTTCTGCGTGGTCACCAGCAGGGTGGCGCTGCGGCCGACCTGCACCGGGCCGAAGTCCAGCGTCACCGGGCGGGTCGACGTGGCCTGCGCCACGTTGGTGCCGATGCCGGCGAGCAGGATGTCGAAGGTGTCGCTGAACAAGGGCAGCAGCAGGCCCGAGTCCTGCTCGAAGCGCAAGCGCGCCGCGCTTTGGAACGCGCCCTGCACGGCGGGCACGAAGCGATAGACGATGCTGCACGACGCGCCCGGATCCAGCGTCGCGCCGCAGCCGGAGATCGGCCCCTGGAAGCCCGCGCTGCTGGTCAGCGCGCCGCCCGACACGCGCAGCCGCGAGCCGGTCGGATTGGCGATCGAGATCGCGACCGAGGTCGTGGTGCCGGTGACCTGGGTGCCGAAGTCGATGCCCGCCGGACCGAGGTCGACCAGGCGGCCGTCACCGACGCCGACCAGCTCGAGGTTGGCGAGCGTGGTCGTGATGCTGCCGATGAACGGCGTGCTCACCCGCGCACTGCCCGAAGCCGACACCCCGCCGCCGCGGCGCGGGCGGAAGATGACGTTCATGGTGCACGAAGCCCCGACCGCCAGCGTGGTGTTGCAGGTGCCGTCGTTGGCGGAGAACGCGGAGTTAAGCAGCAGGATCGGATCGCCGCTGATCTCGATGTCCGGGTTGAACGGGGTGCGCGAGATGTTGCGCACCACCACCGGCACGGTGGCCGAGGTGCCGACCCGCACCGCGCCGAAGTCGATCCGCGACGGCGTCACGCTGTAGCGCGGCGCCGGCGGCGACGGCGGCGCCGCCGCGACGGCCAGCGTGTAGGCCCGCGTGGCGCTGGCACCGGCGCCGTCGACCACGCGCACGGTGAAGTCGAAGCTGCCCGCCGCGGTCGGCCGCCCGCTGGCCACGCCGGTGGCCGCGTCCAGCACGAGGCCGCCCGGCAGCATGCCCGCGCTGACCGACCAGCCGGCATACACGCCGCTGCCGCCGGTGGCGTCGAAGTCGACGCTGTAGTCCGCGCCCTCGGTCGCCGCGGGCAGCGGCGGCGCGGTGCTGATCGCCAACGGCACCGGCGCCGGCACCACGCTCAACGTGTAGCCGCGGCTGGCGAGGTTGTCGCTGCTGTCGGAGACCTGGACGATGAACTCGTAGGTGCCGGGCGTGGTCGGCGTGCCCGCGAGCACGCCGGTGCCGGAAGCCAGCGACAGCCCCGGCGGCGCGCTGCCGATGCCGACGGTCCAGCCGGTGTAGCCGCCGCTGCCGCCGGTGGCGCCGAAGGTGCGGCTGTAGGCGCTGCCCACCGTGGCCTGCGGCAGCGGCGAGGCGGTGGTGATCGCCAGTGCCGGCAAGGCGGTGACCGTGATCGCGTACCCGCCCGTCGCCTGCGCGCCGTCGCTGTCGGTGACGCGCACCGCGAAGTTGAACGTGCCCGCCGCCGTGGGCGAGCCCGACAGCACGCCAGTGGCCGGCGCGAGCACGAGCCCGGACGGCAGCGCACCGGCGGCGACGTTCCAGTTCGTGTACGTCCCCGAGCCGCCGACCGCCTGGAACGCGAGCGCGTACGGCGTCTGCGTCGTCGCCGGCGGCAGCGGCGCCGGCGTGGCGACCTCGAGCGCGCGCACCGCGGCCACCGGCGTCGAGAACTCCGAGGTGTTGTTCGACGGCGACAGGGCCTGCGGCGGCTGGTCGCCGGTCGGCGGCACGTCGGCCAGCAGCAGGTCGGTGGCGGTGGCCACGATCGACTGCCCGCTGGTGTCCGTGCTGCCGCCGACGGTGGCCGCGCAGATGCCGTTGCTGCAGCCTGCGCCGGTCGGACGACCGAGCGTGTCCACCGTCACCTGCTGCTCGCCGAGGAAGCTCATGCCGGAGCCGTCGGCGGGCAGCGCGAAGAACTCGACGCGCAGCGGGTAGGACAACAGCGGCGGTCGCAGCGGCAGGGTCCAGCGCAACGCAGTGCCGCCGCCACCGAACGAGGGCCCGCTGCCGCCGCCGCATTCCGGCGGCAGCGGGTCGCCACCGCACAGGATCGGCGCCAGCTGGTCGAAGTTGGCGTAGTTGGTCGGCAGCGCGTTGGGATTGAACCCGTCCGGCAGGTTCGGCACCCGCTCGAGGTCGATGCCGATGCCGCTGCCGCCGCGCGCGTTGCCATAGATCGCGTTGCGCTGGATCAGGTTGGCCCAGCCGGCGGTGACCGAACCCTGGCGCAGCGCGATGCCGTTGCGGCCGTTGGCGGCGATGGTGTTGCGGTCGCTCGCGGCCGGCCCGCCGATGGTGCTGGCGCCGGCGGCAAAGACGTGGATGCCGTCGCCGGCGTTGCCGAGCGAGACCACCGGCGACAGACCGGTGGGCACCGACACGCCGATGAAGTTGCCGAGGATCCGCGTGCCGGTCGTCGCCGCGCCGCGCAGCAGGATGCCGTGGCGGCCGTTGGCCAGCACGAGGTTGCGGCTGATGCGCACGCCGGGCACGGTGATCACCATGCCGTTGCCGCTGTTGCCGTACTGCAACTGGCCCAGCGGCGTCGCGCCCGCCGGGAAGGTCGCGAGGCCGACCACGTTGGCGAACACCTCGACGCCGCGGCTGGCGCCGGTGACCAGCAGCCCGCCCGAGGTGTCCGCGGCGACCACGTCGAAGTCGGCGCCGCCGGCGTCGCTGCGGTTGTCGCTGATGGTGTTGGCCGGGCCGATGAAGGCGGCGAACCCGGTCGGGTTGTCGAGCCCGGGATCGGCGTTGCCGTTGGGGCGCGAATCGACGGTGATCCCGTTCTCGGCATTGCCGACGTCGGTCGGCGCGCTGCCGAGGCCGACCAGGTTGCCGGCGACGAAGTTCGGCAGCAGCACCGCGCCCGACTGCAGGGCGATGCCGCTGCCGCTGTTGCCGCTGACCAGGTTGCCGGGGCCGATGAAGTTGCCCCAGGCCGTGCCCTCAAGCCGGATGCCGTCCCTGTTGCCCGGCCCGCGGCCGTTGGGTACGGCGGCCAGCCCGTCGGCGCTCAGGCCCACGATGTTGCCGGCCACGATGGTGTTCACCGTGCCCTGCCCGAACAGCACGATGCCGACGCCGTTGTTGCCCGACACCACGTTGCCGCTGATGAGGTTCGGGCTCGCGACCGCGGCGAGGATGGTCTGCAGGGAGGCCGAATAGGCGGCGATCGCGCCATAGGTCTGCGGCGGGTCGGCGACGAGGCTTGCGATGTTGGGCGCGGCCGGCGGCGGCGTGACCGTGCCCGACACCGAGATGCCGTCGCCCGTGTTGGCGTCGGCGCCACCCGAAGCGGCGCTGCCGGCAGGATTGGTGCCGATGCGGTTGCCGGTGATCGTGTAGCCGTGCCCGCTGAGCGAGATGCCGGCGCCCTGGCAGCGGCGGATCACGAAGTTCTTCACCGTCGAACCACGCGCGCCGTTGGGACTGACCGCGGTGGAGGTTTCACGCAGGTCGAAGCAGCCGTTGACCTGCCCGCCGTCGATCACCACCCGCCCGCCGCTGGCGCCATTCGCGGGATTGCTGCCGTCGAAGGTGAAGCGGCTGGTGACCTGCGGCAGCGAGGCCGACAGCACGATCGTCTGCACCGCCGGATCGAAGGTCACGCTGTGCGTGCCGGCCAGCGCATTGCCCTGCTGGATCGCCGCGCGCAGGGTGCAGGTGTTGGCGTTGGCCGGCGTCGCTGTGCTGCACACGTTGTCGGCGGTGTTGCTGTCGGCGCCGGAACCGGCGTTGCGGACCAGGAAGTTCGCCGCCGGCGCGACGCCGGGCCAGAGACAGGCCCACAGGAGCAGGCCACGCAGGAGCGGGCGGTTCATCGGTATCTCCCCGGAAAGGTGCGACGCGGCCGCAGCGGTCGATGCCGGGCGGGCTCGCGGATCGGAATGCCGGACGCGCGGGGAAGCGAACGCGCGCTGCGGCCGTTCGGTTTCCCCGGTCCGCGGCATTCCGGGTCCGGTCGCCAGTGACGAACTCCGGAGCCGTGCCCATGCCCTCACGAAACGCTGCCCGTCCGACCCAACGCCTCGTGATCTGGTTTGCCGCCTGCGCAGTGCCATTCGCCGCGCCGGCGCAGCCGCTCGGCACCAGCTTCACCTACCAGGGCCAGTTGACCGAATCGGGCCAGCCGGCCACCGGGCTCTACGATCTGCAGGTCTGCCTGTTCGATTCGCCGTCGAATCCGGTGCCGATCGCCTGCGCGCCCGACTTCGGCGACGTGCCGGTCGAGGCGGGCGTGTTCACCCTGGCGCTCGACTTCGGGGCCATGCCTTTCGCGGGCCAGCAACGCTTCCTCGAACTGCGCGTGCGCCCCGGCGCGGCCACCGGCGGCTACACCATCCTGGCGCCGCGCCAACTGGTGCGCGCCACGCCCGAGGCCCTGCGCGCGACGGCGGCCAGCGCGGCGCCCTGGTCGGGCCTGACCGGCGTGCCGGCGGGGCTCGCCGATGGCATCGACAACGACAGCGGCGGCACGGTGACCAGCGTGGTCGCCGGCACGGGCCTGTCCGGCGGCACCATCACCGGCAGCGGCACGATCGGCATCGCCCCCGGCGGCGTCGGCCCGACGCAGATCGCACCCGGCGCGGTCGGCCCGGTGCAACTCGCGCCCGCGGCCGTGCGGCTGGCGCAGATCGACACCAGCCAGGTGCAGGCGCGCATCAGTGGCACCTGCCCGATCGGCGAATACTTCCGCGGCGTCGATGCCAATGGCGGCGTGGCCTGCGAACCCGTGCCCGGCGTGGCCTCGCTGGCGGTGGTCGACGATCCGCCGGTGAACCTGGTCGACGAGCCCTCGCTGGCGATCGGCGCCGACGGCTTGCCCGTGATGAGCTACTGGGACGGCACGGACGGCGACCTGAAGTTCGCGCGCTGCGTGGATTCGGCCTGCCGACGGCCGGCGCAGATCCGCGTGCTGGACGCCACCGGAAGCACCGGCCGCTTCAACGCCATCGCGATCGGCAGCGGCGGCCTACCGGTGATCAGCTATGTGGCGTCTTCGACGCTGGAGCTGCGCGTCGCCCGCTGCCTGGATGCCGCCTGCACGAACGTGGACCTGAGAACCCTGGACACTGCAGTGGAGCAGGAGCGCACGTCCATCGTGGTGCCACCCGCCGACCTGCAGCCCGTGGTCGCCTACCAGCGCTCCGGCCAATTGCACCCTATCCGCTGCGCGAACCCGACCTGCAGCGTCGCGCAGGCGCGCATCGCGGTCGATGCTGCCGTCGCCAATTCGGGCTCGCCGTCGATGGCGGTCGGTGGCGACGGCCTGCCCGTGATCGCGTACCGGGACGACACCAACGGCCTGCTGCGCTTCGCCCGCTGCACCAATGCCGACTGCAGCAGCCGTTCGACCGTCACCGTGGACGATCCGGCCAACCTCGTCGGCTCGAACAACTCGATCGCCGTCGGGCCGGATGGGGCAGCCGTGATCGCCTACCGCGACGATTCGACCAGCACGCTCAGGTTCGCCCGCTGCGGCAATGCGAACTGCAGCAGCGGCAACACCATCACCGCCGTTTCGGCCGCGGGCTCCAATGTGTTCAGCACGCGCATCGCGGTCGGCGACGACGGCATCCCCACCATCGCATTCATCGAAAGCGCCGGCTTGTCGGGACTGCGGATCGTCCGCTGCGGGAATGCCGGATGCACGGCGGCGAACACCCTCGGCACGCTGGTGCTCGGCGGAACCAGCAGCGCACCCGGCGCTCCGTCGCTGGCGATCGGCGCGGACGGCCTGCCGGTGGTGGCCTACCGCGCGTTCTCCGCCGCTACCAACGAGCGCGACGTGCGTTTCGTGAAGTGCGGCAACCGGAGCTGCCAGTGATGCCGTCCGCGCGGCGCGCGATGCCCGTGTGGGTGCCGATCGTGGCCGGACTGCTGCTGTCCGCTGCGTGCAGCGCCAGCGGCGCTCCGGTGCCGGCAGGCCATGGCCCGGATCGCAGTGGCTCCGATGCCGTCGCCAAGGGCGCGGTTTTCGCCGTCCCGCGCCGTGTCATCGCAGGCGGCGGTGGCGCGTCCACCGGTGGCGCGTTCGCGATCCGCGGCACCATCGGCCAGGTCGACGCCGATCCGCTGCACCCCACGGCCGGAGGTCCGTACGCGATCCGCGCTGGCTTCTGGCCCGGCGTCGCGCCGGCGCCGCCAGTGGTCGATGCGTTGTTCGCGAATGGCTTCGAGGCGACATCGCCCTGACCGCGCAACCTGCGATCAGCGCCTGCGATGCGCTGCAGGCGAACGGCGGCACGGGGGTGATGGGCAGTCGCCGGTCCCGGTCCACGTCGCGGCGCACGACCGTGGCCGAGGCCACCACCGCCCGCGCCGATTCGCCGCCCGCCGCGCGGAGATCGCGGACGCCCGCGACCGCGGCTCAGAGCACCTGTCCGATCCGCAGCAGGTTGCCGTTCTCGTCGACCACCGCGAACTCGCGCATGCCCCAGGGCTTGTCGCCGATCACGTCCATGCGCGGGATGCCCGCCCCGGGCAGCGCGGCGCGGGCGAACGCGCGGTAGATCGCGTCGACATCGCCCACGCGCAGGTAGCAGCCGGCGTGCGATTCCGCCGGCACCACGTCGGGGTGCGCGAAGAAGTGCAGCTCGAGGTCGCCGCGGGTGAGGATGGCGTATTCGTCGTGCGCGCCCATGATCTCGCCTTCGAAGCCGAGCCGGGCATAGAAGGCGAGCGTGGCGCGCAGCGAGCGCGCGGGCAGGGTGGGGATGGCGAGGTCGCGCTCGGTCATGCGGGCGGAGGGGCGTCAATGCGGGCGGTGGCCGCGGCGAGCGCGACGCTACCACGGGCGGCCGTGCGGCTCGACCCGCCTCAGGGCACCTCGATCACCACCTTGCCGCGCGCGCGCCCGGTTTCCAGATAGCCGATCGCCTCGTCCACCGCGGACAGCGGGAACGTGCGGTCGATCGCGCTGCGCAGGCGCCCCTCGGCCATCAGTCCCGAGAGGTAGGCAAGGTCGCCGTCGCGGACCTCGGCCAGCATGCCTTCGAGCCGCGGCGCGACGAAGGGATCGGCGAGCAGCGCCACGAGGAAGCGCCGCGCTGGGCCGAGGAACGCCTCGTCGTCTTTGCTGCCGACCACCACCAGCGCGCCATCGTCCGCGATCACCCGCGCGAGGTCGAACACCCCGTGGTTGGAGACCGTGTCGACGATCAGGTCCCAGCGCTCGCCCGACGCGGTGAAGTCCTCCTTCGTGTAATCGAACACGCGGTCCGCGCCGAGCGAGCGCACCAGATCCACGTTGCGCGTGCTGCACACCGCCGACACCTCGGCGCCCATCGCCTTGGCGATCTGCACCGCATAGGTGCCGACCCCGCCCGAGGCGCCGTTGACCAGCACGCGCTGTCCGGCGCGCAGGCCACCGTGGTCGCGCAGCGCCTGCAGCGCGGTGACCGCGGCCACCGGCACCGCGGCGGCCTGCGCGAAGTCGATGCCGTCCGGGATCTTCGCCATACGCGCGGGATTGACCACCACGTACTGCGCGAAGGCACCGGGCGCGACGCCGAACACGCGATCCCCCGGCGCGAAGCCGCTCACCTTCGGCCCGACCGCCTCCACCACGCCCGCGAAGTCGGTGCCGAAGCGGGGATCTTCCGGCGCGCCGATGCCGCTCGACAGGCGCATGATGCGCGGCTCGCCGCGCATGCCGTGCCAGTCCAGCGGATTGCCCGCCGAGGCGCGCACGCGGACCAGCACGCGATCGTCGGCCAGCACCGGCACCGGCAGGGTTTCGAAGGTCAGCACGTCCGGCGCGCCGTAGCAGCGCGCCATCCACGCCTGCATGGTCGTGCCTTCGGCAGGCGGCGGCGGCGCCGGGCAGGCGGCCCGATGGCTTAGCACGCCGGCCAGCACGCCCACACCCGCCAGCGCCAGCGCGCCGAGTCCACCCAGCACTTTCCAGCGTCGCTTCATGGTCGCGTGCTCCGTCGATGGCCGGCATCCAATCTGGGGCCGCGGCGGTCGATCCGCGCAGGCCGGAAGTCACTGCCGGGCACCGTCGCGGCCGCGAGTTCAGGCGGCGTTGCGGATGGACAGGCGCGATCCAGCGGCCATACTTCAGCCCAGCAAAGGGGAGATGCGCCATGCCGGAAGCCCAGGATGACCTGCCGCGCAGCCTGCGCGCCCTGCTCAGCCTGCACGCCGACCAGGCCAAGCCGAAGGCGATCGACGAAGCGATCCGCGACAACGCGCAGGTCGGCGGCACCAACCTCTGGGTCCTGGTGTGCGCGATCGTGATCGCCTCGATCGGACTCAACGTCAACTCGGCGGCGGTGATCATCGGCGCGATGCTGATCTCGCCGCTGATGGGTCCGATCATCGGCATCGGGTACGGGGCCGGCGTCGACGACCACGCCCTGGTGCGGCAGTCGCTGCGCAACCTCGCGATCTTCGTCGCGATCAGCCTGCTCGCCTCCACCGCCTACTTCGTGGTGACACCACTCGGCGAAGCGCACTCGGAACTGCTCGCGCGCACCTCGCCCAGCATCTGGGACGTGGCGATCGCCTTCGTCGGCGGCGCGGCCGGCATGATCGGCCTGACCCGCCGCGGCCAGGGCACCCTGCTGCCCGGGGTGGCGATCGCGACCGCGCTGATGCCGCCGCTGTGCACCACCGGCTACGGGCTGGCGACCGGCCAGCCGGCGTTCTTCCTCGGCGCGTTCTACCTGTTCCTGATCAACTGCGTGTTCATCGGGCTGGCGACGCTGATGATCACCCGCCTGCTGCGCCTGCCGCGGCGCGCCTTCCCGGACGCCGCGGCGCACCGGCGCGCGCGCTGGCTGATCTACGCCGCCGTGGTCGCGACGCTGGTGCCCAGCATCTGGCTCGCCGCGCTGCTGGTGCGCGAAGAGGCGTTCCGCGCCAGCGCCGAGCGCGTGCTGTCCGAAGTCGGCGCCGACGGCGCCGACGTCACCGTGCTGGCGCGCGAGATCGACGCCCGCGCGCGGCGCCTGGTGGTCAGCGTGATCGGCCGCGACGTCGGGCCCGACCTCGGCGCGCAGCTCACCCGCCGCCTGCGCGACCTCGGCGTCGCCGATGCGCAGGTCAGCGTGCGCCGGGTCGATGCCGACCGCATCGACCTCGCCGCGCTGCGCGGCGAACTCAGCCGCACCGCAACGCAGGACGCGATCGCCGCGGTCGAGGCGCGCTCGGTGCAGGTGGCCGCGCTGCAGCGCGAGCTGCAGCAGGTCAACGCGGCGATCGACGAACTGTCGCAGGTGGAGACCGAAATCCACGCCCAGTTGCCCGGCCTCGAACGCGCCATCGTGACCGGCGCGCAGCGCAGCACGGTCGACGGCGGCAAGCGTCTGTTCGTGCTGGTCGCGTTGGTCGACGCCGACGGCACGCCGGCGGAGGAACTCGAACGACTGCGCCGCTGGCTGGTCGCGCGGCTGCCGGACGCCGAGGTGGAACTGGTGGTCGGCACGCAGGTGAAGGCGCCGCAGCCCGCGGCGGGCTGATCCGGCGCGCCACCATCACCGACGGGCCGCGGGCCAACCGGCCCGCGGCCCGCCGTCGCGCTCACGGACCTTCGGCCGCCTCGAATCCCGAACCGAACAACACGTCCTCGAACACCGCGATGACCGTGGCGTCAGCAGTGGCGTCGAAAGCGCACTGCGGCCCGGCCCCGGTGCAGGGCCCCTCCCAGCGCAGGAAGCGCGATCCCGGTGCGGCGGTGGCGCTGAACTCGACCCGTGCCCCGGCGGGCACCAGCCCTTCGCGCGACGCGCAGTCGACGGCGCACGACAGTCCGAGTCGGTTCGCCGACACCACACCGGCGCCCGCACCGGCCTTGGCGATCGCGACCACCACCGGCGCGGCGTCGTAGTCCAGCGGCAGCCCGTTGCTGTCCTGGCCCCCGACGCGCACGCGCACCAAGCCGGTGCCGCTGGTGCGCGCAGGCGCGCGGCAGCGCACGCGCTCATGCGGCACTCCGCCGGCCAGTGGCGTACACGGCAGCGCGTCGATCGTGACCGTCGGCGAGAGGCCGAAGTTGTCGCCGACGATCTCGAGGTCGAGGCCGCCCTGCACCGGCATCGCGCCGGGCGAAAGGTCGACCAGGCGCGGCGGCTCGTAGTCGAAGGTCAGCGCATTCGACTGCTGGCCGTCCACCACCACGCGCAACACGCGACCGGCGCCCTCGCCCGCAGGCAAGGTGCACGTGATGCGCGCATGGTCGGCGGCGACCAGCGGGCATTCGACGCCACCGACTTCGACGCGGCGCGGACGGGCCAGCGTGGCGGCGCCGAAATCGCTGCCGTCGATCGTCAGCGTGCCACCCCAGGCGGTGGGGCCGCCCAGCGGCGCCGCCAGCGTGATCGCGGGCGCCCGATAGTCGACCTGAAGGTTCGCCTGCTGGCCGCCGATGTCGACCACGACCGGCTGGGCGAGGCCGCTGCCCGGCGGTGCATTGCACTGGATCCGGGTATGCGAATGCGCGCCGTCGCCGCCTGGGGCGCAGGCCACGCCGGCGACGGTGACGGTGCCGGACAGGCCGAGGTTGCTGCCTTCGATCAGCAGCGTGCCGCCGCCTGCGGTCGGCAGCCGCGTGCCGGCCGCGATCGTCGCCACCGACGCGCCATATCGATATGTGCGCACGTTGCTGGCCTGGCCATCGAGTTCGACCGTCACCGGCAGCGCCGCGCCCTGGCCTGCGGGCAGCCGGCAGCGCAATGCCGTGTGCGAGACGGACGCGCCGACGCCGGCGAAGGTGCACGCCGAAGTGCCGAAGGTGACGATCGGCGCCATCGCGCCGGCACCAAAGTTCGCGCCGACCACGGTCACGATGCCGCCGCCGCTCGTCGGTCCGCCCTGGTCGCGCACCTCGTCGATCCGCGGCGCCCCGTATCGATACAGCGAGAAGTTGCTCGGCCGCGTGCCGACCCGCACCTGCACGGGGACCGAGGCGCCCTGGCCGGGCGGCAGCGTGCACCGCAGCAGCGTGTGAGAGGTCGACTGGCCGTCTGGAATCACGCACGGACTGGAGCCGACCGTGACCTGCAGTCCCGGTCCGCCGAGGCCGAAATTGGCGCCCTGCACGTCGATCAGGCTGCCCCCTCGGTCGATCCACCCTGCCCCACGATGCTGTCGATGCGCGGCGCGCCGTAGCGATAGCTGGAAACATTGCTCGGCTGGCCTGCGACCGTCACCTCGATGGGCACCGCATCGCCTTGGCCCGCCGGCAGGATGCACCGCACCTCGTCGTGCGCCACGCCGGCGCCGGCCCCCGACGTCGTGCAGGGCTGTCCCCCGATACGCGCGGAGAATCCGGTGCCGCCAAGGCCGAAGTTCTCGCCGACCAGGGTCACCACGCTGCCGCCCGCGGTCGGCCCGTCCTGGCCGAGCACGCCGTCGATGCGTGGCGAGGCATACCTGTACGGCAGTTCGTTGCTCGGCTGGCCGCCGACGGTCAGGCGGACCGACGCCGCAGTGCCCTCACCGGGTGGCAGCACGCACTCCGTCGCGGTGTGCGAGAACGGCGCATCGGCCGGCACCGTGCAGGTGCGGCCGTCGATGGTCGCGCTGAACGCCGCGCGGTCGACGCCGAAATGGGTGCCCGCGAGCGATACCCGCGTGCCGCCGCGGGTCGGACCGCCGGCGCCTCCCACGGTGGCCAGCACCGGCGGCGCATACGCATAGCTGCGGTCGACATTGCTCGGCTGTCCTGCCACCACCACGCGCACGGTTTCGGCACCGCCCTGCCCGGGCGGCAAGGTGCAGGTGAACTGCACGTGTGAGACCGAGCCTGTGCTGGACGCGGTGCTGCACGGCCGGCCGCCGATCGTGGCCTCCAGGTCGGCCGCGCTGGCGCCGAAGTTGGTGCCGTTGATGGTGACGACGCTGCCGCCCACCGTCGCCCCACCCTGGCCATCGACCGAGAGCACCACCGGGGCGCCGTAGCGATACGGGCGCTCGTTGCCGGGCTGGCCCGCGACGACTGCCCGCACCGGCACCGCCGCGCCGCGCCCCGCGGGGAGCCGGCATTCGACGTGCGTCTGGCTGAAACCGACCACCGGCAAACGGCCTGCGTTCCCCACGAAAACGGTGACCGCGAGGCCATTGCCGAAGTTGCGACCGACGAGGCGGATGGTGGTCCCGCCTGCGGTGGGACCATCCAGACCCTGGATGCTGTCGATCACCGGCGCATCGTAGTCGAGCGTCGTGTCGCGCCCGAGCGAGCCGACGTCCACCCGAACCGCCACCGCGCGCCCCTGCCCGGCGGGAATCGTGCAACGCTGTTCGGTCGCTGACGCGAACGCGGGGATCAGCGGGCAGGCGACGCTGCCGACCTGGATCGTGACTGGATGGACGTCGAGATTGGTGCCGGTCACGCGCAGCACGCCGCCCCCCTGGGTGGGCACCGCGCCGACCGGCGCCACGGTGTCGATGGTCGGCGGCGGCAGCACGACGTTGATGGTGCGCGCGTTCGACAACTGGCCGCCGACCAGCACGCTGACCTGCGCCGGCCCCGGCGGAATGGCGGGCATCGTGCACTGGATGCGGGTGTTGCGAACCGGCGGCCGGACCGCGCACTTGATGCCGCCGACCGTGACCACCGGGCTGCCGTAGCCGAAACGCACGCCATCGAGGGTCAGCGTGGTACCGGGCGCCACGCCGGTCGAGGGCGTCACGGCGTCGAGGCGCGGCGGCGCGAACGCGAAAGCGACGCTGTATCGGGTGCCCATTCGCAACAGGTGGCGACCGCCGAGGTTCGCGAACGAAGCCGCCGGCAAGCGGCAGCGGTCGGACCGCCCGTCGAACGCGACGCAGCGCTGGCCGCCGATCGAGTAGGTCTCCGAGAACGCGTCGGTCTCGACGGACTGGCCGATGATCGTGGTCTCGCGAATCTCCAGCACGGGCCCCGTCGACACTTCGTCGCTGTCGCAGTTGAGGCAGGTGGCGGACTCGAAGGCGGTCAACGTGTCCTTGAAGCAGAAGAAGTAGTTGTTCCAGCCCGACGACTTGTTCGCATTCGTGATCCGCGTGCAGGACTCGGGCCCGAACGGCGGGGCGGACTGCAGAGGCCAGATGAGCGCGTCATTGGGCCACCCCTCGAAATTCGTGCCGCCCCCTTCGGGTTGGATTACCGGCCTGCTGGTCGTGCGGCAGATCTGGTGGTTGGTCCCGGACCACGCGGGGTCCAACGTATTCTGCACGACCACGCAGGCCATGCCGGAGATGGACCCGGTGGTCGACCAACGCAAGCCGAGGAAATGACGCGTGCAAAGGTAGGTGTTCGGCCACTGCGCCGCGTCGGTGGCGCCCACGAACCGCGTGCAGCTCATGCCGGCGATCGGGCCGGTCTCGCTCCAGACCACGGCGCGCTCGCTGGGCGGCGTGCTGGGCGGGGATCCGAAGCCGCACCGGTGCGGCCCACGATCGGCAGCCAACAGTGGGCTGCGGCATCGGTAGTACTCCAGCCAGTCGTCGTCGCCGTCGGCGTCCGTGTCCGCCAGCGAGGTGTTGCTGCCGATCTGCGTCTCGAAGAAGTCCGACAAGCCGTCCCCATCGGCATCCTGCGCCTGCACCGGCAGGGCCATCAGGCAAAGGAACGGCAGCAGGACGCTGGCGCGGCGAACGCCGCGGATCAACGCAGGCAAAGCGATCGATGGCATGGTCGGCAGGCTCGGTGGAAAGGGGGCGAGGGCGCGCCGGTGGATCCGGCACCTCGGGTTGCCGTCTGCCATCGCAGGACGGCCCGCGGCTCCCTCACCCGGGCCGGCAGTCGAGGGCCAGCGGTGCCGCGGGGCCGATGGGCGGTCGCGCCGTCCGGCCCGGTGTCGCAGGGTGGCGCGCCTGGCCCGTCCGGGTCTGCCTGGGCGAATCCGGGAACCGGATTCGACGCTCAGCGCTTGCCCGGCTCCGCCGCCGGTTCGGCCGGCGGCGCGGCCTGGCCGCTGCGGGCGGCCTTCTTCTGCCGCTTTTCTTCCTGCTTCTTCGCCTTCGCGAGGTCGCGCTGGCGCTTTTCGAACTTGTAGTTGGGGGCAGCCATGGTCGCGCGCGCTCCTGAGGGCATCCCTCGCAGCATAGCGGGTTCGCGCACCGAGGGACGGCCGTGCGGTGGCGCGCGGTCAGTTTCCGCCGTGGCAGAGCTTGTACTTGCGCCCGCTGCCACAGGGACAGGGATCGTTGCGCCCGACCTTCGGCGATTCGCGGCGGTACGGCTCGGGAGGCGGTGCGGCCTGCTCCAGCACGTCCTGGTACAGAGTGTGCAGCAAGCCGGGGATGCCCTGCACGACCTGCAGGCGCTCCGCCAGCGTGAGCGGTTCGTCCTCCGGTCCTGCGTCTGGCTCGGGTTCGCCGACGCCAAGCATCAGGTCGTCGATGTCCATCAACGCGTCGTCGAGTCCCTCGAAGTCGTCGACGCGGTCCTCCCACGCCGCTTCGCGGAGTTCGCGGCCGAGCAGGAAGCCGTAGGACCACGCGGCGCCGACCGGGATGCTGGTGTCGTCCGGGTCCAGCACCTCGCCCGGTTCGTCGGCGTCGAACGACGGCACTGCGACCAGCGGCAGCACTTCACCGGTCGGCTCGTCCGCGGACGCAGGGTCGGCCACGCGATCGACCACGGCGTTGTAGGCGCGCATCAGCAGCGCGACCATCTCCCCGGCGGTCGCTTGATCCGCGAACGCATGATCCGGGCCCCAGACGAAGTCCATCCATTCTCCGAGCTGGATCGGCTCCGGTCCGACCACCACGGCGCTGAGGAAGCCGTCCAGCGATTCGATGGACGCCAGGCCACCGGCCGGCTCGCAGTGTTCGGCGAGGTAGCCGTCGAGGCGTTCGATTTCCTGGTCTGAAAGGCGGGACATGTGCCAAGGGTAGTGAACATCGCGACCTGCGACCAGCGGGAGACCGCGGGTCTTGCGGCGGGCCGCCACGCGCGCGCGATCACACACTCTCGACCGCCACGCGGGACCTCGACGGCATACTGCGGCGATGCGCCTGCTGCTGGTCGAAGACCATCCACCTCTCGCCGAAGCTTTGGCCGCCGGCCTTGCGCGCGGCGGCTTCGCGGTCGACTGCGCCGGAAGTGCCGCCGAGGCGCGGCGATCGGCCGCCGGCGCGGCGTACGACCTCGTGGTGCTCGACATCGGCTTGCCCGACGGCAGTGGTC
Organism: Lysobacteraceae bacterium; assembly: GCA_021299185.1. Classification (GTDB taxonomy): domain Bacteria; phylum Pseudomonadota; class Gammaproteobacteria; order Xanthomonadales; family Ahniellaceae; genus UBA4656. Next base: position 5,154 of record JAJTHZ010000112.1, on the reverse strand, counting down.
TCGCGCTGCTGGCCGAATGGCGACGCGGTGACGGCCCGCCGGTCCTGCTGCTCACCGCGCGCGGCGAACTGCACGACCGCGTCGCGGGCCTCGATACCGGGGCCGACGATTATCTCGTCAAGCCGGTCGAGATCCCGGAACTGCTGGCCCGCTGCCGGGCCGTGCTGCGGCGCCCGGGTGCGCGCACTGGACCCGCGCTGTCGGAAGGCCCGCTGATGCTCGACACCGCCACGCGCAACGCGACGTTGCACGGCGAGCGACTGCCGCTGGCGCGCCGCGAGATCGGCGTGCTGGGGCAACTCCTGCGCCGCAGCGGCCGCGTGGTGCCGCGCGCGCAACTCGAGCAGGCCGTGTACGGCTTCGACGAGGTGGTCGGGCCGAACGCGCTGGAAGCCGCGGTGTCGCGCCTGCGCAAGGTGCTGGAGGCCGCCGACGCACCGCTGACCGTGGTCACCGTGCGCGGCGTGGGCTGGATGCTGGCGCCCGCGGGCGAAGCCGGCAAGCGGCCGTGACGGCTTCGACGAACTCCCTCGGTCGGCTCCTCGCGCGGCGCCTGGCGCTGATCGCGCTGGCTGTCGCCCTGGTGAACCTCACCGCGGTCGCGCTCCGCTATGCGAGCCAGCCCGAAGAACTCGCGCGCTCCGCGCTGCAGCGGCAGGTGGAATCGCTCGCCGCGGGCATCGCAGGCGACGGCGCCGGCCTGCGCATCGCTGCCGACCGGCGCGCACCCTTCGATGCACACCCGTCGGACTACGCTTTCGTCCTCGTCGACGCTGCCGGCGCGACGGTGGCGAGTGCGAATTCCGACCTGCTGCCGCTGCAACGCGCCTGGCTGCAGGACGGCGCGGCGATCGATGCCGACCTGACCCACGCCGGTCGCCGCCTGCGCGTGGCCGCCCGCGCGATCGACCACGATGGCGAATCGCTGCGCCTCGTCGTCGGCATGACCGGCGACCCGGACCGCTGGCTGCTGCGCGCGCTGCTCGACGAACTGGCGACCCACGTCGCACTGCCCCTGGTGCCGGTGGTGCTGCTGCTGATCGGCACCAGCGCCACGCTGGTCCGACGGGCCATGGCACCGGTCATGGCCGCCGCCGCCTGGGCGCGCGCCTTGCACCCCGGCGCGGCGAATCCGGCACCGCCGACGGGCGGCACCGTGCCCGATGAAGTCGCCGACCTGGTCGACGCGCTGGGCCGCGCGCTCGAGCGCCTCGAATCCGCGCTGTCGGCGGAGCGTCGGCGTTCCGCGGAGGCCGCGCACGCCCTGCGCACCCCGCTGGCCGTGCTCGCCGCGCGCATCGACGCGCTGCCGCCGGGTCCCGCCACCGACGCGCTGGCACGCGACATCCGTGCGTTGACGCGCACCGTGCAGCAACTGCTGTCCGCCGCGACCGCGGACATCGCAGCGCCAGGCACGACGGCGATCGACCTCGCCGACATCGCAGCCGGCGTCGCCGCCCAGCTCGCGCCGTTCGCGCACGTGCAGGGCGCGACTTTGTCGCTGCATGCCGATCCACGCGGCGCCGCCGCCCGGGCCGCTCCCGCGGCGGTCGAACTCGCGCTGGGCAACCTGGTCGAGAACGCCGTGCTGCACGGCGGGCGCGCGATCACCATCGAAGCGGGCCCAAGCCCGCTGCTGCGCGTGCGCGACGACGGGCCGAGCCTGCCCGCCGGACACGAGCAGGCGATCTTCGAGCCGTTCCAGCGCGGACCGCAGGCCGCGCCAGGCGGCGCGGGACTCGGGCTTTCGATCGTGCGGCGGGCGATGGCCTCGCAGGACGGCGCGGTCGAGGCGCGCAATCCGCCACAGGGTGGCGCCGAATTCAGCCTGCGCTTTCGCGCCGCCGCCGACTGAGGCGCCCCGCACGCGGCCGGCGTCGCGCCGTCAGGCCGGCGTCAGCAATCCACCCTAGCCTTGCTCCACCCGCAATGACGCGGGCCGAACGAGGAGCAAGGCCGTGGACATCCATCCACACGAGTCCAGCCGCCGCGACCGCCCCAGGCTCGGGGACTGGCTCCGGCAGGACACCGAGATCCGACTGCCGCGCAGCTGGCTGCTGGCCGGCGGCATCGTGTTCGTCCTGCTCCTGCTGATCGCCCTGGACTGAAACGGAGGAAATCCCATGAAGCGCCACCTGCTGATCGCCACCGTTCTGGCCCTGCCCGTCGCGGCCGTGGCCACCGCGCAAACCCCGACGCCGATCGCCGACCTGGTGCGCGGCACCACCGCCACCATCGAAGGCACGGTCGAACGCATCCTCGACGAGGACGAGTTCCGCATCGCGGATGCCAGCGGCCGGATCGACGTCTACATCGGACCCAACATCGTGTCGTTCGATACCGGCGAGCGCGTGACCGTGCGCGGCTTCGTCGACGACGACCTGACCAAGGAGTTCTACGCCCGCGAGCTGGTGCGCGCGAACGGTGAGGTGATCCGCTTCGACCGCCGCTACGAGTGACGGGGTTGCATGCGGGCCGTCGTGGCGGCCTTCCCGCGCCGCGGGCCGTCGCAAATCAGCGCGGCAGGCAGGCGCGCACCGCATCCTCCGCGCCGGCCACCGCCTCCGGGAAGCGGCGCTGCGCGATCTCGACGAAGGCGCGCACCTTGGGCGACAGGAAGCGGTTGCCGAGGTAGACCGCGTGCACGTCCGCCGGTGCCGGCCGCCACGCCGGCAGCACCGGCACCAGCCGCCCGTCGCGCACGGCGTCGGCGGCCAGCAGCAGCGGCAGCAGGCCGATGCCGAGGCTGTCCAGCAGCGCATCGCGCACCGCGAAGCCGTGGTTGACCCGCCAGCGCGCGGGCCCCTCGATGCGCACTTCCCCACCATCCGGACCGGCCAGCACCCAGCCGCGGCGATGCGCGCCGGCGCTGAACATCACCAGCGCGTGCTGCTCCAGTTGCACCGGCATCTGCGGCGCCGGATGCGCGGCGAGATAGCGCGGACAGGCGAACAGCCCGTAGTCGAGCGCGCCGAGCCGGCGCGCCACCAGGCGCGATTCCGCCAGCGGCCCGATGCGGATCGCAAGGTCGAACCCCTCGTGGCTGAGGTCGACCACGCGCGCGGTGTATTCGGCATCCACCGCGGCCTCGGGAAAGGCGGCGAGGTACTCGCGCACCCAGCCGCCGACCGCGAGTTCGCCGAATTCGACGCCGCAGGTCAGGCGCAGCACGCCGCGCGGCGCAGCCTGCGCCTGCTGCACGGCGAGTTCGGTGTCCTCCACCGCGCCGAGGATGGCCAGCGCGCGCTCGAACACCTCGCGCCCGACCTCGGTGGTGCCGAGCCGGCGCGTGGTGCGCTCGATCAGTTTGGCGCCGAGGTCGGTCTCGAGTTGCGCGATCACCCGGCTGACGTGGCTCTTGCGCGTGCCGAGCACCTCCGCCGCACGGGTGAAGCTGCCGGCCTGCACCACGCGCACCAGGAACCGCAGTTGCTCCAGCGTCATCGATTGTTGCCTTTCGCGTCAACACAGAATCCCGGCGCGCGCGGTTTATCGCCGCCACCGACCCGTCCAGACTGCGGCGCGCCACCCCGGAGCCGCCGATGAGCCTGGAAGACCCCAACATCGTCCACCGCGACGCGGCCAAGCGCATCGCGCTGGTGATCGCCAACCCCGCCACGTCCAGCGTCACCGGCTGGCCGGTGGGTTTCTGGTGGTCGGAACTGACCCACCCCTGGTACGTGTTCACCGAAAAAGGCTATCAGGTCGATGTGTACAGCCCGCGCGGCGGCCGCTGCGAGGGCGACGCGATGAGCCACCCCGATGATCCCAGCGGTTACTCGGCGTCCGACCTGATCAGCCGCGGCTTCATCCACACGCCTGCGCTACGCGCCCTGGTCGAGGACACGCGCCCGCTGGCGGCGCTGTCGCCGACCGACTACGACGCGCTGGTGGTGGCCGGCGGCCAGGCGCCGATGTTCGCCTTCGAAGCGGAGACCGCCCTGCACCGCAGCTTCGAGGCCTTCCTCGCCGACGGCCGCATCGCCTGCGCGCTGTGCCATGGCACCGCCGTGCTCGCCTTCGCGCGCGGCCCGGACGGCCAGCCGCTGGTGCGCGGTCGCACCGTCACTGGCTTCGCCAACGTGGAAGAGGACTTCGCCGACGAGGCCGTGTGGGCCGCGGGCCTGCTGCCGCGCGACCGCCACCTGATGCCGTGGCGGATCGAGGACCGGCTGAAGGCACTGGGCGCCAATTACATCCAGGCCGGCCGCTGGCGCGGCTTCGCGGTGCGCGACGGGAACCTGGTCACCGGCCAGCAGAACTTCTCGGGCGAGGAAACCGCCCGTGCCGTGGTCGAAGCGCTGGGAGGCTGAGATGAAACGCGATATGCGCTCGATCGTCCCGCGCTGCGTGCGCGGCCTGCTCCTGCTGTGCGTCGCACTGCCGCTGCTGGTCGCCTGCGCCGCGACGCGGCCGGATCCCGCGCCACGGATCGTGCTGGTGCACGGCGCCTGGATGGGCGCCTGGGCCTGGGACGGCGTGGTGCGCGAACTCGCGCGCGCCGGGTTCGACGCCGTCGCGGTGGAATTGCCGGCCCACGGCGACGACCCGACGCCGCCCGAGGCGGCCAGCCTCGATGCCTATGTCGACGCCGTGCTGCGCGCGTTGCCGGCCGACGGCCGCGTGGTGCTGGTCGGCCACAGCATGGGCGGGATCGTGATCTCGGCCGTCGCCGAGCGCGCGCCGGAACGCATCGCGCGCCTGGTCTACGTCGCGGGCTACCTGCCGCGCAGCGGCGAGAGCCTGTACGCGCTCTCGCAGACCGACACCGAGAGCGAGGTCGGCCGCCACTGGCGGCAGGACGATCCGGCGCGCTATTCGCCGGCCAGCATCGACGCGGCCGGGCGGGTCGCGGTGTTCTGCGCCGACTGCGGCGCCGACGCCGCCGCGCGCCTCGTGGCGCGCCACCGGCCCGAACCCGTGCCGCCGCTGGCCACTCCCGTGGCCTTGAGCGACGAACGCTTCGGCCGCGTGCCGCGGGTCTACCTCGGCACGCGTGCCGACCGCGCGGTCGGCCCGGCGCTGCAGCAGCGCATGGTGGCCGCCGCCCCCGGCACCGTGCTGGAATGGCTCGAAGGCGGGCACGCGCCGATGCTGGCGCAGCCGCAGCGCCTCGCGCAGCGCATCGTCGCCCACGCAAGTCCCTGAGGAGTC
>JAJTHZ010000108.1 GCA_021299185.1 Lysobacteraceae bacterium | reverse complement strand
GGCCAACCTCGAGGACGTGTTCGTCGCCGCCACCCGCGCCAGCGCGCGCGGCGACGTATGAACGCCCTGCGCCGGCTGGCCGCGATCGTGGCCAAGGAACTGCGCCAGTTGCGCCGCGACCGGCTCACGTTCGCGATGATCATCGGCATCCCGACCCTGCAACTGCTGTTGTTCGGCTTCGCGATCAACATGGACGTGCGCCACCTCGGCGCGGCGGTGGTCGACCAGGCCGGCAGCGCCGCCTCGCGCGCGCTGGTGCAGGAACTCGCGCATGCGCAGGTGATGGACCTGCGCCTGCACCTGCCGACGCCGGCAGCGGTGGCGGAGGCGATGCGCCACGGGCGGATCAGCCTCGCGGTGGTGGTGCCCGCCGATTACGACCGCCGTCTGGCGCGCGGCGAGTCGCCCGCGTTCCAGATCGTGGTCGACGGTTCCGACCCCACCGTGGCCAGCGCCGCCGCGCAACTGGCCGCGGTGCCGCTGCCCGGCCGCGCAGCGCCGGCCGCCGAACTGCTGCGCCTGTACAACCCCGAGCGGCGCTCGGCGGTGAACACGGTGCCGGGCCTGATCGGCGTGATCCTGACCATGACCATGACCCTGTTCACCGCGGTCGCCATCGTGCGCGAGCGCGAGCGCGGCAACCTGGAACTGCTGATCACCACCCCGGTGCGCCCGGTGGAGCTGATCGTGGGCAAGGTGGTGCCCTTCGTCGGCATCGGCCTGGTGCAGGTGACCGTGGTGCTCGCGCTCGGCATCGCGATCTTCGAGGTGCCGGTGCGCGGCGCGCTGGTCGACGTCTACGCCGCGGCCATCATCTACATCGTGGCCGCGCTGAGCCTCGGCGTGCTGCTGTCGACGCTGGCCCGGACCCAGTTCCAGTCGATGCAGCTCGCGTTCTTCACCTTCCTGCCGCAGATCCTGCTGTCGGGCTTCATGTTCCCCTTCGCCGGCATGCCGGTGCCGGCGCAGTGGCTGGCGGAAGTCCTGCCGCTGACCCACTTCATCCGCCTCATCCGCGGCATCATGCTGCGTGACGCCAGCCTGCTCGACCTGTGGCCCGACGCCGCGGCGCTCGGCGCCTTCACCCTGGTCATGATGACGATCGCGGTGCTGCGCTTCCGCAAGCGCCTCGATTGACCGGGTCCGCACCCGATCGGCTTGACACGGCATGTTGCACTGCGGTGAAGTCGGGCGTGAACGTCGTGTCCACGCCGCTGGCGCGGGCCGACGCCGCGGCCGCCGTGCGCAAGCGCGCCCGGTCCGCCGACCGACCAGACACCGGGCCCCGCGACCGGCACGCGTCGGGGCCATCGCCCCGCCGCCGTCGCCGCAGGGGCCCCGAGGGGGATGCATGAGCGACAGCGCGCTGCAAACCGGGGCCCGGCCGCGCACCGCGGTGGCCCACAAGTTCGGTGGCACCAGCGTGGCCACGGCCGAGCGCATGAAGCACGTCGCGAACATCCTGCGGGCGCGGGACGACGGTGTCCAGGTGGTGGTGGTGTCGGCCATGTCCGGCGTTACCGACGCGCTGATCCGCCTCGCCGGCCTGGCCGCTGCGCGCGACCCGGGCTGGAGCAACGCCTGTCTCGATCTCGAGCGCAAGCACCTCGAGGCGGCGCGGACCCTGCTCAGCGGCCACCAGGGCCCGACGGTGGAGAAACTGGAGAACGACTTCGCCCACCTGCGCGACCTGCTGCACGCGCTGGACCTGCTCGGCGCGCCCTCGCCCGAGGCGCTGGCCTACATCCACGGACTCGGCGAGGTGTTTTCGGCGGCCCTGCTGGGCGCCTACTTCCGCGAACTCGGCGACCGCTGCGAGGTGCTGGACGCCCGCGACGTGCTCGTCGTGCGCCATGAGGAACTGGGCGCGGTGGTCGAATGGGAGCAGTCCGCCGCGCGTCTGGCACAGTGGCGCACGGCGCATCCCGGGTCGCGGGTGGTGATCACCGGCTTCGTGGCGCGCGACGCCGCCGGCCGCGCGACCACCCTCGGCCGCAACGGCAGCGACTACTCCGCCGCGATCTTCGGCGCGCTGTTCGGCGCCGCCGAGGTCCACATCTGGACCGACGTCGACGGCGTGCTCAGCGCCGACCCGCGGCTGGTGCCCGAAGCCGTGCTGGTACCCGAACTGACCTACGCCGAGGCCTGCGAGCTGGCCTACTTCGGCGCCAAGGTGATCCATCCGCAGACCATGCAGCCGGCGATCGCGCGCAACATCCCGCTGCGCATCCGCAATACCTTCAGGCCCGAGCATCCCGGCAGCCTGATCGCCGCCAGCGCGGCCAAGGACCCGCCGGTCAAGGGCATCACCGCGATCGGCGGGCTGGCCATGGTCAGCGTCGAGGGCGCCGGGATGATCGGTGTGCCGGGCACTGCCGAGCGCGTGTTCGCCGCCCTGCACCGCGCCGGCATCTCGGTGGTGATGATCTCGCAGGGCTCGTCCGAGCATTCGATCTGCTGCGTGGTCGAGGGGGCCCACGCACAGCGTGCGGTCGCGGTGCTGGAAGACGCCTACGCCCGTGAACTCGGTCGCGGGCAGATCCAGCGCGTCGGCGCCGAGCCCGGCATCAGCGTGATGGCGGTGGTCGGCGAAGGCATGGCGGGCACGCCCGGCATCGCGGCGCGGCTGTTCGACGCCCTGGCGCGCTCCGGCATCAACGTGCGCGCGATCGCGCAGGGCGCTTCGGAGCGCAACATCTCGGTGGCGATCGACGGCCGCCAGGCGGCGCGCGCACTGCGCGCGGTGCATGCCGCCTTCTACCTGTCCGCGTTGACCCTGTCGATCGGCGTGGTGGGGCCCGGCCAGGTCGGTCGCGCCCTGCTCAGCCAGTTGCAGGCCGCGGCGGCGCGCCTCAAGCGCGAGGCCAACCTCGACCTGCGCGTGCGCGCGATCGGCGACAGCCGGCGCCTGCTGCTGGCCGAGCCGGCGGTCGACCTCGATGGCTGGAAGGCGCGCCTCGACGCCTCGCCCGAGGCCGCCGATTTCGATCGCCTCGCCGACCACGTGCACGCCGAGCACCTGCCGCACGCGGTGATCGTCGACTGCTCGGCGTCCTCGCAGGTCGCCGACCGCTATTCCGGATGGCTTGCGCGCGGCATCCACGTGATCACGCCGAACAAGCAGGCCGGGGCCGGTCCGCAGGCGCGCTGGCGCGCGATCTGCGAGGCCTGCGCCGCGCGCGGCACGCGCTTCCGCTACGAGGCCACGGTCGGCGCGGGGCTGCCGATCATCACCACCCTGCGCGACCTGCTCGACACCGGCGACGAGGTGCTCGCCGTCGAGGGCATCCTCAGCGGCACGCTGGCCTGGCTGTTCAACCGCTTCGACGGCAGCCAGCCGTTCTCGGCCCTGGTCGAGGCCGCGCGTGCGGCCGGCTACACGGAACCCGATCCGCGCGACGACCTCAGCGGCACCGACGTGGCGCGCAAGCTGGTCATCCTCGCGCGCGAGATGGGCCTCTCGATGGACCTCGCCGACGTGCGTGTCGAAAGCCTGGTGCCGGAGGAACTGCAGGGCGCCACGCGCGAGCAGTTCCTGCAGCACCTGCCGCTGATGGACGCGCCGATGAAGCTGCGCCACGCGGCGGCCGCGGCGCGTGGCCACGTGCTGCGCTACGTCGCGCGGCTCGACCATTCGGGGGCGGCCACCGTCGGCCTGACCGAACTGCCGGCCGACCACGCCTTCGCCCACATCCGCCTGACCGACAACATCGTGCAGTTCACCACCGCGCGCTACCGCGACAACCCGCTGGTGGTGCAGGGCCCCGGCGCCGGGCCCGAGGTGACTGCGGCCGGCGTGTTCGCCGACCTGCTGCGGGTGGCGCAGTCGCTAGGGGCGCGGGTGTGATGGTCCTCGATGTACGGCGTGGTGCTGTGGTCGCGCTGCACGCAGCGCTCCTACAGGGCGCCGCGGTGAACCCGCGCCGCGATGATGTCGAGGACTGTAGGAGCGCTGCGTGCAGCGCGACCGGGCCTGCGACGAGGTCACACGGCCGCCGATGACCACCCACACCGCCACCGCCTTCGCCCCCGCCTCCGTCGGCAACGTCGGCGTCGGCTTCGACATCCTCGGCCACGCGCTGGCCGGGCCGGGCGACACGGTCACCGCACGGCGCATCGACGCCCGCGAGGTGCGCGTCGATGCGATCCGCGGCACCGTCACCGACCTGCCGCGCGACGTCGAGCGCAACACCGCCGCGCGCGCCGTGGCGGGACTGCACCGCGCGCTGGACCTGCCGTTCGGCATCGCGCTCGAGATCGACAAGGGCATCGCGCTCGGCTCCGGCATGGGCGGCAGCGCGGCCTCGGCCAGCGCGGCCCTGGTGGCGGCGAATGCCCTGCTCGATGCGCCGCTGGCGATCGACGCGCTGTATCCGTTCGCGCTCGACGGCGAAAGCGCGGCCAGCGGCGGCAGGCACGGTGACAACATCGGCCCGCAACTGCTCGGCGGGCTGGTGCTCGCCACCGCCGATCGCCTGGTCAAGGTGCCGGTGCCGCGGCGCCTGTGGTGTGCGCTGGTGCATCCGCACTGCGTGGTCGAGACGCGCCGCGCGCGCGAAGCCCTGCGCGGCGCGTATGCGATCGGCGACTTCGTGCCGCAGAGCGCCAACCTCGCCCTGGTGCTGGCCGGCTGCTACCGCGACGACCTCGACCTGATCCGCGCCGGGCTGTCCGACGTGCTGGTCGAACCGCGCCGCGCGCCGCTGGTGCCGGGCTTCGCCGCGGTCAAGCAGGCCGCGCTGGATGCCGGTGCGCTGGGTGCCTCGATCTCCGGCGCGGGTCCCAGTGTGTTCGGCTGGTTCGACGGCGAGGCCGCCGCGCGCGCGGCGCTCGCGCCGATGCAGGCCGCCTTCGCCGCCGCCGGGCTGGACAGCGACCCGGTGGTCGGTCCCGTGGACGCGCCGTGCGCGCGCGTGGTGTCGCGCGCATGAACGTCATCAGCACCCGCGGCGGCGTGCCGCCGACCTCGCTGTCGGATGCGATCCTCGCCGGACTGGCGCCCGACGGCGGCCTCTACGTGCCGCAGGCGCTGCCGCGCCTCGACCTCGCCGCCTTCGAGCGCGCGACCGACCTGCCCGCGATCGCCGAGGTCCTGCTCGAACCGTTCTTCGCCGGCGATCGCCTCGCCGCGTCGCTGCCCGCGCTGTGCGCGCACGCGTACGCCTTCGATGCGCCGCTGGTGGCGCTGCCCGACGGGCGCTCCTTCGTGCTGGAGCTCTTCCACGGCCCGACCGCCGCGTTCAAGGACTTCGGCGCGCGCTTCCTCGCCGCGGCGATGGGCGCGCTGCGTGAACCCGGCGCGCCCGAGGTCACCGTGCTGGTCGCCACCAGCGGCGACACCGGCAGCGCGGTCGGCGCGGCCTTCCATCGCCAGCCCGGCGTGCGCGTGGCCATCCTGTATCCCGACGGCCGCGTGTCGCCGCGCCAGGCGCACCAACTGGGCTGCTTCGGCGACAACGTCGCCGCATTCAAGGTGTCGGGTTCCTTCGACGACTGCCAGCGCCTGGTCAAGCAGGCCTTCGGCGACGCCGAACTGCGCGCGCGCCGGCCTCTGGCCTCGGCCAACAGCATCAGCCTCGGCCGCCTGCTGCCGCAGATGGGCTACTACGCGGCCGCGGCGCTGCGCCACGCGCGTGCGGGTCGTGCGCCGCTGAACCTCGTCGTGCCGACCGGCAACCTCGGCAACGCCTTCGCCGCCGTCCTCGCGCGCGCCGTCGGGCTGCCGATCGGCGACATCGTGCTGGCCAGCAATGCCAACCGCGTGCTGGCCGACTTCCTCGCCAGCGGCGTGTACGAGGCGCGCGAGAGCCTCGCCACGCTCGCCAATGCGATGGACGTCGGCAACCCCAGCAACGCCGAGCGCCTGCGCTGGCTGTTCCCCGCACATGCGGACCTGTCGCACGCGGTGTCGGCACAGTGGGTGGACGACGAGACCATCCGCGCACGCATCGCCGATGGCGAGGCGCGGTATGCGCAGGTCTGGTGCCCGCACACCGCCTGCGCCGTCGAGGTGCTGGAGCGCCTCCGGCGCGCCGGCGACGATCGCGACTGGGCGGTGGTCGCCACCGCGCATCCGGCGAAGTTCGAGACCGTGGTCGAGCCCCTGGTCGGCCATGCGGTCGCGCCGCCCGCGGCGCTGGCCGCGATGCTGGAGCGACCCGCGCACGCGCAGTCGCTGGCGGCCGACTACGCCGCGCTGCGCGACCGCCTGCTCACCGCGCCCTGATCGCCCAGAGGCCGTCGTACCGGTTCGCGTAGGGTGCAATGAGCGCAGCGAATTGCACCGCGACGTTCGGGGCGGTGCAATTCGCTGCGCTCATTGCACCCTACGGTGAGCGATGGGTCACCGCGCTTCGCTGGCAGAATGCGCGCGCGGCGACGGATCCGCGTGGATGGCGACGATGGCGAAGATCGACGGGCTGGCGAAGTACCCCGCGCTCACGCGGCTGCATCGGCGCCCGCCGTTGCCGCTCGCGCTGGGCACGGCCCTGCTGCCGCTGGCCGGCGTGCTGGTGTTCGATTGGCCGGTGGCCAGCGTGATCGGCCTGTACTGGATCGAGAACGTGCTGATCGGCCTGTTCTGGCTGCCGCGGATGCGGGGGTCGAAGACCCTGCTGCCCGATCCGAAGCTCGCCGCCACGCTGGCGCACAGCGACGAGGCGCCCGAACGGGTGGCCGAACTGCTGCACAACAGCGCCCGCGTGCAGCACTGGATCCTGCCCGGCTTCTTCGTCGTGCACTACGGCCTGTTCTGCGCCGCGCACCTCGCCTTCATCACCTTCGTCTTCGACGGCGCCTTCGCCGGCTGGGCGACCGCCATCGGGCTCGCCACGCTCGCCGTGATGGTGGCCGAGGAGGCCTGGAAACTGCGTGCCTTCCGCGCCGACGCCGAACTCGCCGCCCTGCCGCGCGCGGCGCTGATGATGGCCCCGTACCCGCGCATCATCGCCCTGCAGTTCGCCCTCATCCTCGGCATGCTGCCGGCGATCGCCGGCTGGCCCGTGGTCGCCGCCGTGCTGCTCGCCGCGATCCGCTTCGCGGTCGACTGGCGTGGTTGGTTCGGCTTCCCGGCGTTGTTGCGGCCACCGTCGCTGCCATAGGGTGCAGTTCGTAGCGCCCGTTGCGGCGAATGCGGTTATCGGGGAAGCGGCGGTGTGGGATCACTACCCGTGAAGGCGTTGCTGCTGCCGTTATCTGGACGCCATCTCCTGTGCCGCGAGTGCATTGTCCTCAAAGCCAGCCGCGGCCACCCAAAAGAACGCGTCCCGGGGTCAGCCATGCCTTGCATGTGGAGCCACAACGCACTTGCGGGTTCGTGTCGGCGTTCTGTAGCCTCAACATGCGGGCACCATTGGGCGCGCGACGCGCCCGAGCATTGACGCAAGGAGAAGCGAGATGCAAAGGGCTCATTCGCAGTGCGTGCGTGTCACCTCCACGTCGGCCGCATCTTCGGGCGGCAAACGAAGTACGTGCGCTGCGGGAGCAACCGGGCGCCCGGGCGCAGGCAACCCGATCTGGTGGGCCTGCTTGGGCCTGGGTCTGTTGTTCACCACATTCGGGGGCGCCGCGCAATCCGTCCGCCCCATCATCGTCACGCCGACGCAGCCCGTGGCGGGCGATCGGATTGAGGTGGCGTTCGATCGAAACGCTTGCGAATTGATCATCGATGGGCCCAATGATGTCGATGTTGTTCGCGTTGGCTCTGCCATCGATATCATCATCGACGGGCGCGTAAACGACGATCCGTTGCTCTGCATGCTCCCACCTGCAAGGGCGCAGTTTCCTGTCGGTTCGCTTGCGCCCGGGCGGTACGCGGTTCGGATGGTGATTCGCGAGTTCTCGCCGCCATTCGTCCTCTATCCCCCCAGCGCTACCGGGACGCTCGTCGTGAGCGCCGTATCGATACCCGGTCCTGGCGCTGAGATGCTGGGCATCTTGGCGTTTCTCATGCTTGTTGGGGGGCTTTGGACCATGAAGCGCGCGTCGATCGTTCGTTCGCTTTCGATGGTGGCTGTCTCGTTCGCATTGGTAGTCGGTAACGCGCCGTCCGCGAACGCCCAAGCGAGCGATCCGAAGCCGGTCTATATCACCCTGAGCGCCGCGCCACAGTCGCCGACCCCTGCAATGGTCGTTGAGCAGTGGAACTGGTCGGCAGGTGCTTCGCCCCCGTTGTTGGGCCTTTCCTCCAGCGAGACTGTGGAGCTCGGCTACCTATTGCCGGTCCGAGCGTCAGGCGCGTTCCTCGGCTACCTGCTTGCAAACCCCAACTCCCCGCGCGCATTGCTTGAGCGCACAGTCATCGTCTGGTACGTGCCGAGCGCCAACATAGGCAGCGCACTTGCTGCGCTGCGCTCCGATCCGAATGTCTTGAGCGCCCACGAACCGCTTCCATTCGAATCGCCTGTCCCTGCAGGGACCTCCGCAGCATCTCCAGCGGACACAACTGGTGGCGCCCAGTCGTGGGTGAGCGCGATGTCCTTGCCCGGCGCATGGGCGCTGGCCGGCGGTTGGAGCCTGATAGGCGTCTTGGACAACGGGCTCGCGGTGACCCATCCCGATTTGGTATCGGTAGGTCCTGGAAACGTCCTTACCGGCGGCAATTGGCTGACCGCATACTCGTTGGATAACGGTCGCTATCGCGGGCAGCCGGGGCCGCTTCAGCCGGACGTCATCGACTTTGACGTGGACGAACGCCAGCCGATCGCCGTGACAATTCCGCCACCGCAGGAGCAGGCGAATCCCTGCGATCCAAACCGGACGGGATTCATCCGACCTTCGTTCGCTGGACATGGTTCGCATGTGGCAGGGTTGATCGGTGCGAATCACGCGAACAGCGACGGAACGGTAGGTGCCTGCAGGAACTGCGGCATTGCGATGACGCGCAATAGCATTGACGTCTGCGATCGGCTCTCCGGCCTTGTAGCGCCTTCGCCAGTTCTTTTCGCGATTACGCAAGCGCTCACCTACCTGATTGACAACGGGGCTCAGGTCGTCAATGGAAGTTTCGGAGTCCCACGTGCTGCACTTGCTATCGACTGCACGCCCCAAAGCACGCAGCCGGAGTGCGTTGCGCTTCAATACGCGGCGACCAACGGCGTGTTGATCGTCGCGTCCTCCGGGAACAACAAAACCACGCTGAACTGGCCCGCTCGCGACTCGCGTGTCGTTGCGGTCGGTGGCTTGAACGAAGACAATGCGACGTTCTGGGAAAACCGTACCGACCTGCCCAACACCAATGGTGGGTGCCCCGTATTCAGTCCGCCGGCACTTCCTAACGCCGAGTGCGGTTCTAACTTCTCGCAGACCACGTCCGAGCCCAAGCAGGGACTGGTTGCGCAGGCGCGCAACGTGTTTTCCTTGACCTACCCGGGCGCGAACTGGAATAGCACGGTCCAGTGCGGCGACAGCTTCGGCTCGGCGATCGGTGACGGTCGCGGCGTTTGCACCGGGACCTCCATGTCGGCGCCGCTCGTCGCCGGCATCGCCGGCATCCTGCGATCAGTCAATCCGCTGGTCATGCCGGGCGATCCCGAGACGACAAGCGATGCACTGGGCGTTCGCGATGCACTGATCGCCGGCGGGGTGCCTCCGGGACTGAATGCTTGGGACTCGCGTTTCGGCTATGGCAGAGTGATCGCTGAGGGGTCCGTCCGCGCCATGTTGGGTAGCTCGCGTGCGACGCTGATGCGCAATCGGCTCACGCCGCTCTTCGCGCTATACAGCGAACTGGCGACCGACTGGGCGTATGTCACTGTGCCGCAGGCCGCTGCGGCGCTGATGGTGAAGGGGCTCGGTGGGCCACAGGGGCTGATCGACGGTCGCGTGAATGACGGCGACTGGCGGCCTCAGGGCGCAATGGTGCGAGGCTATCCCGCGTTTCCGATGGCGTCCCCGCCGGCAGCGCCGCGTGCCGACATCTATGTCCTGACGACCGAGTACCGGGTCGATCCTGGTCACCCGCCCCTGATCCCTCTGTACTGGCTCGATCGTATACGGCACATCCCACCGGGCTGTACGCCCGGGCCCGGCTGCGACTTCCGGAATCGCGACTTCCTCTTGATGACTTCTTCCGCCGAGGTCACATCGGCGCTCAACGATGGCTACACCTACCGCGGACTGCAGGGTTACGTTTACCAGCGCTGTACGCCCGAGCCAACCTGTATACCCGCGGGCGCCGAAGCGCTGTATCGGAAGTGCAACCTGGCGCGAGACGACTGCGCCATCTTCCTGGAGCGCCAGCGTGCCAGCTTCGAGGGGCAGGGCTACACCGCGAACTATCCGTCGGGCACGCCCGTTGTGATCGGGTACGCCTATCCCGCCGTTCACTCGGACAACGACGCCTTGATCGATGGTCAGGAAGTTCTGCTCGGTACGCGGATCGACGCGACCGACTCGGATCGCGACGGAACGTGCGACGATGTCGAGTACCCAGTGGCGGCTATTCCAGTCGGCGACCCGTGTTCGAACGGGCAGTGCAACCCCTTCATCGTGTTTTCTGAAGGTTTCGAGACGCGCGGCGTCTGCCCGCCTTGATCCAAACCGCATGCCCTGCTGGTGGTTGGCGCGTTCAGATTTGCACGCAGGGCATGGCTTAGGACGATTCGGCTGTGAGTCTGATGGGGACCTCAGGCTGGTGCTCATCGAGTCCGAATCAGGCATTCTTGCGAAGCATCTCCACGACGACCGGAAAATCGCCAGGCCGGTCCCGGACTGCGGCTGTCGCCGTCTCCAGATGCGGGGGAGCCCTGCTTCGACAGGGAAGGCGTCCCGCCGTGGCGATGCGCTCGCGCCGTGCATCACGGGAGGGTGCAGCGAGCGCATCGAACTGCACCGCCCGGTCGTCTCGCGCGCCGCGCTGTTGTGGGAGCGGCGCGTGCGCCGCGAGCTTTTCGCGCTTGCAGCACCCCCCATCGCGCTGCACGCAGCGCTCCCACAGTGCATGTGCGGTATGGGTCGCCGCATCGTATCCTTCGACCGTATCGCCACGACGACCGGAAAATCGCCAGGCCGGTCCCGGACTGCGGCAATCGCCGCCTCCAGATGCGGGGGAGCCCTGCTTCGACAGGGAAGGCGTCCCGCCGTGGCGATGCGCTCATGTTCCGCGCGCTGTTGTGGGAGCGGCGCGTGCGCCGCGAGTTCATGCCGTTGCAACATCGGCGCGTGCCCCGCGGGGCGATGCGGTTGTGGGAGCGGCGCGTGCGCCGCGAGCTTTTCGCGCTTGCAGCACCCCCCATCGCGCTGCACGCAGCGCTCCCACAGTGCATGTGCGGTCGGGGTGGCCGCGTCGTATCCTTCGTCCGCAGTGGGCGTTGTGGGAGCGAGCAACGCTCGCGACCGTCCCCTCCGCCCTCGCCGCAGTGCCGCGAGAGTTGCTAGGGTAAGCGGTACCGCCGGAACGCCACCCCCCATGCACGGAACGCCCGACCGCACCGACGCCTTCATCGCCCGCTGGTCGAAGGCCACCGGGAATGAACTGGCGAACTATCAGCTGTTCCTGACCGAACTGACGGAACTTCTGGGCCTGCCGCGCCCCGAGCCCGCCGGCGCCGAGCACCGCGACAACGCCTACGTCTTCGAGCGCGGGGTGACCTTCCGCCACGGCGACGGCAGCACGTCGTCGGGCCGCATCGATCTCTATCGCCGCGGCGCCTTCGTCTGCGAGTGCAAGCGCATCAAGGGCCCGGAGGCCGCCAAGGGTTTCGACGACGCCCTGCTGCGCGCGCGCAGCCAGGCGGAAGCCTACGCCCGCGCCCTGCCGGCCGACGAAGGCCGCCCGCCGTTCCTGATCGTGGTCGACGTCGGCCGTGTGATCGAACTCTACGCGGAGTTCTCGCGCTCCGGCGCGACCTACGTGCCGTTCCCCGACCCGCGCTCGCACCGCATCCCGCTGGACGCCCTGCGCGACCCGGCGATCCGCGAGCGCCTCGCCGGGGTGTGGACCGATCCGCTGTCGCTCGACCCCACGCGCCGCAGCGCCAAGGTCACGCGCGAGATCGCCGCAAGGCTGGCCGAGGTGGCGAAGTCGCTGGAAAGCGCCGGCCATCCCGCCGAAGCCGTGGCCGCGTTCCTGAGCCGCTGTCTGTTCACCTTCTTCGCCGAGGACATCGGCCTGCTGCCCAAGGACGGCTTCCGCGCCTTGCTGGAGAAGCACGTCGACGACCCCGCCACCGCCATGCGCATGGTGTCCGCACTGTGGCGCGAGATGGATTCCGGCGGCTTTTCGGTGTCGCTCGCCGTGCCCGTGCTGCGCTTCAACGGCAAGCTGTTCAAGCAGCCCGACGTGCTGCCGCTCACCCGCGCGCAGATCGTGCTGCTCATCGACGCGGCCAAGGCGCAGTGGAGCGAGGTCGAGCCCGCCATCTTCGGCACCCTGCTGGAGCGCGCGCTCGACCCGGACGAGCGCCACGCGCTGGGCGCGCACTACACCCCGCGCGCCTATGTCGAGCGGCTGGTCCTGCCGACCGTGATCGAACCCCTGCGCGAGGACTGGGCCGATGCCAAGGCCGCCGCGCTCACCCTGGCCCGCGAGGACGACCTCGACGGCGCCCTGGCCGCGCTCAAGGACTTCCACCGCGCGCTGTGCGCCGTGCGCGTGCTCGACCCGGCCTGCGGCAGCGGCAACTTCCTCTACGTGACGCTGGAGCACTTGAAGCGCCTCGAAGGCGAGGTGCTCAACACCTTCGACGACCTCGACCCCGAGCGCCGCAGCGCGAAGCAGCGCCAGCAGGGCCTCGCGCTGGAAGGCGGCCGCGCCGACCCCTTCGGCGGCGAAACCGTCGACCCACACCAGTTGCTCGGCATCGAGGTCAACCCGCGCGCCGCCGCCATCGCCGAGATGGTGCTCTGGATCGGTTACCTCCAGTGGCACTACCGCACCCGCGGCAACGTCAACCCGCCCGAGCCCGTGCTGCGCGACTTCCGCAACATCGAATGCCGCGACGCCGTGCTGGCCTGGGACCGCATCGAGTACGTCACCGACGAACACGGCAAGCCCGTCACGCGCTGGGACGGCAAGACGATGAAGCCCTC
The DNA here is from genome assembly GCA_021299185.1 of Lysobacteraceae bacterium. Taxonomy (GTDB): domain Bacteria; phylum Pseudomonadota; class Gammaproteobacteria; order Xanthomonadales; family Ahniellaceae; genus UBA4656. The sequence continues at coordinate 19,187 of JAJTHZ010000108.1, read as the reverse complement.
GCCCGTCACCGGCGAGCCGATCCCCGACGACAGCGCGCGGGTGCCGGTGGAGCGCTATGTGAATCCGCGCAAGGCGGAGTGGCCGGCGGCGGAATTCGTGGTGGGGAATCCGCCGTTCATCGGCAACAAGCGCATGCGCATCGCGCTGGGCGATGGCTACGTCGAGGCGCTGCGCGGCGCATGGGTCGACGTGCCGGACAACGCGGACTTCGTGATGTACTGGTGGGACCACGCCGCCGAGCTGACGCGCCACGGCGCGCTTCGCGCCTTCGGGCTCATCACCACCAACAGCCTGCGCCAGACCTTCAACCGCCAGGTCACGCAGCGGCATCTGACGGCCAAGCCGCCGATCTGCCTCAAGCTGGCGATCCCGGATCATCCGTGGGTTGACAGCGCGGATGGGGCTGCTGTGCGAATCGCCATGACGATCGCAAGTGGCATCGTGCGCGATGGCGATCTGATGACCTTGGTCGACGAAACGCCGCTCGGCGATGGCGAGGTCGGCGTGACGCTGGCGCATCGACGGGGCGAGATCCACGCTGACTTGACCGTAGGAGCGCGCGTCGGTGCCGCTGTGCCGCTGCGCGCCAATGACGGGTTGAGCTTCCAGGGCATGAACCTAGTCGGCAAGGGCTTCCGCCTGATCGCCAACGACTTGAGCGACCTGGGCTTCGACATGGACCAGCTGCCCGAAGTCATCAAGCCGCACCGTAATGCCCGCGACATGATGCAGGGCGGTGAGGACTGCTTTGTCATCGATTTGTTCGGCCTCGATGAGCAGCAGGCGCGCGAGCGCTACCCGTCGCTCTACCAATGGCTGCTGGTGCGGGTGAAGCCCGAGCGCGACGAGAACAATCGCAGGAGCTACCGCGAGCGGTGGTGGCAGTTTGGCGAGGCTCGCGGAGCCCTTAGGCGTGCTTGGCTGGCATTGCCGAAGGTGATCCTCACGCCTGAGACCGCGAAGCATCGAGTGTTCGCGTTGCAGACGACTCCATTCTGCCCAGACCACAGCATCTACGCGGTGTGTAGCGACGATCTCACGGTGCTCGGCGCGCTGTCGTCTCGGGTCCATGCCCTGTGGTCATTCATCGCCGGCTCGACACTTGAAGATCGACCGCGCTGGAGGAATGTCCAGTGCTTCCTGCCGTATCCATTTCCTGCGCCGAGTGCGGACAACGGCCTTAGCGACCGGATCGCGGTGTTCGCTGAGCACATCGATGCGCACCGCAAAACGGTATCCGCGAAGCATCCAGACATCGACCTGACGGGCCTCTACAACGTTCTGGAGAAACTTCGCCGCGCCGAGCCCCTCACCGCCAAGGACAAGGTGATCCACGACCAGGGCCTCGTCTCCGTCCTGCGCGAACTGCACGACGACCTCGACCGCGCGGTGTTCGCCGCCTACGGCTGGGAGGACCTCGGCGAGCGGCTGGTCGGCAAGCCGGGCGCCACCACGCCGTGGCCCGAGAAGCCCGCCGAGCAGGCCGAGGCCGAGGAAGAACTGCTCTCTCGCCTCGTCGCGCTGAATGCCGAGCGTGCGGCGGAGGAAGCGCGCGGGATCGTGCGCTGGCTGCGGCCGGAATTCCAGAATCCCCAGGCCACCGAGCGGGCGGCGGTGCAGGACCCGTTGCCGATGGCTGAGTCCGAGGAAGATGGAGAGGCAGGCAAGGGTGAAGAGCATCGCGGCGCACGCGCCGCTCCCACAAAGCGGGGCGGCGTGGTGAAGTCCGGCAAGGCCGGGCGGCGAGGCACCGCCACAGCGTCTGCCGGCGAGGGCGACGGCACCGCGGGCGCATCGTCCGGCGCCGTCGGCGATCGCCTGCCCTGGCCCAAGACCGCCCCCGAACAGGCCCGCGCGGTGGCCGACGTGCTCGCCGCCACCCGCAGCCCCCTGTCCCTCGACGACATCGCCGCCCGCTTCACCGCCCGCGGCCGCTGGCGCGACCGCCTCCCGCAACTGCTCGACACCCTCACCGCACTCGGCCGCGCGCGGCGCGACGGCGAGCGGTGGTGGGGAGCCTGAACGGTGCAGCCGGTTCGCTTGATCGCGATGTCGGCCGGCGTTACCGTGGCGTCGGCTCTGAAAGGCGGCTCCGTCCGCCCGGTAGGAGCCCCCCGGGGCGCTTCGGCGCCCCTTGTTTTGTGGGAAGCGTGTAGCGTGTAGGGTGCAATGAGCGTAGCGAATTGCACCGCTACCATCGAAGCCGGTGCAATTCGCGGCGCTCATTGCAACCTACGTCGCTCGAAACGGTGGTCGAGTGGCAGCGGCGCTGCCAATCATCACGGGGCGGCAGCGCTCGCGCCCGCGAACCATTGCCGATGGGCGTCTTCATCGAACACCGAAGCGGACTCGATCTGCTTGATCGGGATGACCTTGGCCCAGTCTTCGATGCGCAAGTCGTTGAAGTAGCCGTCCGTATCCTCGCGTTCGAAGTCGCTGATCTTCTTTTCGGCCTCGGCAAGAAGGCTCATCAGGACGTCCTGCTGATCCGACGGCGTTCCGCCTCGAAGGCCGCCAAGAGCCGATATCACGGTTCGAAGGTTGTCCCGATACATCCGCGCCCGCCAGTAAGCGACGGCGGGGTAGTTCAGCCAGTCGAGAAGCTCGAGTGTGTCCTTGTCCCGCGCCGTCGAGAACAACGGGATCACCTCGATGTACTGGTCGTCGTTGCGGAAGATTGGCGGCAGGCGCATGACGTAGCCGCAGTAGACCTTCCGGGAGGTCAGGCTGAACATCACCAGCTTGTTCTCTTCGATGGCTTCGATGAGCAGTTGCTGCAATGGTGATCCGTCGCGCTTCGCCATCCGGGTGAAGAGGCAGTTCCACAGCGGAAGGCGGCTCGGGTTCATCCCGGAGAATCGAAACCAGAGCCAGAGCAGGCCGTTCGCGACGAAAGCGAGGGCCGGTCCAAGGAGCAAGGCGAGCGTCAGTGAGCCCGCCTCGATCGGCGGAAAGGGGTACTGCTTGCCGAGCCATTCGACCGCGGGCGCTGGCGCGAGGAGTCGAAAGAGCGGGAACGAAATCGCCCCGATGATCAGACCCGCTGCCGCGCACATGAAAAACAGTCGTTGGCCGTCCGCAGTGGCCGCTCGAAGGCGAGTGGCGAAGCAGGTGACGACGAACAGGAACCCGGCCGTGAACAGCGGAACCAGCCCCAGCAATAACCCGCTTCCTTGCATGGTTGTCGTCAGGCAGGCGTGGGCTTGGCCTTCGCGCGCTTCTGGACCAGTTCGTCCAGCGTTCTGAGCGAGTGCTCGCCCGCGCTGCGGGACACGCGCATCTTCGAGGGATCGACCTTGATCGTTCCCCAGAAAGACACGGATACGCCGGGCTTCACGCTCTTGCGGACCAACGAATCTACGTCGACCGTCGCGGTACGCGTCTTGGTGGTCACGGGCGTAACTCCTTTGGGCTCGGTTTCCATACCGGATCCGGCGCGTCCATGCCGAAGCGGACGCTGGCGGACAGTATGGGGAGGTGATTGCGGCTTCGCAAGGCAGTAGTAACGCTTTGAGCAGCTTCGATTAATCAGCGCCACTCATGGGATGCAATTCGCTGCGCTCACTGCGCCCTGCAACGTGCCGAACGAGTCGGAAAGCACCGCACGACCTTCTGGGCCCTGGGCCCTATACCCTGGGCCCTGTCCGGCCGCGTTGCGCCACGCTCACCCATACGACAGCAACCGCGCCTTCCCCCCGAACACCCGCCACGCGAACACCGTGTAGGCGAGGATCACCGGCAGCACCACGCAGGCGCCGACCAGGATGATCATCAGCGACTCCGGCGCGCTGGCGGCGTCCCAGATCGTGGTGCGGTCGACCACGAGGTAGGGGAAGAGGCTGTAGGCCAGCCCGTAGAAGGCGCAGATGAAGATGCCCACCGCGCAGGCGAAGGGCACCCAGGCGCCGTATTCGTTGCCGTCGGCCAGGCGCTGCGGCAGGCGGGCGAGCGCGCGCCACAGGATGAAGAACAGCAGCAGGGTGGCGAGCGGGATCGGCAGCAGCATGAAGAACTCGGGCAGCGAGAACCACTTGCCGGCGATCCGCTCGCTGACCAGCGGGGTGGCGAGCGACACCGCGCCGATGCCCGCGCCGGTGAGCCACTTCGCCTGCTGCGCCCAGCGCACTGCGGCCAACTGCAGCGCGCCGTGGGTCTTCATCACCAGCCAGGTCGCGCCGAGCAGCGCGTAACCGGCCGCGAGGCCGGCGCCGATGAACAGCGCGAAGGCCCAGGTCGCGGCATCGTGGCGGAAGCCGACGATGGTCAGGCCCAGCATCACGCCCTGCGCCACCGAGGCCAGCAGCGAGCCGCCGAAGAAGGCGAAGTCCCAGGCCGGCTTGTGTTCGGCGCGCGCCTTGACGCGGAACTCGAACGCCACGCCGCGCAGCGACAGCCCGATCAGCATCAGCGCGACCGGCAGGTAGAGCGCGCCGAGGATCTGCCCGTGCGCCAGCGGAAAGGCGACCAGCAGGATGCCGACGCCGAGCACCAGCCAGGTCTCGTTGGCGTCCCAGAACGGGCCGATCGAGGCCACCATCAGGTCGCGATCGCCCTCGGGGGCGGCGCGCAGCAGGATGCCGACGCCGAGGTCGAAGCCGTCCAGCACCACGTAGGCCAGGATCGCCACGCCCATCAGGGCGAGGAACACCACCGGCAGCCAGCCCTCGGGCGTGCCCAACTCAGGCATGGGCCGGCTCCGGCCGCGCGACCGGTGCGGCGTCCGGCGAGCCCGCCTTCTTCGCGAGGTGGAACACCACGCTCACGTAGGCGCCGATCAGCAGCGCATACAGCAGCAGGTACAGCACGAAGGTGGTGCCGATCATCGCCGCCGGGACTTCCGACGCGGCGTCGGCCGTGCGCAGCACCCCGTGCACCAGCCACGGCTGGCGGCCGATCTCGGCCACGTACCAGCCGGCGACCGTCGCCACCCAGCCGGAGAACGACATCGCCACCAGCGCGCGCGCGGTCCAGCGCGGCAGCTCGCCGCCGCGGCGCAGGCGCCAGGCCGCATACGCCGACAGCACGATCATCAACAGGCCGATGCCGACCATGATCCGGAACGACCAGAACACGGGCGCGACCGGCGGATGCTCGCCCTTGAACTCGTCCAGCCCGCGGATCTCGCCGTCCAATTCGTGGGTCAGGATCAGGCTGGCCAGTTTCGGGATGCCGATTTCCGCGTGGTTGGTGCGCGCTTCCTCGTCGGGGATGGCGAACAGCAGCAGCGGCGCGCCGCGCTCGGTCTGCCACACGCCCTCGATCGCCGCCACCTTGGCCGGCTGGTGTTCGAAGGTGTTGAGACCGTGCAGGTCGCCCAGCACGGCCTGCGCCGGTGCGAGCACCACGCCCAGCCAGACGCCGGTGCGCAGCGCCGCGGCGACCGCCGGCGTGCGCTGCCCGCGCAGCCACTGCCAGGCCGAGATGCCGGCCACCAGGAACGCCACGGTCAGGCCCGAGGCCAGCAGCATGTGGCTCAGGCGGTACGGCATCGACGGGTTGAAGATGATCGCGCCCCAGTCAGTGGCGTGCGCCACGCCGTCGCGCATCTCGAAGCCGGCCGGGGTCTGCATCCAGCTGTTGAGCACCAGGATCCAGAACGCCGACATCGTGGTGCCGAACGCCACCAGCACGGTGGCGATGGTGTGGATGCGCTCGCCCACGCGTTCGCGGCCGAACAGCATGATGGCGAGGAAGGTCGCCTCGAGGAAGAACGCGGTCAGCACCTCGTAGGCCAGCAGCGGGCCCGCGATGTTGCCCACCGTCTCCATGAAGCCCGGCCAGTTGGTGCCGAACTGGAACGACATCGTGATCCCGCTGACCACGCCGAGCGCGAAGGAGAGCGCGAATACCTTCACCCACAGGCGGTAGGCGTCCATCCACTTCTCGTCGCGCGTGCGCAGGAACCGCAGCTTGAAGAACAGCAGCAGCCAGCCCAGCGCGATGGTGATCGTCGGGAACAGGATGTGGAAGGTGATGTTGGCGCCGAACTGGGCGCGGGCCAGCAGGATCGGGTCCATCGTCGGCTACTCCTTCGTCGCGCGCGCGGGCCGCAGGGCCCGCACCTTGTCGCCGAACTCCAGCACTTTCTGTACCCGCGCGCCCATCCGCATCAGGCGCTTGAGGGTGTCGGCATCCAGTCGCTGCACGTCGCTGAACCAGCCGGTGACCAGTTCGATGAGATCGTGCATTTCGCGCATGCGGCGCTGGGCGTGTGCATCCTCGGGACCCTGCGGGGTCTCGAGGAGGGCATCACGCAGCATCGACAACGTGGGGTCGACCTCGCGCTTGCGCCGCTCCTCCGCCAGCGTGCGGAAGATCGCCCATACGTCGTCGGGCGCGCGGTAGTACTCGCGCCGGTCGCCGGGCTGGTGCTCGAGCCGGACCAGGCGCCAGGACTCGAGCTCCTTCAGGCCCATGCTCACGTTCGAGCGCGAGAACGACAGCGCCTCGGCCATTTCGTCGGCGTTCAGCGGGCGCTGGCTGACGTAGAGCACGGCATAGATCTGCCCCACCGTGCGGTTGATGCCCCAGCGGCTGCCCATCTCGCCGAAGTGCAGGACGAAGCGCTGGGCCAGGGGCGTGAGGGTCATGGGGCTTCCAAACGTTCAAGAAGTTCTGAAAGTTTAAGAGATTTGCGTCGGTGGAGCGTGAAGCCACGGTCGCCCCCGGCGCGGGGTTCAGGGACAATTAACGCCGTCGCCGCGACCCTGAACGCATGTCCAAGCCCCTGACCCTGCTCGCGATCCTGCTGGTCGTGCTGGCCGGCGCGCTGTCCGCCGCGCCGGCGGCGGCGCCGCGCGCGATCAGCCTGCAGGACGCCGTCGACCGCGTGCAGCGCGAGACCGGCGGCAAGATCCTGTCCGCCGAGACGGTGCGCCAGGGGCGCGCCTCGGTGTATAGGATCAAGGTGCTGACCCGCGAGGGCCGGGTGCAGGTGGTGACGGTGCCGGCCGCCGGCAGCGGCCGTGCCAACGACCGCACGCCGCCGCCGCCGCCCCCCGACGACGATGACGGCGACGAACGCCGAGACTGAGAGGACGACCATGCGCATCCTGCTGGTGGAAGACGAAGCCCCGCTCCGCGAGACGCTCGCCGCGCGCCTCAAGCGCGAAGGTTTCGCGGTCGACGTGGCCGGTGACGGCGAGGAGGGCCTCTACCTCGGCAAGGAGATGCCGGTCGACATCGCCGTGATCGACCTCGGCCTGCCCAAGCTCAGCGGGATGGACCTGGTTACCGCGCTGCGCAAGGAGGGCAAGAAATTCCCGATCCTGATCTTGACCGCGCGCTCCTCGTGGCAGGACAAGGTCGAGGGCCTCAAGACCGGCGCCGACGACTACCTCGTCAAGCCCTTCCACGTGGAGGAACTGCTGGCTCGGGTCAACGCGCTGGTGCGTCGCGCGTCGGGCTGGACGCGCTCGGTGCTCGAATGCGGCCCGATCGCGCTGGACACCACCGCGCAGACGGTCACCGTCGAGGGCACGGCGGTGGAACTGACCTCCTACGAGTACAAGGTGCTCGAGTACCTCGTGCTGCATGCCGGCGAACTGGTGTCCAAGGCCGACCTCACCGAGCACATCTACCAGCAGGACTTCGACCGCGACTCGAACGTGCTCGAGGTGTTCATCGGGCGCCTGCGCAAGAAGCTCGACCCGGAGAACGCGCTCAAGCCGATCGAGACGGTGCGCGGCCGCGGCTACCGCTTCGCGATCCCGCGCTCGGCCTGAGCGCGTGCATGGGGCTGCGCGCGGAACCCGGCAGCGGCGCCAGCGACCTGCGCGTCGAGCGCGACGCGCCGGCTGAAGGCGCCGCGCCGGCGCCGCGCCCGCACGCGCGCCGCGTGCGCCAGCCGGTGTCGCTGCAGACCCGCTCGCTGGCCGCGGCCAGCATCGCGCTCGCCGCCTTCCTCGGCCTGTCCGGCTTCGCGCTCGACCAGGCGTTCTACGAGTCCAGCCTGCAGCAGCTGCGCGACCGCCTGCAGGGCTACGTCTGGTCCTACCTGTCGGGCTCCGACGTCACCGTCAGCGGCCGCCTGGTGCTGCCGGAGTTCCCGCCCGACCAGCGGTTCGACCGTCCGCAGTCGGGGCTGTACGCCGGCGTGGCCGGCAAGGGCATCAACTGGGAGTCGCCCTCGGCGCTCGGCCGCAAGCTGCCCTTCGACGTGCAACTGGAGCCCAACCAGACGCGCTTCGTCGGTCCGGTGGAAACCAACATCGGCGGTGTCTACGTGTTCAGCCAGGGCGTCGACTACGCCTACGGCGACGGCAGCAAGAGCGTGCGCCTGACCTTCCACATCGCCGAGCACGAGAGCGCGCTGGAGCGCCAGATGCAGGTGTTCCGGCGCACGCTGTGGACCTGGGTGGTGGTGCTCGGCCTGCTGCTGCTGGCGGTGCAGTTGGGCGTGCTGCGCTGGAGCCTGACGCCGCTGCGTCGCGTCGAGCGCGACCTCGGCAGGGTCGAGCGCGGCGAGATCGAGGCCCTGCCCGGGCATTACCCGCGCGAACTCGAGGGACTGGCCGGCACCCTCAACGGCTTCATCGAGAGCGAGCGCTGGCAGCGCACGCGCTACCGCAACACGCTCGGCGACCTCGCGCATTCGCTCAAGACCCCGCTGGCCGTGCTGCGCAACCAGTTGGAGTCCGGCGAGGACGGCGAGCGCCTGCGCGCGGCGGTCGACGAGCAGGTCACGCGGATGGACCAGATCGTCGCCTACCAGCTCTCGCGCGCGGCGACCTCCGGCCACAGCACCTTCGCCGCCGCGCTGGAGATCGGGCCCGCGGCGGAAGAGATCGTGCGCAGCCTGGAGAAGGTGTACGCCGACAAGAACGTGCTGTGCGAGTTCGAGGTTGATCCCGCCGCCGCCTTCCACGGCGAGCGCGGCGACCTGATGGAACTGCTGGGCAACCTGCTCGAGAACGCCTTCAAGTGGTGCGGCCACCGGGTGGTGCTGACCGCGCGCCGCGCGGGGCCGATCGGGGCGCGCCGCGCCGGGCTCGAACTGCAGGTGGAGGACGACGGCCCCGGCATCGCGCCGGAGAACGTCGAACGCGTCCTGCAGCGCGGCGTGCGCGGCGACGAGCGCGTGGAGGGCCACGGCATCGGGCTGGCGATCGTGCAGGACATCGTCAAGGCGCACCGCGGCGAGTTGGTGGTCGACCGCTCGCCGGAGCTCGGCGGCGCGCGCTTCACGGTGGTGCTGGCCGCCGGCTGAGCCGCGGCAACGGCGCGGCGAGCTTGCGCGCGACCGCGGCCTCGCGCCTCGCGGTGCGGTTGAAGGTGCCGGTCGCCCGCAAGCGGGCTCCTACGAGAGCGCGTGCGGCCCCGCGTAGGAGCGCGCTTGCGCGCGACCGCGGCCTCGCGCTTTGCGGTGCGATTGAAAGGTGCCGGTCGCCCGCAAGCGGGCTCCTACGAGAGCCCGTGCGGCCCCGCGTAGGAGCGCGCTTGCGCGCGACCACAACCTCGCGCCTTGCGGTGCGATTGAAAGGTGCCGGTCGCCCGCAAGCGGGCTCCTACGAAAGCCCGTGCGGCGCCGGCGGGCGCCTGCGATGGCCCGAGCCGTGCGTACAGGCTCGCCGGCGCGCGCCGGCTCGCTTCAGCGCATCGCGATCGGCGCCACGCCGAGCCGGCGCGCGGCGTCGATGTCGATGATGCGGTACTCCGGCGCGTCGGCGCGGCCGAAGCGGTCCTGCGCCTGTGCGTGGCGCGCCAGGCCTTCCTCCACCGCCTGCTGGAAGTTGTGCAGCAGCGCGCCTTGCCCGGCCTTGCCGGCGACGTCGCCGAGGCGCGTGGTCTCGAGATAGGCGCGTTCGCCACCGGGCGCGAGGTCGAAGGCGAGGAACATGTGCCCGGGCACCAGCACCAGTTGCACGTCGAGGTCGATCCGTCGCAGTACCGACGCCAGCAGCACCGCGCCGTCGACGCAGTTGGCCTGGCGGTTCTCCCAGCTTTCGTCGAGGAAGCGCACGTACTGCGACAGCACCGCGTCCTGCGCGGCCGACGTGCGTGCGATCGACGAGTAGCGCATGCCGTGGCGGGCCAGCACCTGCCACACGGCGAACACCTGGCGATACACCTGCTGCGGGTCGCCGGACTGGTAGCCGTCGAAGCGGTCCACGTGGCCGGCCGCCAGCGCCTCGCCGAGGATCCGCTGCACCAGCGGGTGCTCCTCGTCCACGTAGGCGGCGAACATCCACGACAGGTCGGTGCGCCGGCCGTCGTCGTCGATCGAATACGGCGCTTCGTTGACCGCGCGCAAGCGCACGCGCTGCACGCGTCGCGTCGCGGGCTGGCCGTCGACCTCCACCGCGAACTCGATCGTCGCCGGCGCGGCGCGGCGCTGGTCCTGCAGGCGCGCGAAGTCCCAGCGCATCGTCGGATACACCTGGTACCAGTCGCCGGCGCGCGGCAGCACGACCTCGATGCTGGACGGCGCGCCGAGTCCGGGTGCCTCGATGCTGACCCGGGCGCGCTGGCCGTCGCGGGTGGCGGCCAGCGCCACGCCGACCATGCCGTGCGGGTCGCCCAGCACGCCGTCGGGCGGTTGCGCGGCCGGCGCGCGCAGGTTGGCGGTGGCGATCAGCAGCGCCGGGAAGACCTGCTGCGCGGGGCTGACGATCGGTCGCCAGTCGGCCGCCGGTCGCGCGCCGCCCGCGGCATGCACGGTGTCTGCGGCCACCAGCGTGGCCAGCAGTGCGCCCCACACCCACGATGCCCGCACGCGATCGCCCCCGCCATGATCCGATCCGCAGTCTAGGTCGGACCACCTGAACCGCAAGCCCGTGCCGCGCCCCTTCCCCGACGGCGGCGGGACGGGTAAATTGACGGTCCCGCGGGTGTAGTTCAATGGTAGAACTGCAGCTTCCCAAGCTGCTAGCGTGGGTTCGATTCCCATCACCCGCTCCAGATCCTGAAGGCCCGCCACCGGCGGGCCTTCGCGTTTCCGGCGCGACCCGGCGACCTGTCGCACGGGGCCTCGGAGACTGCTGCAACAAGCCTGTCGCATGCGGCACCGAGCATCGGGGCCCCCCGCCCGGATCGCCGCCATGCCCACTGCCCGCGCTCCCGTCCCCCGGCGCAACGCCGCGCCCTGGGTGCTGCCCGCCGCCCTGGCCTGGTTGCTCACGCCGGCGATCGCGCACGCCGCGGTGGCGGAAGGCGCCAAGGAGTTCACGCCCGGCTGCGTGCCGTCGAGCCTGCCCGTGCAGCCGGTCGGGCCGAGCGCGAGCCGCGAGGTCGTGGACGGTGGCGGCGGGCGGCTGCGGCTGACGCTGTGGCGCCAGCCGTGCAGTGGCGGCGACGGCCAGGCGTTGCTCACTTTCACGCCGCTGGGCGGCCAGCCGCGGGTCGGCACGGTGCAGGTGCTGCAGGCCGGGCGCATCGCGCGGTTCCCCGACCTGGTGGCCTCCGCGCAGCCGCTGGTGTTCCTGTTCGGGCCGATCGATGCGCCGACCAGCGCCTTGCTCAACGTGCCGCTCGATCCGCCATTCGACGACGACTGTGCGTTCGAGCTGCGCTACACGGCGCCCGGTACCGGGGTCGCGCTGCCGCTGGCCCTGCCCGCCGAACCCGGCGCGGCCTGCGCGCTGGCGTTCGGCGCGGACGGCGCGACGCTGTCGCAGCGTCTCGGCGGCACCTGGTTCGACCCCGCGCGCGAAGGCGAGGGCGTGATGGCCGATTTCTTCGTGGTCGGCGACCGGCGCGTCGTCTTCCTCGCCTGGTACACCTACGAGAACGGCCAGCAGCGCTACCTGGTCGGCGCTGCGACCTATGCCGAAGGCGAGCGCAGCGCCCGCCTGCCGCTGGAAGAGACCGGCGGCGGCCAGTTCGGTGCCGCCTTCCGCGAAGAGCAGGTCACGCGTCGCGCCTGGGGCGAGGCGCGGCTGTCCTTCCCAGATTGCGACAGCCTGGTACTGGCCTGGCGGCGCGCCGATGGACTGGCCGGCGAGCTGCGCCTGCGCCGGTTCGGCACCGCTGACGGACTGGCGTGCCCCTGATCGCACCGCATGCCGCACGCGATCGGTACGCCGTGCCTCGCCGGGGTCGTCGCGCGCACGATCGGGGAAGTCGATCGCGCGCCGCGATGGCGCCGGCCTGCCGTACACTGGGGCCTCTGTCAGGGGAAGCGCCGTGGCCGCCGATGCGAAGGGAGGAGGTCCGATCCTGGTGGGCTGGCGCGAGTGGCTGGCGCTGCCGGATTTCGGCATCGGCGCGATCAAGGCCAAGGTCGACACCGGCGCACGCACCTCCGCGCTGCACGTCGAGACCCAGGAGGAGTTCCAGCGCGACGGCGCGCGCTGGGTGCGCTTCACCATCCTGCCCACCTCGCGCCGGCGCAAGCGCCCGCACGTGTGCGAAGCACCGGTCGTCGACGAGCGCCCGGTCACCGATTCCAGCGGCGACCGCCGCGTGCGTTTGTTCATCCGCACCCAGGTCACGATCGGCGCGCACGGCTTCGAGATCGAGACCAACCTCACCAGCCGGCGCGGGATGATGTTCCCGATGCTGCTCGGCCGCACGGCGCTGGCCGGCCGGCTGCTGGTCGATCCCTCCCAGTCCTACCTGCTCGGCCGCCCGCGGGCGCGCCGCGGGAAACGCGCCGCATGAAGATCGCGATCCTCTCGCGCAATGCCAAGCTCTACTCCACGCAGCGGCTGGTCGAGGCGGCGCGCGCGCGCGGCCACCAGGTGCGCGTGCTCGATCCGCTGCGCTGCTACATGCGCATCGACTCCAAGCAGCTGGTCATGCACTACAAGGGCAAGGAGATCGCCGACTACGACGCGGTGATCCCGCGCATCGGCGCCTCGGTGACCTTCTACGGCACCGCGGTGGTGCGCCAGTTCGAGATGATGGGCACCTTCGTGGTCAATCGCTCGGATTCGATCCTGCGCGCGCGCGACAAACTGCGCTGCCTGCAACTGCTCGCGCAGCAGGGCATCGGCCTGCCGGCCACCGTGTTCGGCGACAACCCCGACGACACCACCGACCTGCTGGCCATGCTCGGCAAGCCGCCGCACGTGGTGAAACTGGTCGAGGGCACCCAGGGCACCGGCGTGGTGCTGGCCGAGAAACTGTCGTCGTCGCGCTCCGTGATCGAGGCCTTCCGCGGCCTTTACGCGAACTTCCTGGTGCAGGAGTTCGTCAAGGAGGCCAAGGGCGCCGACCTGCGCTGCTTCGTGGTGGGCGGCAAGGTGATCGCGGCGATGAAGCGCCAGGCCAAGGCCGGCGAGTTCCGCTCCAACCTGCATCGCGGCGGGCACGCCGAGAAGATCGTGCTCACCCCGGCCGAGACCGACGCCGCGATCCGCAGCGCCGCGGTGATGGGCCTGTCGGTGGCCGGCGTCGACCTGCTGCGCTCGCGGCGCGGCCCGCTGGTGCTGGAGGTCAACTCCTCGCCCGGGCTCGAGGGCATCGAAGGCGCCACCGGGATCGACGTCGCCGGCGGCATCGTCGAGTACATCGAACAGCGCCACAAGCGGCGGCAGGCCAAGGCGCGCAGCGCGGCCAGCGCCGGCTAGTCCGCCCGCGGCCGCCGCGCCGCCGCCGGGGCCATTTTCATTCGCGCCGGCACGGCTGTACGATGCGTTTCGTCGCTGCCGGAGCCGCCCACCGCCATGACCCGCCGCCGCCCCGAGACCCCCATGCCGACCAGCGCCGAGCTGGCCATCCTGCAGGTGCTGTGGGACCGCGGTCCGTGCACCGTGCGCGAGGTGCACGAGGCGCTCTACGGGCCCGACGGCGCGGGCTACACGACCGCCCTGAAGCTGCTGCAGGTGATGCACGGCAAGGGACTGGTGGCGCGCGACGACCGCGAGCGGGCGCACGTCTACCGGGCGCAGGCCTCGCGCGAGAACACGCAGAAGCGCTTCCTGAGCGACCTCACCCAGCGCCTGTTCGGTGGCTCGGCGTCGCAGTTGGTGCTGCATGCGCTGGGCGAGGATCCGCCGGCGTCGGCGGAGGAACTGGCCGAGATCCGCGCCCTGCTGGCGCGGCTGGAGAAGGAGCGCCGTCGATGAGCTTCGAGAGCACCCTCGCCGACGTCGTGCGCGCGCTCGGCTGGACCCTGATCCACACGCTGTGGCAGGGCGCGCTGGTCGCCGCCGCCTATGCCGCGTTCCGTCTGCTGGTGCGCGGACGCGACGTGCGCGTGCGCTACACGGGCGGCCTGCTCGCCCTGCTGCTGATGCTCGTGCTGCCCGCTGCCACCCTGGTCGCGCTGCTCGGCGCGCCGGGCGCCGCGGTGTCGATGGCCGACGCCGGAGCGGCGGCCGCCGGTACCGGCGGCTGGGCCGAGCGCGTCGACGCCTGGCTGCCGCTGGTGGTGCTGGCCTGGGGCCTCGGCGTGCTGGCGATGGGTGTGCGCGAGGCCTGGCGCTTCCGCGCGGTGCGCGCGCTGCTGCTCGGCAGCGCGGTCGACCTCGACGACTGGACCGCGCGCGCCGCGCGCATCGCCGGCCGCCTGCGCGTGAGCCGGCCGGTGCGCGTGGTCTCGTCGACCCTGGCGCGCACGCCGAGCCTGGTCGGCTGGCTGCGCCCGGTGGTGGTGCTGCCGGCGAGCGCGCTGCTGGCGCTGTCGCCGCGCCAGCTGGAGATGGTGATCGCGCATGAACTGGCGCATGTCAGCCGCGGCGACTACCTGGTGAACCTGATGCAGGTCGCCGCCGAAACCCTGCTGTTCCACCACCCGGCGGTGCACTGGGTCTCGCGCGACGTGCGCGCGCTGCGCGAGGCCTGCTGCGACGACCTCGTGCTGCGCAGCGGCGTCGACCCGCTGCACTACGCCGACACCCTGGCCAGCCTGGAGGAACTGCGCGGATTCACCCACGCGCCCGCGGTGGCCGCCACCGGCGGCAGCCTGCTGCTGCGCGTGCGCCGCATCGTCGGCGCCGGTACCGACGCGACGCCGTCGCGGGTCGACGGTCAGGCGCTGGCGCTGTGCGCCGGCCTGCTCGCGCTGGCCGCGCTGCTCGCCGGCCACGGCCCGGCCGGCGAAACAGCGCCGGCGCCCACGCCGACCGTCGCGCTGGCGCAGAGCGCGGTGGCCAGCCTGGCAGCAAGCCTGCCGGCGGTCGAACCGGTGGTGGTCGCACCCCCGCCGGCGGCGGCACCGCGGCCGGTCGCGGTGCCGCCCGCAGCGCACGCGCCGGTGCAGCGCCGTGCGCCGTGGGCTGTGGCGACGGCGCCCGAACCCGCGCCGCCGGCCGTCGCCGCACCGGTGCTGGAACTCTCGCTCGACACCACGCCGGTAGCCGCGGCGCCGGCGGTCGGCGACCTGCGTCCGCGGCGGCAGGTGATCCGGCCGCGGCTGGTGCTGGTCAACGATCCGCCGATCGAGTGCGTGCGCTCGGTGGGCTCGCGCCTGTGCCGGGCGCTGCCGCAGGCGGGCACGCCGGAGGCGGCTGCGCTGGACAAACTCGGCCTCGAGGATGCGCGCTCGGCCGTGCAGGACGCGGTGCTGCGCGCGCGCGCGCCGGAGCCGCTCGGACGCTGAGCGGCGGCGAGCGAACGGCGGTCCGCCCGCCGAAGCCGGCAGGCCGCCGCGGCGCGAGCGCGGACGTCGCCGCGATCCGGCGCTCGCGAAGCCCCTTCACGGGGTTGACCATCCTTCACGCCGACGATGGCCCCGCGCCCGCGCGTTTAACCGGCACTTAATGCCGTCGGGCCTAGCATGGTCCCCACTGTAGTTGCGCGGTCTCCGGCGACGCCGGGCTCCTGCGGATTACGGTAATCGGGGCAGTAGCTTGGGCCCGGGTCAGGCGCGTTCCCCCAATGGCGCCTCCCGGGCCTATTTTTTTGCGCGCGCGACGCCCCGCCGCCGCGCCTTCGCCAATCGCCGCGTGGTTGTTTATGCTTGGTGCCATGCACATCCTCGTCGTCGAAGACAATTCCGACATCGCCGCCAACATCGGCGATTTCCTCGCCGAGAAAGGCCACGTGGTCGACTTCGCCGGCGACGGCGTCACCGGCCTGCACCTCGCCGGCAAGGAGGACTTCGACGCCATCGTGCTCGACCTCACCCTGCCCGGCATGGACGGGCTGGAACTGTGCCGCCGCCTGCGCCAGGAAGCGCGCAAGATGACCCCCGTGCTGATGCTCACCGCGCGCGACGCGCTGGAGCAGAAGCTGGTCGGCTTCGAGTCCGGCGCCGACGACTACATGGTCAAGCCCTTCGCGCTGCAGGAACTCGAGGCGCGCCTGACCGTGCTCGCGCGCCGCTCGCGCGGCCCGAAGTCGCGCATCCTCAAGGTGGCCGACCTCGAGTTCAACCTCGACACCCTGATCGTCACCCGCGAGGGCAAGCTTCTGCAGTTGAACCCCACGGGGCTCAAGCTGCTGCAGGCGCTGATGGAGGCCAGTCCCTCGGTCGTCACCCGCCGCGAGCTGGAAATGCGCGTGTGGGGCGAGGAACTGCCCGACTCCGATTCGTTGCGCGTGCACATCCACGGGCTGCGCGCGGCGATCGACAAGCCCTTCGGCAAGCCGCTGATCCATACGCGCCATGGCATCGGCTACTCGCTCGTCGATCCCGATGCGCTTCCGTCGCCGGCTTAGAAGCCGGATCATCCTCGCCTTCCTGGTGTTCGGCACCGGGCTCACGGTCACCTTCGCCGGCATCACGCTGGTGATGCGCGAGTGGCTGGAGGACGAGCTGATCGAGACCACGCTGCAGCGCGAGGTCGACAGCGTGGTCGAGCAGACCCGGATCGACCCGGGCAGTGGCGGCGCGGTGTTCTTCTCGCGGATCGAGGGCCGTACCTTCAGCGCAGCGAAGTTCGCCAACGTTCCGTTCGCGTGGCGTGCCTTCACCGACGGCGTGCACGAGGTCCGCGAGGTCGGATCCGACGGCGTGCTGCGCACCTACAAGCTCGCCGCCCGCAAGGCAGACGACTACTGGGTGTTCCTGAAGTACGACATCACGGAAGAGCGGCGCACGAGGAACGCCCTGTTCTGGGGTCTGGTCCTGGTGGTGCTGGGCTTCTCGGCGCTGAGCCTTGCGATCGCGGTTTGGCTGTCCACGCGGGTGCTGCGCCCGGTCACCGACCTCGTCGCGCGGGTGCGCGCCTTCGAGCGCGGTAAGCAGCCGCCGCCGCTGGCGCCGCAGTTCGCCGCCGACGAGGTCGGCGAACTGGCCGCCGCGCTGGACGACTACTCGCACCGGCTCAACGAGCTGGTGGTGCGCGACCGTGAGTTCAACGCCGACGTCAGCCACGAGCTGCGCACGCCGCTGGCGGTGATCCGCGGCGCGACCGAGCTGTTGCTCGCGCAGGAGGGCCTGCCCGACAAGACCCGCGAGCGCGTGCGCCGGATCGACCGCGCCGCGCGCCATTCGACCGAACTGACCCAGGCCCTGCTGCTGCTCTCGCGCAGCGAACGCGCCGCGCCGACTGATGGCGAGACGTCCGACGTGGCCACCGTCGTCGAGCAGGTGATCGACACTTATCGGCCGCAGCTCGGCAACAAGCCGGTCGAAGTGGTCATCGAGCGGATCGCGCCGGCCCAGGTCGCCGCTCCCTCGTCGGTGCTGGCGGTGGCGCTGGGCAACCTGGTCGGCAATGCATTCAAGTACACGCCCGCCGGCCGGGTCGAGGTGCGCATCGAGGCGCACCGCGTGCAGATCGCCGACACCGGCCCCGGCGTCGGCGCACACGAGGCGACGACGCTGTTCGAGCGCGGCGTGCGCGGCGAAGGCGCGGTCGGTGCCGGCGCCGGCCTCGGCCTCGCGATCGTGCGCCGCTTGTGCGAGCTGTACGGCTGGCGCGTCAGCCTCGCCCCGCGCGAGGGCGGCGGGGCGGTGGCGACGCTGGAGTTCGGCCGCAGCGCCTGAAGCCGCTCACACGGCGGCACGCCCGCCGAATCCGCGCCAACGCGCGCCCCACAACCAACCAGGCACCACCGCAACTCCTGTAGGAGCGCTGCGTGCAGCGCGACCACCCTCGCGCAGGCTTCGCCAGCAAGCGCGCCCCGCGGATTCGGCCCACCACGCAGCGCCTGTCCACACAGGACACCGCCCCACGCGACAACACCCATCGCACCCGAGCCAACCGCGCCCCGCCGGCACCGTCGGCCATCGCGCCGAGCAAGCCGAGGTCGCCCGCCAGCGCAACGTGACGTCCGGTCGCCAGATTAGACGTCACTCTGGGTTGTCTGCATCTGCCGATGTCATTGATTCAATGAAGAAAACCACCGGACTTGACCGGTGCCCGATATCAGATATCGTCCGCAATATCACCCCATTCTGGGGTCTACTAGCAGTTAGGCGCTGGTGTTTCAGGTGGGCTGAGGCGAGGTTCATGTCGGCAAGTGCGAGACAACTCGCAGCCAGACTTCCTGCTCGCCCGCGCCGGTCAGCCTCGCGTCGCACTCAGGAACCAGCATCGAGTAGTCGGGAGCAGTTCCGGGCGTGCGCGGGCACCAACCAAGAGCGTCACCTTCCGGGTTGCTTCAAGTCCGCGCTCCGGGCACATTTCGCCTAACTATTCGCTCAAGCGGACAGTCCAATCGCTACGCGATTGGAGCTGCCGCTTAGCTCACGCGTTAGAGCGCACCGAGATGCTTCGCGATTTGGACATCCCGCGAGACCTCATAATCGCATGGCGCCTCGCTGTGGCAATCGCTTCTGCACAGCTGCTCGGCGGAGCCGCCCTTTTGCTCGCAAGTTGGCCCAAGTCCGTTCCCGCAATGCCCGAGATCCCGCTCGCTGCCGCACAGTTTTGGCTGGGTGCCGCCTTCGCTTCTCCATTGGGTATGCTTGTCGGTCTGGCTTGGCAGCGCTCCTCCGGATCCACTTCGCCACGTGCGTTCACCTCGTTCTGTACAATTGCGTGCGTGGTTCTTCCGCTCGTTGGCATCGCCGTGCTCACGCTGTGACCCAAAGCTGCGCTCTAACTGTGTGTTCAAGCCGACCGCTGGGGCTATGCTGGTATCAAACCGACCGTCGCTGGCCAGCGGCGGCTTAACACGGCGTTAGGCGTCACTACCAACACGTGGGTTCGGGAAGCGGGCTGCATCAAACTCCAGCGGCAATCGCGTCGCGTTGCACAAGTAGCTGACAGTTCTGTAGAAGCCTGCGAGCAGGAGCAGTTCGAGCATCGCTTCTTCGGAATGGTTCTTACTGAGAGCGCTCCATACCTCATCGGTCAGCGTCGCAGTCTCGTGCAGTTCATCGCACAGGCGCAGAAGGAGTCCGTCCTGT
>JAJTHZ010000210.1 GCA_021299185.1 Lysobacteraceae bacterium | reverse complement strand
CGTGATCGCGACCGCGACCGCGACCGCCAGGGCGCGCGCGCCCAGGGCGGCAAGGACACCGCGAAGGACGGCGGCAAATCCGGCAGCCCGCCCGGTGGCCGTCGCGATGGCGCGCCGAACGGTGGACGGGGACCGCAGCCGCAGGCTGGACGCCCCGAAGCGCGCCCTGCTGGCCAGGGCTCCCCGCCGCGTTCGCAGCCGGCGCCCGCCGCGGAACGTCCGAAGCCCGCGCCGGCACCGACCGCGCCCGCCGCGGTCGCACTCGCCGGCAACGAGGCGTCGACGGCAGCGACGCCCACGGCCGAGGTCGATCCGCAACTCGCCGCCGCCGTCCCGAATCCCGCCGCAGCCGATGCCGCGGCCGGCGCCGATGGCACGCCACGCGCACGCCGTCGTGGACGTCGCGGGGGTCGCCGCCGGCGCAAGGGCGACCGCGCGCTGCAGCCCGGCCTCGACGGCGCGACGCCCGGTGCGATCACCGGCGTGGCGACCACCGACCTCGAAGACGAGGACGACGACGAGGATGACGATGCCCCGGTGACGCCCGCGCTGGCCGCGGATGCCACGGCTGCAAGCGAGTCGTCGACGGCCGCGCCCAGCGAGGCCCCGCGGCCGCGCCCGCAACCGCGCCCGCAGCCCGAGTTCCGTCCGCAGCCGCAGCCGATGGCGGCCAGCACGATCGACGAGGTTCCCACTGAACAGGCGGAGCCTGCGCCGCAGTCGCCGACCAGCGCCACCGACGTCGTGGCGCGCGTGGTCGAGTCGGCGCCCGTGGTCGAGTCGGCGCCCGTGGTCGAGCCGACGCCCGTGATCGAGCCGACGCCCGTGGTCGAGCCGACGCCCGTGGTCGAGCCGGCACCCGCCGCACCGGTCGCGGCAGCCCCCCTGCCCGTGTTCGAGGAACCGGCGGCGCCGGTGATCGCGCTGGCTCCGGCGCCCGCCGTTGCCGCGCCCGCGCCCGCGCCGATCGCGGCGACCCTGCCGCTGTTCGACGCCCCGCCGGCCGTACCAGTGGCCCCTTCGCCGGATCCGTCCGCCGAAGCGGCCGCGGACCAGGCACCGCGCCAGCCACCGGCGTGACCGTAGCCGGCGCGCGCCCGAGCGGCGCGCGCCGCGCGGGCGGCTTCAGGGCGTGCCGAGCAAGCCGAAGCGCTGCGCGAGCTGCGCCAGCGCCACCTCGTTGTCGACGCCCAGCTTCTCGAACAGGCGGTACTTGTAGGTCGCCACGGTCTTCGGGCTGAGGCTCAGCAGCCGCGCGATGCCCTGCAGGTCGCCGCCGCGCGCGAGCTGCAGGGCCACTTCCAGTTCGCGCTTCGACAGCGCCTCGAACGGCGACTGGCCCGCGCCCGGCAGGCTGGCCAGCGCCAGTTCGCGCGCCACGTCGGCGCTCAGGTAGCGACTGCCGCGCGCCACCGTGCGCACGGCGCGCACGAGTTCCTCGGCCGGACACGCCTTGGTGAGATAACCCGCCGCCCCCGCCTCCAGCGCCCGGCGCGGGAACGGCTGCTCGTCCTGCGCGGTCACCGCGATCAGCCGCGTGCGGCCGTCGCCGCGCGCGATGCGCTCGATCGCCTCCAGGCCGCTGATGCCCGGCAGGTGCAGGTCCATCAGCATGACGTCGGGTGCGAGCCGGCGCGCCAGCGCGATGCCGTCCTCGCCGCTCGCGCCTTCGCCGACCACTTCGAGGTCGGCCTCGCGCGACAGGATGTGCCGGAAGCCGGTGCGGACCAGTTCGTGGTCGTCGACCAGCGCGATGCGGATCATGGATCGTCTCCCGGTTCCCTGGGCCGAAGCCCTGCGCACCCCCGTGCGCCCCGCCATGGTAACCAACCGGGGACCGCCGGCAAGGCCCGGCGGCGCGCGCCGTCAGACCACGCGCAGGAAGGGATGGACCTGGATCGCCGCCCAGACGCCGCCGGCGCGGTAGGGGTCGGCCTCGGCCCAGGCCTGCGCCTCGGCGAGGGAGTCGAATTCGGCCACGATCAGGCTGCCGGCGAAACCGGCCGGGCCGGGGTCCGGCGCGTCGATCGCCGGCAGCGGGCCCGCGAGCAGGACGCGACCGGCGTCGCGCAGCAGCGCCACGCGCGCGAGATGGGCGGCGCGCAGTTCGCGCCGCCGCGGCAGCGCATCGGGCGCATCGAGACCGAGGATGGCGTAGTGCATGTGCGCAGCTTAGGCCGGCCGCGGCGCCGGCTCCAGTCCCGATGGCGCACGCGGGCATCGCGCGCGACGCTGGACTTGCCGCGCGGCTTGCCGCTACTCTGAGCGCACAGACCCACGGCCGCCACGTTCCGAGTCCGGACGGCAGGCCCCGGGCCAGCAGCTCCAGGTCCCGCAGCGAACGACAGGCGTCCACCCGCGGCCCATTGGCCTCCGGGTCGCAGGCATCGAAGCTTCGCCCGCCGCGCGCGCAGACCTCTAGTCGAAGGAACCGGCCCCGTCGCGGCATGCGTCCGCGTCGTCCGGGTCCCGTCGTGGCCGCCCCGCGCGGCACGCCCACCGCGATCCCGAACCGCCCACGTGAAGCCGCGCCCCATGCGCATCCGCCAATGAGCACCGAACCGGCCGAATCGCAGCCGGCGCCGACCTTTGCGCCGCCGCGCCAGCCGCAGCAGCAGGAAATGCCGCTGGCCATGGTCAAGGGCCAGCCGTACCTGCAGATGCCGCAGGACCTCTACATCCCGCCGGACGCGCTGGAAGTCTTCCTCGAGGCCTTCGAGGGTCCACTGGACCTGTTGCTGTACCTGATCCGTCGGCAGAACCTCGACATCCTCGACATCCCGGTGGCGGAGATCACCCGCCAGTACATGGAGTACATCGGGCTGATGCAGGACCTGCGGCTGGAACTGGCCGCGGAATACTTGGTCATGGCCGCGATCCTGGCCGAGATCAAGTCGCGCCTGCTGCTGCCCCGCCCGCCCGCGGTCGAGGGCACCGAGGACGACCCGCGCGCGGAGCTGATCCGCCGCCTGCAGGAGTACGAGCGCTTCAAGAAGGCAGCCGAGGACATCGACGCGCTGCCGCGGATGGAGCGCGACCTGGCGCCGGCGCGCGCCGACGTGCCCGACCGCAACGTGATCCGCATCCCGCCGCAGGTCGACCTGCGCGAACTGCTGCTGGCGCTCAAGGACGTGATGCATCGCGCCGAGCTGTCCGGCCACCACACGGTCGCGCGGCAGGCGCTGTCGGTGCGCCAGCGCATGAGCGAGGTGCTGGCCCTGCTCGGCGACGGCGAATTCCACGACTTCATCGCCCTGTTCCGCGTCGAGGAAGGCCGCCTCGGCGTGGTGGTCACCTTCCTGTCCATCCTCGAGCTCGCCAAGGAGCAACTGGTGGACATCGTGCAGAACGAGCCGCTGGCGCCGATCTACGTGCGCACGCTCGCCGCCGCCCCCGAAGCATGAGGCTCATGGATCCCCAACTCGTCAAGCGCATCGTCGAGGCCGCGCTGCTCGCGGCCAGCCAGCCCATGTCGCAGGCCCAGCTCGCGGCCCTGTTCGCCGACTCCGAACCCGTCGCCACCGAGGCCATCGCGCAGGCGATCGCGGAACTGCAGGCGGACTGCGCCGGGCGCGGCGTGGAACTGGTCGAAGTGGCCAGCGGTTTCCGCTACCAGGTGCGCCAGGACGTGCATCCCTGGGTCGCCCGCATGTGGACCGAGCGGCAGTCGAAGTACTCGCGCGCGCTGCTCGAGACGCTGGCCCTAATCGCCTATCGCCAGCCGATCACGCGCGCCGAGATCGAACAGATCCGCGGCGTGGTGGTCTCCAGCAGCATCATCCGCACGCTGGAGGAGCGCGAATGGGTGCGCGTCGTGGGCCACCGCGACGTGCCGGGCCGCCCCGCCCTGTTCGGCACCACGCGGCAGTTCCTCGACTATTTCAACCTCAAGAGCCTCGACGAACTGCCGCCGCTGGCCGAGATCCGCGACCTCGAAGACCTCGAACCGCAGCTGCCGCTGGCCGATGGCGAGCGTCCCTCGCCGCCGCTGGTGGCCTTCGACGGTGAAGCGGCCAACGAAGCCGCCACCGAGGCCGACGCCGAACCCCTCACCGAATCGCCGGCGAGCGCGCCGGACGCCGACGCCGACGGCGCCGCGCAACCCACCGGGAACCCCGCATGAACACGCCCGCCAACCGTTCCGTCCTTTCGCTCAAGCGCGACGCGCGCGGCAGCGGCCTCGAGGAGCGCCTGCAGAAGGTGCTCGCCAACGCCGGCCTCGGCTCGCGCCGCTCGCTGGAGGAGCGCATCGAAGGCGGCGAGATCCGCGTCAACGGCGTGGTCGCCGAACTCGGTTCCTCGGTGCGCAGCGGCGACCGGGTGGAACTCGACGGCAAGGCCTTCATCGCGGTTACCGCTGAACCGGAGGAAGCGCAGGTCCTGATCTACCACAAGCCCGAGGGCGAGGTGACCACCACCGACGACCCCGAAGGCCGCCCCACCGTGTTCGAGAGCCTGCCGCGGCTGAAGACCGCGCGCTGGGTCTCGGTCGGCCGGCTCGACATCAACACCACCGGCCTGCTGCTGCTGACCACCGACGGCGAACTCGCCAACGCGCTGATGCACCCGAGCGGCGAAGTGGAACGCGAGTACGTGTGCCGCATCCACGGTCCGGTCGGCGAGGACATGCTGGCGCGCCTGCGCCAGGGGGTCGAGTTGGACGACGGCCCCGCGCGCTTCGACGAGATCGCCATCATCAACCTCGGCGAGAACCACTCCTGGCTGCGCGTGACCCTGCGCGAGGGACGCAATCGCGAGGTGCGTCGCCTGTGGGAATCGCAGGGCGTACAGGTCAGCCGCCTCAAGCGAATCCGCTACGGCAGCGTGGAACTGCCGCGCGAACTGCGCCGCGGCCACTGGCGCGTGCTGCCGGCCGAACAGTACCGGGCGCTGCGCAGTTCGGTCGGCCTCGCGGAAGCGCCGCAGACGCTGACCCTGCAGTCGGTCATCGGCGTGCGGCGCGCGGCGAAGTCGGCGCAGGAGTTCAAGCCTGCCGGACGGGCGCGCAGCAGCTTCGACATCCACGGCGAGGCCGAGGCGCGCGAACTGCGCGCCTTCGACCACGTGCGCGACGACCGTGCCAGCCAGCGCCCGGCGAAACGCCGCGGCAAGCCCGACCCGGGCGCGCGTCGCGGTCGCGGCGGCGGTGGCCCCTCGCAGACCGGCGGCTGGGACAACGCCAATCCGGCGGCGGTGCGGACCTGGTCGCCGGGCGGGCCCTCGGGCGCGGCGGGCGACGGCAACCGCCGCAAGCGCAAGCGCCCGCCCGGCCGCGGCGGGGCACCGGCGATGCCGTTCGGCTTCCCGTCCGACCATGCCTACGCGCGCCGCGACGACGGCGGCCCGGCGGGG
>JAJTHZ010000224.1 GCA_021299185.1 Lysobacteraceae bacterium | reverse complement strand
TGCGGGTGCGGGTGGCGGGGCGCGGGGCGGCGGGGCGCGGCATCCGGCGATGCTAGACGATCACCCAACTTGACGCCACATGAGTCACTCGGTAGGAATGACTCACCCCCGCCCGGACCCCGGCCATGAGCGACAGCCCCCTGTACGACCGCCGCCACTACGACTTCATGCTGCACGAGGTGCTGGGCATCGACCGCCTGTGCGCCTACCCGCGCTTTGCCGGCCATTCGCGCGAGACCTTCGACGCCGCGCTGGACCTCGCGCACCGGGTCGCGCTGGAGAAGTTCCACGACCACAACCGCAAGGCCGACCTCGACGAGCCGGTGATGGTGGACGGCAAGGTGCGCCTGATCCCGGAGATCGCCGCGGGCGTGGCGGCGTACAACGAGGCGGGCTTCTGCGCCGCGCTGGCCGACGAGGCCGACGGCGGCATGCAGTTGCCGTTCGTGGTGGCGCAGGCCTGCGATTCGCTGTTCTCGGCCGCCAACCCCGGCACCATTGCCTACCCCGCGCTGGCGCGCGCGGCCGCCAACCTGCTGGAAGCGCACGGCAGCGAGGACCAGAAGCGGCGCTACATGAAGCCGATCATCGAGGGCCGCTGGTTCGGCACCATGTGCCTGTCCGAACCGCAGGCCGGCTCCTCGCTGTCCGACATCCGCACCACCGCGCACCCGCAGCCCGACGGCACGTACCGGATCGAGGGCGCGAAGATGTGGATCTCGGCCGGCGACCACGAACTGGGCGAGAACATCGTGCACCTGCTGCTGGCGCGCATCGCCGGCGCGCCGGCCGGCGTGAAGGGCATCAGCCTGTTCATCGTGCCGCGCTTCCGCGTGGAGGTCGACGGTCGCCGCGGCGAGCGCAACGACGTGGTGCTGGCCGGCGTGAACCACAAGATGGGCCAGCGCGGCAGCGTCAACACCTTCCTGAAGTTCGGCGAGCACGGCGCCTGCCACGCCGAGCTGGTCGGCCAGCCGCACCAGGGGCTGGCCTACATGTTCCACATGATGAACGAGGAGCGCATCGGCGTCGGCATGGGCGCGGTGCAGCAGGGATCGGCGGGATACCTGTATTCGCTCAAGTACGCGCGCGAGCGTCGCCAGGGCCGCCACCCCGACCAGAAGGACCCGACCACCCCGCCGCTGCCGATCATCGAGCACGCCGACATCCGCCGCATGCTGCTGGCGCAGAAGGCCTGGGTCGAGGGGGCGCAACTGCTCGGCTTCCACGCTTCGATGCTGGTCGACCGCGCGCGCGATCCGGACGAGGGCGTGCGCGCCGAGAGCCACCTGCTGCTCGAACTGCTGACCCCGATCGTCAAGGCCTGGGGCTCGGACTACGCGCTGCGCGCCAACGACCACGCGATCCAGATCCTCGGCGGATATGGCTACACGCGCGAGTACCCGGTGGAGCAGTGCTGGCGCGACAACCGCATCAACCCGATCCACGAGGGCACCAACGGCATCCAGGCCCTCGACCTGCTCGGCCGCAAGGCGATGATGCAGGGCGGCGCGGCGCTCAAGCTGATGCTCGACGAGGTCGGCAAGGCTTGCGCGCAGGCTGCGACCGACGCCGAACTGGTGCCGCTGGCGCAGCAGCTCGGTGGCGCGGCAAAGCTCGCCGGCGAGACCACCCGCGAGGCCGGCGCGCGCATGCAGGCCGGCCAGGTGCGCGAGGTGCTCGCCAACGCGCAGCACTACATGACCGTGCTCGGCCACGTGGCGATCGGCTGGATGTGGCTGTGGCAGGCGACGGTGGCCCAGCGCGCCCTGCCCGCCGCGCGCGGCGCCGATGCCGACTTCTACCGCGGCAAGCTGCAGGCCGCGCGCTGGTTCTTCGCCAACGAACTGCCGCAGGTGGAACTGGCGGCGCGCCTGGTGCGCGAGGTCGATGGCAGCGCGTTCGGGATGAAGGCGGAGTGGTTCTGACGTGACGCAGCGCGATCGATGCCCGAGGGTATAGGGCCCAGGGTATAGGGCCGGACGCTGCGGCGACACCTCAGCGCCGCGTCCTGACGAGGATTTGCCGTGCAGCTCCCCGCGCGCCGGCGGAATCCGCGGCGCCTGTCGCCTCGCCCCCTT
Source organism: Lysobacteraceae bacterium (assembly GCA_021299185.1). Classification (GTDB taxonomy): domain Bacteria; phylum Pseudomonadota; class Gammaproteobacteria; order Xanthomonadales; family Ahniellaceae; genus UBA4656. The sequence goes on along the minus strand of JAJTHZ010000224.1, from coordinate 13,059 downwards.
TACCCTGGGCCCTATACCCTGGGCCCTATACCCGGCTCTACTGCCGCCCCCTTCCCAGGCCAAGCGCAACCGATGAAAGCCATCCTCTGCGAACAATGGGGCGGACCCGAAACCCTCCGCCTCGCCGACATCCCGCTGCCGGAGCCGGGCCCGGGCCAGGTGCGCATTCGCATCGCCGCCGCGGGGGTGAACTTCCCCGACGTGCTGATCATCCAGAAGAAGTACCAGATGCAGCCGGCGCTGCCGTTCGTGCCCGGCGCCGAGGTGGCGGGCACGATCGACGCGGTGGGCGACGGCGTGCAGGGCCTCGCGCCCGGCATGGCGGTGGCCGCGCTGTGCGGCATCGGCGGCTTCGCCGAAGCCTGCGTGGTGGACGCCGCGCTGTGCGTGCCGCTGCCGCCCGGCGTGCCGATGGACCTCGCCGCGAGCCTGGTGCTGGCCTGGGGCACGTCGTGGCATGCGCTGCGCGATCGCGCCGCGCTGCGCGAGGGCGAAACCCTGCTGGTGCTGGGCGCGGCCGGCGGGGTGGGGCTGGCCGCGGTGCAGATCGGCCACGCGATCGGCGCGCGCGTGATCGCCGCCGCCGGTACGCCGGAGAAGCTGGCGCTGTGCCGCACGCACGGCGCCGACGAAGCCATCGACTACGAGCGCGAGGACCTGCGCGAGGCGCTCAAGCGCCTGACCGCCGGCAAGGGTCCGGATGTCATCTTCGACGCGGTCGGCGGTCGCTTCACCGAGCCGGCGTTCCGCTCGATCGCCTGGCGCGGCCGGCACCTGGTGATCGGCTTCGCGGCCGGCGACGTGCCGGCGCTGCCGCTCAACCTGCCGCTGCTCAAGGGGGCCTCGCTGGTCGGCGTGTTCTGGGGCGAGTTCGCCAAGCGCGAGCCGAAGCGCAACGCGGACGGCCTGCGCGAGGTGCTCGGCTGGATCGGCTCGGGCGCGATCCGCCCGCTGGTCTCGCGCCGCTACCCGCTGGCGGACGCAGCGCAGGCGCTGGCCGACATGGCCGCACGCCGCGTCACCGGCAAGGTGGTGGTGATGCCCTGAGCGACGGATCGCCGCGCGAGAGCGTTTGCTCGGCGCCGCCGTGACACCGTGGACGACGCGGGGCCGCAGCCTGCGGCCGCCACCGACGGGGACCCCCCGATGAACGCGATCGTCCTGCGCGGACTGGCCCGCCTCGCCACCGAAGCCGTGGCCGGTACCAGCCACGTGGTCGAGGCCGTGCAGCACGAGATCCTCGAGCGCCTGCCGCTGCCGGCGCGCATCGCGCCGCGGGTGGTCGGCGGCATCGCCGGGCTCACCCATCGCGGCGTGCGCGGCATCGCCCGCTCGGTCGGCGCCGGGCTCGATCGGGCGCTCGACGTCGCAGCCCCGCGGCTGGCGCGCGGCCCCGAGACCGAGGCGGAGCGGCGCCTGCGCGCGATCGCCAATGGCGTGCTGGGCGACCACCTGCTGGCCAGTGGCAATCCGCTCGCGCTCCCGATGCGCATCTGGATCGGCGACGCGCCGGTGGAACCGGATCCCGCGGCGATCGCCGCCGCCGGCGCGGCGACGCCCCGCCTGCTGCTGATGCTGCACGGGCTGTGCATGGGACCTTCGCAGTGGCGACGCGGCGACCACGACCACGGCGAAGTGCTGGCGCAAGCCCACGGCTTCACGCCGGTACGCCTGGAATACAACTCGGGGCTGCGCGTGGCGCGCAATGGCGCCGAACTGGCGCACCTGCTGCAGCAAATCCACGACGCGTGGCCCGTGCCGCTGCAGGGCATCGCGATCCTCGCCCACAGCATGGGCGGCCTGGTCGCGCGCAGCGCGATCCACCAGGCGCGCGAGGCCGGGATGGCCTGGCCGGATCGCGTGCGCGACCTCGTGTTCCTCGGCACGCCGCACTTCGGCGCGCCGCTGGAGCGCATCGGCCACGGCGTCGACCGCCTCCTGCTGGCCACGCCCTGGAGCGCGCCGCTGGCGATGGCGGGCCGGTTGCGCAGCGCAGGCATCGTGGACCTGCGCCACGGCGCGGTGCTGGACACCGAACGCGCGGGCGCGGATGCATCCACCCACCCGCCGGTGCCCCTGCCGCGTGGCGTGCGCAGCCGCGTGGTGGCCGCGAGCCTGCACGAGCCGCACAGCGCGCGCGCACAACGCTGGATCGGCGATGGCCTGGTGCCGCTGGACAGCGCGCTCGGCCGCCACCCCGATCCGGCCCTCGCGCTCGGGTTCCGCCGCGACAGCCGACTCGTGATCGAAGACGCCGGCCACTTCGACCTGCTGGGCGACGCGCGCGTCGGCCGGCGACTGCTCGAATGGCTCGCCCCGTCGACGCGTCGCGCGGACGGCTGAGCGGGGATCGCATGCACGATGCCGGACGGACACCGGGTGCCGACCGCCGCGCACATCGTGTCGACGACAGGCGTTTCGTGCATGGCGGCACCGCGGGCCGGGGCGCTATCATCGCGCCGTACACCGGTCGCGGGCGTGAGGGACGCCGGCCCCGGACACGATCCTGCGCTGCGGGACGTGCTCCCATGGCAAGCGCGGCGGCTTGGCGCGCACAAGGAAGTCCCGGATGCGCGAACGCATTGCCCAATTGATGCAGCGGCTGGCTTCGGCGCTGGAGACGCCGCCCTGCCGCGACTTCGATGAACTCGTCGCGCGCGCCCTGCCCGCGATCCGCGAGTCGCGCGACATCGCGGTGCTCGACGTCGAGGCGCAGCACCAGCCGCCGCGCATCCTGCTGGCCACCAGCACCGGATGGCGCCTGGTCATCGACCTCGAGGGCATCCGCGCCTGGAAGCAGGACCTGCTCTCGATGGGGGTCGCCGAGGACGGCGTGGGCCAGGCCGCGATCCAGCGCCGCTTCGCGCGCCCCGCCGACGGCGACCCGACGGACCAGCGCAGCGCGAGCTGACCGCCCCGCGGCTCAGGCTGCCGGCGGGCGCAGGGTGCGGGACAGGAACGCCAGCGACGCCGACCACGCCTTCGCCGCCTGCGCCGCGTCGTAGCGCGGCGTGGTGTCGTTGTTGAAGCCGTGCTGGGTACCCGGATAGGTGATCGCCTCGTAGCGCACGCCGGCGGCCTTCAGCGCGGCCTCGTAGTCCGGCCAGGCCGCGTTGATGCGCGGATCGTTCTCGGCGAACACCAGGTGCAGCTCGGCGCGGATCGCGGCGACCTGGTCCAGCGGCGCCGGGCCCCCATAGAACGGCACCGCGGCGAGCAGTTGTGGCAGGCGCGTGGCGAGGTAGTTCGCCATCGCCCCGCCGTAGCAGAAGCCAATCGCGCCCAGGCGGCCATTGCCCCCTTCGGCCGCGATCAGCCAGTTCGCGGCGGCCACGAAGTCCTCGCGCGCCTTGGCCTGGTCGAGGGTGGCGAACTTCGCGCGTGCGGCATCCTCGTCGCCGGGATAGCCCCCGAGCGGGAACAGCGCGTCCGGCGCGAACGCGATGAAGCCTTCCAGCGCAAGCCGCCGCGCAACGTCCTCGATGTGCGGATTGAGACCGCGGTTCTCGTGGATCACCAGCAGCAGGGGCAGCGGACCATCCGCCACCGCCGGCCGCACGAGGTAGCCACGGCCCTCGCCGTGGCCGGCGGGGGAGGCGAACGTGACGGATCGGGCCGTGAGCCGGTCGTCCGTGGGCGCCACCTTCTGCGCCCAGGCGAAGCGCGGGTTCAAGGCCGCCAGCAGCGCCGCCGCGCCGCCGAAGGCCACCGCATGGCGCGCGGAGCGCTCGAGGAAGGCGCGGCGATCGATCACGCCGTGGACGTAGTCGTCGAAGATCGCCCACACCGCGGGGTCGAAGTCCGGCCTGGGCGGACGGGTCGGCGCATTCATGGCGGCCTCGGCGGGGGGCGGGACGGGCGTCGACGATGCGCCCGCCGGCGTGAAGGCCGTGCGCCCGGCGGATCGATCGATTGCGGGATGCGGCGCCGGATTGCGTTGGCATGGGGGACGCCGGCACGCCGCCGGCAGCGAGCCCTCCCGCATGCGCGTCGCCCGTTCGATCCTGCTCTCCGCCATCCTGTTGCTGCCAGTGCCGCCGGCGGCGGCCGCGCTGTACTGCGTCAGCGACGAGTCGCAGTTGCGCGCCGCGCTGGCGGCGATCGGCAGTTCGTTCGATTCCGCCCCCAACGAGATCCGGCTGACGCGCCGCACCTTCTTCACCGGCACCCAGCCGTTCGCCGTGCAGGTGTCCGGCCCCACCGGCGACACGGTCATCAGCGGCGGCTGGGCCGGCGCGGGCAGCACGCCTTGCGACGTGCAGTCGGCGGACGCACGCCTGAGCGTGCTCGACGCCCAGGGCACCTCCGCGGTGCTCGCGATCCGCCGCAACAGCATCAGTGGCAACGCCACCCCGCTGATCCGCGTCGCCCACCTCACGATCCGCAACGGCAGCACCACCAGTCCGCCGGCCGGGCTCGCGGTCGCCAACAGCTTCGGCGACATCGAGGTCGACAACGTGATCGTGCACGGCCATCGCGCCGCCAACGCACAGTCGCTGTCCGGGGTGGCGATCACGCTGGATTCGTCCAGCCGCGACATCCGCCTGCGCAATGCGCTGGTCTACGACAACCAGGGCCAGTCGGTGTTCGGCGGCGCACTGGCCAGCGTGCTGTTCACCTCCCTGAGCCTCAACGCCAACCGCAACTGGTACGCCACCAACAACACGATCCTGGCCGGCCCGGACGAAACCGCCCCGGCGCTGCGCATGCAGAGCGACGGCAACTTCTGGGTGATCAACAACGTCCTGCGCGGCGGCGTCACCTTCACCAGTTCGATCACCGGCGCCGGCACGGCCGTGGACCCGCAGGCCCGCCTGCTGTTCAACAACACGGTCGGGGCGCCGGTCCTCGACCGCGCCACCATCCTCGCCGACCAGGGCAACACGCAGGCGCTACCGCAGCTCGACCCGGTCACGCGCGCGCCGCTGCCCAGCTCGCCGCTGGTCAACGCCGGTCTCGGCGCGCCGCCCGGCGGCGTGCCCGGCGCCGACGCGTTCGGACAGCCGCGGGTGTTCGGCACCTTCATCGACGTCGGCGCGGTCGAACTGCAGCAGGCGCCGGTGCTGCCGGACCCGGTGTTCGCCAACGGCTTCGAAGCGCCCTAGGCGGATCGGGTCGCATCCCGTCCGCGGGCGCTCCCCATCGGCGACGGCGCACGCTACGCTGCGCCCCTCGCCCTGGGAGGGGATTCCATGCTGCGCATGCAACAACGGCTCTCGGTGCCGTTCCTGGTGCTGTTGAGCCTGCCGTCGACGGCGATGGGCTTCGCGCTGTCGGTGCAGATCTCCGCCCTGTCCTGGTTGCTGTCGACCAAGTACGGGCTCGACATCCACGAGATCGGCATCGTGTGGGCCGCGGGGCCGCTGGCCGGCATCGTCGGCCAGCTGCTGATCGGCATCATCAGCGACAACGTCTGGCTGTGGGGCGGCCGCCGCCGGCCCTTCATCCTGGTCGGCGGCGTACTCACCGCGCTCATGCTCACCGCCCTGCCCTCGATCGGCGCGATCTCGACCGCGCTCGGGCTCGACGCCATCCTCGGGGTGGCGATCGCCGTCGCGATGGGCCTCGACCTCGCGATCAACGTCTCGTTCAACCCCACGCGTTCGATCATCGCCGACGTCACCCCCGAGGGCGCGCAGCGCACCGCGGGCTACACCTGGATGCAGACCGTGTCGGGCTCGTTCGGCGTGCTCGCGTATGCGATCGGCGCGGTGTTCGGCAACATCGCGCTGATCTATTTCGGCGCGGTGCTGGTGCTGGCGTTCTCGATCCTGCCGGCGCTGCTGGTGGAAGAGCCGCGGGTGCTGGCCACCGCGGGCGGTGCCCCGGCGGGCAAGCCGCCGAAGGTCGGCCTGCTGCAACTGCTCGACATCAGCCGCCCGCTGCTGGCCTTCCTCGCCTACAACCTGGTGATGATGGGCCTGAAACTGGCCGGCGTGAAACCGCCGGGCCACTGGCTGGAGATCGGCTTCGGCCTGTTCGCCGCGCTGCTGATCGTGCAGGCGCTGGCCGCGCCCGCGCCGCGCGGCGAGTTCCTGCGCGAGGACCTCGCGGGCTTCCGCAAGGTGCTGGCCGCGCACTCGCTGTCCTGGCTCGGCGTGCAGACCATGTTCGTGTACATGATCGCCTTCGTGCAGCAGCGCTTCCCGACGCTGGACGCCGACGGCACCGGCCGCGTGCTGTCACTCTCCTTCCTGCTGCTCAACGCCACCGCGGCGGTGATCCCGGCCCTGCTGCTGCGCCCGCTGGCGCTGCGCTTCAGCCAGGTGCGGGTGCATGCGGCGAGCCTCGCGGTGATGGCCGCGGGCTACCTCGCGGTGTACCTGTTCGGCCACTCGCCGGGCGTTGTGTACGCCTGCATGGCGGTGATGGGCCTGGGCTGGGCGGCGATCGTCAGCCTGCCGTTCGCGATCATGTCGCAGCAGGTGGACCCGGCCCGCATCGGGCTCTACATGGGCGTGTTCAACCTCGCCGTGGTCCTGCCGCAACTGGTGGTCAGCCTCGGCATCGGCTCGTTCGTCTCGGAGGCGGACGACAAGGGCCTGGTGTTCCTGATCGGCGCGGTCAGCGTCGGCCTGTCGGCGGTCTGCTGGCTGTTCGTCAGCGACGGGCGGCACGCGGCGACGGCAGCGACCGGCCCGGCCGCGTCCCACTGAGCGTGCCCCGCGGCGCCGGACGCGGCATCATGGGGGTCCCGCAGCCGAGCCTCGACGCGCGCATGAGCTTCCGACGCCTTCCCGCCCTCGTGATCGCCGCATGGATCGCCCTGTCGGCCGGGGTGGCCGACGCCCGGCCGTCCAACAAGTGGCGGCTCGAGTGCAGCGGCAACGCCGAGTCCGCCGGCACCATCACCCTCGTGATGGCGCCGCGCGGCGAGCCCGAACTGTCGTTCGAGATCCCGGTCAAGCACCGCACCAGCGAGAACGGCGTGGCGCGCACGATCCGCGACGCGCTCAAGGCCGACCCGCGCGCGACCGCGCGCTGGCGGATGGAGGTCGACGACGGCGAGGACGTGCTGATCAAGAAGCGCCGCGGCCAGCCCGACTTCGACCTGCGCGTCGGCGGCAACACGGTCAAGGGCGTGCGGCTGAACCCCGATCGGGAATAGCCCGCGACCTACCGGGGGAAGCTCCGCCCGGCGGGTCCGGTTAACGAGGCTTTCACGCTGCCTCGACCTCCGATACCTTGTCCTCGGAGGTTGGCGCCGCCGTGAGGCGGCCACGGACCCGCGCGTTCCCACACCCACGAGGTGCCCCGCATCCCCCGGCGGCGCCCACCAGGAGAAGCCCCGATGACCACCCGCAAGACCTTGCTCAGCCTGTCGATCGCGCTGGCGCTCGCCGCCCCGGCCGCCTTCGCGCAGCAGGAATCCACCGAGGACGCCGCCGACGGCGAGGCCACCGAACTGGAGGCCATCGTCGTCACCGGTACCCGCGTGGCCGGCCGTACGGCGACCGAGACCGCGGTGCCGGTCGACATCATCGCCGGCGAGGCCCTGACCCGCGGCGGCAGCAACGAGATCAACCAGGCGCTGTCGGTCGCCCTGCCCTCCTACACCTTCCCCCGCCCCGGCCTCGCCGACGGCACCGACACCATCCGCCCGGCCACCCTGCGCGGACTGGCGCCCGACCAGACCCTGGTGCTGGTCAACTCCAAGCGCCGCCACGCCGCGGCGCTGGTCAACGTCAACGGCACGGTCGGCCGCGGTTCGGCGGCGGTGGACCTCAACACCATCCCCGGCGCCGCGGTGCAGGGCATCGAGGTGCTGCGCGACGGCGCCTCGGCGCAGTACGGTTCGGACGCCATCGCCGGCGTGATCAACGTGCTGCTGCGCCGCGACAGCGAAGGCGGCGGCGCCACCGCCTCTTACGGCCAGCGCGATACCAGCTTCTCCTTCCCGACCACGCCGCCGCCGACCGGCGCCACGTGGAGCGCGCCGGCGGATATCGAACGCGAGGCCACCGACGGCGAGACCTGGACCGTCGGCGGCTGGAAGGGCCTGGCGCTCGGCGCCGATGGCCACCTGACGCTGAGCCTCGAGTACAAGGACCAGAAGCGCACCGAGCGCGATGGCTACGACTTCCGCCAGCAGTACCCCCTGGTCAACGGCCAGTTCGACCCGCGCGAGGCCACCATCGACCGCTTCAACGCCTGGTACGGCGAGCCGGAGATCGAGCAGCTCACCCTGTTCGGCAACGCCGGCTACAACCTCGACAGCGGCGCCCGTCTGTACGGCTGGGCCGGCTACCAGGCACGCGATGCGCGTTCCGCCGGCTTCTTCCGCCGCGCGCTCGACGACCGCAACATCATCAGCATCTATCCCGACGGCTTCCTGCCGATCATCGCGCCCGAGGTCGACGACTTCAGCGCCGCCGGCGGCATCGAGTGGGCGTGGGGCGACTGGGCGATGGATTCCTCGCTGGTCTACGGCCGCAACAAGATGCAGTTCACGATCGAGAACACGCTGAACGCCTCGATCGGCCCGACCAGCGCCACCGAGTTCGATGCCGGCGGCTTCACCTACGACCAGCTGGTGTTCAACTTCTCCGGCGTGCGCTCGTTCGACATCGGCGGGCTGGCCTCGCCGCTCAACCTCGCCACCGGCATCGAGGCGCGCCGCGAGGGCTACGAGATCTTCGCCGGCGAGCCGGACTCCTACCGCTTCGGCGGCCGCAACCTGCCCAACGGCACGCCGGCGGCCCCGGGCGCGCAGGTGTTCCCCGGCTTCCGTCCGGCCAACGAGGTGGACGAGAGCCGCAACGCGGTCGGCGTCTACCTCGACCTCGAGGCCAACATCACCGACCAGTTCCTGGCCTCGGCCGCGGTCCGCTTCGAGGACTACTCCGACTTCGGCAGCAACACCTCGGGCAAGATCGCCGGCCGCTACGACCTGATCGAGGGCTTCGCCCTGCGTGGCTCGGCGCAGACCGGCTTCCGCGCGCCGTCGCCGCAGCAGCAGTACTTCACCGCCACCTCGACCAACTTCATCAACGGCGTGCCGTTCGACATCACCACCTTCCCGCCGGGCGATCCGGTGGCCGCGGCGCTGGGCGCGACGCCGCTGGAGGCGGAGGAGTCGGAGAACTACTCGCTCGGCGCGGTGCTGGACGTGGGGCCGGTGTCGATCACGGTCGATGCCTACCGCATCGAGATCGACAATCGCATCGTGCTGTCGGAGAACCTGACCGCGGCCAACGTGCGCGCCTTCCTCACCGCACAGGGCTTCACCGGCATCGGCGGCGGCCGCTTCTTCATCAACGGCGTCGACACCATCACGCGCGGCGTGGACGTGGTGGTGACCATGCCGTGGGCGACCGACTTCGGCGATTTCGACTTCACCCTGTCGTCGAACCGCAATCGCACCGCGGTGACCCGCGTGCCGCAGACCCGGCAGCTGGCGGCGCTGAACCCGGCCCCGGTGCTGTTCGGCCGGGTCAACGTGCTGACCTTCGAGAAGGGCACGCCGGAGAGCAAGTACGGCTTCGCCACCGACTGGTCGTACGGCGACTTCGGCGTCACCCTGCGCGCCACCCGCTACGGCGAGGTCCTGACCCCGGGCACCACGCCGGCGTTCGACTTCGTGCTCAGCCCGAAGACCCTGGTGGACCTCGAGGGCCGCTGGCAGTTCAGCGACAACCTCGGCTTCGCGATCGGTGCCGAGAACCTCACCGACCAGTACCCGGACGCGTTCCCGGTCGCACCGAACAACCTAAACACCACCGGCAACACCCCGTACTCGAACTACTCGCCGTTCGGTCGCTCCGGCCGCTTCGTGTACGCGCGCGTGTCGTACGAGTTCTGACCCGTCGCGCCGCGCCCGCAAGGGCGGCGTCGCTGTATCCGGAGGCCGCCGCGAGGCGGCCTTCGGCTTTTTTGGCGCGCCACGTGACTTCGGTCAATCCTGCGCACGCCCGCCCATGGCGCGCGCGCGCCAGCGGTGCGAGCCTGTCGACGTCCGGCGCGCCGGCGCCGCTGCGCGGCAAGGAGCATCTGATGGCGACCCACGACGTGCTGGTGGTCGGCGGCGGCCTGAGCGGCCTCGCGCTGGCCTGCAAGGCCGCGCGGGCGGGACGGCGCGTCACGGTGCTGGAGGCCGCGCCGCGCATCGGCGGCTGCTTCCATTCGCACCGCTCGCCCGACGGGCACTGGTTCGAGATGGGCGCGCACACCGCGTACAACTCGTACGGCGGCTTCCTCGAACTCGCCGAGGCGGCGGGCGTGGTGTCGCGGCTGCGGGTGCGCGGACCGCAGCGCGCCCGCTTCGGCCTGCTGCGCGAGGGCCGCTACGAGTGGCTCACGCCGGCGAAGATCCTGCTGCGCCTGGGTTGGCTCGAGGCCGCGTTGCACGCGCCGCTCGGCATCCTGCGCGGCAAGCGCGGGCGTAGCATGCGGCGTTACGTCGAGGGCCTGGTCGGCCCGCGCAACTACGCACGCCTGTTCGGCCCGTTCTTCGCCGCAGTGCCCTCGCAATGCGCGGACGACTTTCCGGCCGAAGGCCCGGGTTCGCTGTTCAAGAAACGCCCGCGCCGCGCGGACTACCCGCGCAGCTTCGGCTTCGAGGGCGGGCTGCAGGCGGTGCTCGACGGACTGGCGGCGTTGCCCGGCGTGACGGTGGAAACCGGCGCCGAGGTCGCCAGCCTGCGTCGCGACGGCGCAGGCTGGGTCGCCACGACCGTCGACGGGCGGCGCTTCGAATCGCTGCTCGCGGCGCTGGCGACCCCGCCCGACGTCGCCGCGCGCCTGCTGGCGCTGGAACCGCCGGCCGCGGCGGCCGCCGCCGCGCGCATCCGCACGGTGGTCGTCGAAAGCCTCGGCGTGGTGCTGCCGCGCGAGCGCTGCTGGCTGCCCGAACTCGCCTTCCTGGTGCCGGTGGATGACCTGTTCCACTCGGTGGTCACCCGCGACCCGTTTCCCGATCCGGCGCGGCGCGCCTTCGTGTTCCACTTCAAGCCCGGGATCGCGCGCGAGACGCGGCTGGCGCGCATGGCCGAGGTGCTGCGCGTGGCGCCGCAAGACCTCGCCGACATCGTCGAGCAGCGCCTGGTGCTGCCGGCGCCCGCGGCCGACCACGCGGCGCGGGTGGCGGCCTTCGACCGCGCGCTGGCCGGCGCGCCGCTGGCGGTGGTGGGCAACTGGTTCGACGGGCTGGCGATCGAGGACTGCGTGCAGCGCGCGTTCGCCGAATGGGCGCGCATCGCCGCGGTGCCGCGGCCGCGGAGCGCCGAAGCGCGCACCGCCGGCATCGACGTGCCGGCGATCACCGCGCCTGGCTGAGGTCAATCGCCGGCGATGTCCTCCTCGACCCCGTCCATGTCGAACGGGATCGAGACCTCGTCGCGGCCGTCGTTGACCAGCACCGCGAAGTGCAGGTGCGGACCGGTGCTGTAGCCGGTGTTGCCCGACAGCCCGAGCAGGTCGCCAGCGGCGACCCGCTGGCCGGGCTTGACGCCGACGCCGTAGTACTCGAGGTGGGCGTACATCGCCATCGTGCCGTCCTCGTGCAGCACGCGCACGAAATTGGCGCGGTGCGCGAAACCCTGCAGGTCCTGGCCGCTGCCGCGCCAGTCGTCCTGCACCTGCATCACCACGCCTTCGCGCGCGGCCAGCACCGGGGTGCCGACCGGCACCGTGAAGTCGACCGCGTAGCGGCTGACCGGATGCTGGTGGCTGTAGCGCCCGTGGAAGCCCTGGCCGACGTGCCAGTCGACGTCGGCGGCGAACGGCACGCGGTAGCGCGCGGCCAGCGAGTGGCGGGCGGACGGCGAACCGGGCACCGCGTCGTACTCGAGGCGGAACCGCGCCGGGCGCGTGCGATCGACGTGCCGCAGCGAAGCGAGTTCGACCTCCGCCAGCGCCGGCACCACGCGGCGCAGCGGCAGCACCGGGTCGCTGTCCATGTTGTCGCGCTCGGTCCATTCCGCGCGCACCAGCAGCGGTCCGGCCAGCAGGTTGCGCACGAAGTAGCGCTTGCCGCCGTCGATGTCCTCACCGCGCAGGGTGAACAGCCGGCCCTCGTCCTCGGCGCCCTCGACCTCGGGCGCCGACATCGGGAACTCCTCGTCGTCGGCCGGCGCGGGTGGCGGCGGCCGCGCGGGCGTGAACGCGGTCGCGCCGGCCAGTGCCACGACCATCAACAGCAGCAGGACGAGCAGGCGGGCGGGCGTCATCGGTTCGGCGGGTGCCGCTCACGGCAGGCGGTCGGGGAACAGGCCCTTGAGCGTATCGCGGAAGCGCTTCGCGAACGTGTCGTAGCCGGCCTTCGAGGGGTGCAGTTCGTTGTGCCAGGACTCGACCTTCGGCGGCAGCGTGCCCTGGCCGTCGATCACGGTCACGCTGCCGGGCCGCGCCAGCGCGTTCAGCATCACCGCGAACTGGCGCAGCATCGCACGCACCACCTCGCCGCGGAAGGCGAGGTCGGGCGGGAAGCCGCGCAGGTCGAAGGTCGGCTTGAGCCACGGTCCGAGGTGGCACACGCCGCGCCCGTCGGGGATCGCCCAGTCATAGGTGTGGAACACCAGATGCGTGGTCGGGCTGAGCGCGTCGCGCAGCGCGATCAGGTCCTCGTAGCCCGCGGCGACGATGCCGAGCGCCGCGCCGAAACGCTGCGCGTGGATGTGCTCGCCGGCCGGCAGCGTGGGGTCGTAGGCGCGGATCCACAGCGCCATCGGGTCGGCGACGATGTCGTTGCCGCCGCCGGAGAACAGCAGCGCGTCCCACGGCCCGCCGGCCGGACTGCCGCGCTTCAACTGCTGCGCCAGCAGCTTGCGCTGCTCGACGCCGAGCATGAAGCGCACCTCGTCGCCGGCGTCGGCGAGGTTGAGCACCGGCACCCCGAGCAGGTCCTCCAGCCGCTTGATGATCCCGCCGCCGAAAAACGGCACCGGATAGTCGAACCAGGAGTCGCCTTCGGCGAACACCTTGAGCGGACGCGCCAGCGCCTTCGGGGCGCGGGCCGGCGCGCGGCGGCGGCCTTTCGGCGCGGCCTTGCGCACGCCGTGTTCCTGCATCAGCGACATCACGGCCGCGTACTCGGCGATCCGGCGCTGGCGCTCGGCGCGG
>JAJTHZ010000009.1 GCA_021299185.1 Lysobacteraceae bacterium | reverse complement strand
GCACTGCTGCTGCGCGACGACCGGCCGCTGGCCTGGCTGCTGCCGGCCGGCACCACGCTGCCCGACTGAAGGCCCCCATGCCCGAACTGCCCGAAGTCGAGACCACGCGTCGCGGCATCGCCCCGCACGTCGTCGGCCGCACGGTGCGCGAACTGGTGCTGCGCACGCGCAAGCTGCGCTGGCCGGTGCCGCCGGCCCTGCCCGGCCTGCTCGAGGGTCGACGCATCGAGGCGGTCGACCGACGCGCGAAATACCTGCTGCTGCGGGTCGACGGCGGCGCGGTGATCGTGCACCTGGGCATGTCGGGCTCGCTGCGCGTGCTCGACGATGGCGTACCACCGCGCAAGCACGACCACGTCGACCTGGTGCTCGACTCGGGCCAGCGCCTGCGCTTCAACGACCCGCGGCGCTTCGGCTGCTGGCTGTGGCAGCCGGCCGGGCGCACCCACGACCTGCTGGCCGGGCTCGGTCCCGAGCCGCTGTCCGACGACTTCGACGGCGACCACCTCTGGCGGCTGTCGCGCCGCCGCCGCGGGTCGGTGAAGAACTTCCTGATGGACCAGGCGGTGGTGGTCGGGGTGGGCAACATCTACGCCGCCGAAGCGCTGTTCCGCGCCGGCATCGACCCGCGCCGCGCCGCCGGCCGCGTCTCGCGCGAACGCTACGCCGCGCTCGCCGCCGCGGTGAAGGACATCCTCGCGCACGCGATCCGGCGCGGCGGTACCACGCTGCGCGATTTCCTGAAACCCGATGGCGAGCCCGGCTATTTCGAGCAGGAACTGTTCGTCTACGGTCGCGCCGGCGAAGCGTGCAAGGCCTGCGGCACCCTGATCCGCACGCGCAACATCGGCCAGCGGGCGTCGTGTTGGTGCCCGGCGTGCCAGCGCTGAGGTGCAGGCGACGGGCTGCTTTGGGATTAGGGCCCAGGGCCCAGGGCTCAGGGCCCAGAAAAGCAGGGGTCACCACTGGGCCCTGTGCCCTGTGCCCTGGGCCCTTCGAATTCACACCGGCCAGATGAACTCGGTGTGCCGATTGTTGAAATCCGGATCCTCGTCGTCGCCGCCGATGCGCGCGACCAGCCCCGGCGGGGCCACGCTCATGCGCACCTCGCGGCCGTCCTCGAACGCGCCGCCGGCGACCAGGTAATCGGCCGCGCGTTCCAGCACAAGTTGCGCGTTGAACGCCGAGTCCGGCGGCACGTTGCGGATCGACAGGTCGGGACGCGCGAACTTGCGCAGGCCGCGCGTGTGCAGCCAGGCGCGGCCGGGGTGCCGGTCGTCGGCCGAGCGCAGCATCACGACCTCCTGCTTCGCCTGCGGGGCATCGGGGGCGAAGACCTCGGCCTCCCATTGCGCGGGCGAACGCAAGGACAGCGACTGCACGTCCAGCGCCGAGACCCCGCCGTGCGCGAGCAGGCAGGCGATGAAGCCGATGGTGTCGCGCAGGTAGCCGAGGTCGGCGGGATCGTCCAACTCGCCGCGGATCAGCATCGCGTGCGGCGCGGCCGCCGCGGCGGCGAACGTTTCCGGCGCCTTGGCGCGCAGCACCGCGCCGAGGTCGCCATACAGCGGGTCGGCCGGCGTGCCGTGCACGCTCTCGTGCAGGAACACCTGGCCCTCCACGCCCGCCGGCAGGCCGCGGGTGCGGAAGCGGCGCGCGTCGATCTGCACGTCCGGTGCGAACGCGCCATGCACCCAGTACAGCAGGAAGGCCTTGCGTTCCGTGCGCACGAAGTGCGGGCGCACCCAGGCTTCGGCGCTCACGATGCGGCCTCCGGATCGGGCTCGCCCAGCGGCAGCACGGCCTGCTGCAATTCGATGCGGCCGTGGCCGGCGGTGATGTCCTTGAACTCGGCGCGGCTGACCGACACGTAGCGCTCGTTGCCGCCGATCTCGACCTGCGGGCCTTCGGTGATCGCGCGGCCGTTCTCGTCCACCCGCACCACCATCGTGGCCTTTCGCCCGCTGTGGCAGATGGTCTTGATCTCGACCAGGTTGTCGGCCCAGGCCAGCAGGTACTGGCTGCCCTCGAACAGCTCGCCGCGGAAGTCGGTGCGCAGCCCATAGGCCAGCACCGGGATCTTCAGCGCATCGACGATGCCGGTGAGCTGCCACACCTGGCGCTTGCTCAGGAACTGCGCCTCGTCGACCAGCACGCAGTGCAACGGACCGGTGCGTGCCACGTCGTCGCGCGCGATCGCCTCCAGGTCGTCGTCGCGCCCGAACTGCCGGCCGCGCGCGGACAGCCCGATGCGCGACTTCACCACCCCCGCGCCGTAGCGGTCGTCGAGCCGCGGCGTGAGGATCAGGGTGCGCATGCCGCGCTCGTGGTAGTTGTGCGCGCTCTGCAGCAGCGTGGTGGTCTTCCCGGCGTTCATCGCCGAGTAGTAGAAGTAGAGCTTGGCCATCCGCCTATGCTACCCGAGGCCCCGCGGGAGCGAGTGCTGCGCGCCGCCCTGCGGGCATTGGATCGACAGTCCGCTGGGTTGCCCCTGTGGGAGCGAGCAACGCTCGCGACTGCGGCGATGGAGGCTCGCCGCGCGGCGGGTCGCCGCAGTCGCGAGCGTTGCTCGCTCCCACAGATTGGCCTGCGATCGCGGGTGCGCCGCGACCCCGATGCGATCCGGCGCGACCTGCCGCGGGTCCTGCTCAGCGCTTCGGCACGGCATCCGCCGCGCGGCGCAGCGGTGCGACCTCGACCTCGCCGCTGCCGCCACCCCAGACCGAATCCTGCACGCGCCAGTAGTCGCTCGATTTCCAGTTCTCGTCGTCGAAGTAATCGGGCACGAAGCAGCTGCCACCGCCGATCCCGTTGCCCGCCACGTTGCGGCTGCCACTGCAGCCGGAGTAGACGTAGGTGTCCACCGCGCCGCGCAGCGAGGGCCGCCGGCCCATGCTGCGGAAGGTGACGCGGTCGAGCTGCATCTGGTGGCGCTTCTTGGCCACCGCGTCGCCGTACTCCGCGTACAGCGTCGTGCCCTCGGCGATCGCGCGCTCGCGTTCGGCCTCGGTGAGCTGCGCCCACAACTGCTCGCGGCGCGCGACGAACTTCGGGAACCCCCGCTCGGCGGCGAGGTCGGCCCAGGCGTAGGCCAGCGCCAGGTCCCTCGCCACGCCCTCGCCGTTGGCGTACAGGTTGGAGAGCGCCAGTTGCGAGGCCTTGTCCGCGTGGCGCGCGGCCGAAAGGAAATGCCGGCGCGCCCACTCGAAATCACCGCGCTTGTAGGCTTCGAAACCGTTCTCGCGGAACACCTGGTCGAAGTGGTACTCCGAGACCGGGCGCAGGGCGTCCTGTTCGGCCTTGGTGAGTCCCTGGGCGGCCACCGGCGCGGCGGCGACGGACAGCAGGACGGCGAGGGCGAGGGCGAGGGTGCGCATGATGACTCCGTGTCGGCGGGGGAGCACCAAAGATCGCTTGCGCCGGCGACAAGTTCCCGTGTCGTGCGTCATGGGGGCTCGGGCTAGAATCACCGGCCCCGCCGATGTGCCCGCCCGATGGCCTTGAATCCCGCCCAATCCGAGGCCGTGCGCCACACGGCCGGCCCCCTGCTGGTGCTGGCCGGCGCGGGCTCGGGCAAGACGCGGGTGATCACCGAGAAGATCGCCCACCTGGTGCGCTCGGGCCTGCGCGCGGACCGGATCACCGCGATCACTTTCACCAACAAGGCCGCGCGCGAGATGCGCGAACGTGCCGGCAAGTTGCTGCGCGCCCTCGGCGGCGAGCACGAGCCGGTGATCTGCACATGCCACGCGCTGGGCCTCAAGTTCCTGCAGATCGAGCACGCGCGCGCCGGCCTGCGCCGCGGCTTCTCGGTGTTCGACGCCGACGACTCGGCGGGCTTGGTCAAGGAACTGCTTCCGGCCGGCACGAAGAACGACGCGGTCGACGCGATCCGCTTCCTGGTCTCGAAGGCCAAGAACGAAGGGCTGGCGCCCGAGGCGGCGCTGGAGGCTTCGCGCACGGCGCGCGAGGAGCAGGCGGCCGAGGTCTACGCGGCGTACCAGAAGCGGCTCGCGGCGTTCAACGCGGTCGACTTCGATGACCTGATCCGCGTGCCGCTCGCGCTGCTGGAATCCGACGCGGAACTCGTCGGCGGCTGGCGCGAGCGCATCCGCTATCTCCTCGTCGACGAGTACCAGGATACCAACCGCGCGCAGTACCGGCTGTTGAAGGCACTGGCAGGGCCGCGCGGCGCGTTCACCGCGGTGGGCGACGACGACCAGTCGATCTACTCCTGGCGCGGCGCGGAGCCAGAGAACCTGCGCGAACTGTCGCGCGACTACGAGAAACTGCGCGTCATCAAGCTGGAGCAGAACTACCGCTGCTCGGCGCGCATCCTGCGCGCGGCCAACGCGGTGATCGCGCAGAACGCGCACCTGTTCGAGAAGAAACTCTGGAGCCAGCACCCCGACGGCCCGCCGATTCGCGTGCTGGACTGCAAGGACGACACCATCGAGGCGGAGAAGGTCGCCGCCGAGATTTCGCACGTCGCCACCAGCACCAAGGCGCCGTGGAGCGAGTTCGCCGTGCTCTACCGCGGCAACTTCCAGGCCAAGGCGATCGAGAAGGCGCTGCGCCTGCTGCGCATCCCCTACCACCTGACCGGCGGCCAGGCCTTCTTCGACCGCGCCGAGGTGAAGGACCTGCTGGCCTGGCTGCGCCTGATCGCCAATCCCGACGACGACGCGGCCTTCCTGCGCGCGGTGGTGGCGCCCAAGTGCGATGTCGGCGCGACCACGCTGGAGCGCTTGGGCGAACTCGCCGGCGGCGCGCACGTCTCGCTGATGCGCGCGGCTTCCAGCACGCATGTGCTCAAGCAGTTGTCGGCGCGCCCGGCCTCGGCGCTGGGCGGTTTCGCCGATCGCGTGGATCGACTGCGCGGCATCGCCGGGCGCGGCATGGACGCGCTGGCCGATGCCCTGCTCGCCGAGACCGGCTACGAGGCGCATCTGCGCGCGAGCGCGCCCGACAAGGCGATGTTCGAACGCCGCCTCGCCAACGTCGGCGAGTTGCTCGAATGGCTGAAGGAAGGCGCACGGCGCTCCGGCGACGGCGTCGGCGATCTCGCCGCACAGCTCGCCATCCTCACCAACGCCGACCGCGACGACCCCGGCAATGCGGTGCGCCTGATGACCCTGCACAGCGCGAAGGGCCTCGAGTTCCGCCACGTGTTCCTGATCGGCGTCGAGGACGGCACCCTGCCGCACGAGGGCGGCATCGATGAGGGCCGGCTGGAAGAGGAGCGCCGGCTGTTCTACGTCGGCATCACGCGCGCCAAGGAGCAACTCGTGCTGTCGTACGCCGCGACCAAGACCCGCTTCGGCGAGGTCGTGCGCCTCGACCCCAGCCGCTTCCTCGCAGAGCTGCCGGCCGACGACCTGCGCTGGGAAGGGCGCGACCCGGTGGCCGATGCCAGCGACCGCGACGAGCGCAAGAAGTCGCACCTCGACCGGCTGGCGGCCTTGCTGGGGCCCTGAGGCGGCCGCGCCTCAGGGCGCCATCGCCGCGATCTCGTCGCGGCGCTTGCGGGTGCGGGCGACGATGTTGCTGTCGGCGCCGTAGTGTTCGCTGTAGGTCGCGATCAGCTCGTCGTACAGCACCACCCCCTCCGCGGCGCGGCCATTGACCGCGTAGGCCTCGGCGCGTGCCTCGTCGGCCATCTGCGTGGTGTCGAGGCCGGGCGTGCCGGACGCGGCCACGATGCGATCCAGGGCCTCGCTGGCCGCCAGCGCCTCCGCGGCCCGGCCGAGCTTGACGAGGGTGGCCACGCGCTCGGCGGCGATGCTCATGCACTCGCCAGTGGTCGGACCGATGCTCGCGCAGCGCGTGAATCCCTCGTCGAATGCCGCGGCGGCGCGGTCGTAGCGTTCCCAGTAGTGGTTGCCCCAGCCCAGCAGCCGCCACGCGCGCGCCTCCAGCGGATGGTCGAGGCGCGCGTACATCGCGGCCGCCTCGCGCAGCATCGCCTCGCCCTCCGCCGCGCCCTCGTCGCGCAGGCGCACGTTGCCGGCCTCCACCAGCGCATCGGCGTGCAAGGGGTGGTCGCCGGAGAAGTTCGCGCGTGCGACCTCCAGCATGCGATCGACCGCGACCCGCTCGCGCTCCCTTTCCATCAGCGCGTTGGCGTTGCCGCGCACGCCATCGAGCATGTACACCAGCGCC
Source organism: Lysobacteraceae bacterium (assembly GCA_021299185.1). Taxonomy (GTDB): domain Bacteria; phylum Pseudomonadota; class Gammaproteobacteria; order Xanthomonadales; family Ahniellaceae; genus UBA4656. Next base: position 29,119 of record JAJTHZ010000009.1, on the reverse strand, counting down.
GCGGCGTCGCCGCCCTGCAGCGCTTCGGCGCGGCGCACCGCATCGTCGAGGAAGGGCTTGGCCTCCTCATTCTTGCGCTGGTGGCGCAGCACCATGCCCAGCGTGTACAGAGACACCGGCAGCCGGGTGTCGTCGGCGGGCAGGTTCGCCACGTGCAAGGCCAGCGCGTCGCGCGCGACCGGCTCGGCGGCGTCGGCCTTGCCTTCGAAGAGCAGGATGCTCGCGCGCAGGAACTTCGCATGCCCGAGCAGCACCGGTTCGCTGGTGCGCAGGGGCTCGAGGATGGAAAGCGCACGCTCGGCCAGCGGCCTGGCCTCCATCAGCGTGCCCGTCTGCTCGGCGAGCGAGACGAGGTTGACCAGGGTCTCGGCGATCACGGGGCTGTCCGGCGGCAGGTTCCGCTCGGCCAGCGCCAGTGCCTTCTCGAGCCGCGCGCGGCCCTCGTGGAAGCGGCCCTGGTTGACCAGGGTCTCGCCGAAGTCGTCGTTGAGGTCGATCGCCAGCAGCGGCTGGCCGTCAAACTCGCGGTCGACCCGCGCCAGCGCGTCGTCGAAGGCTTGCTGCAACGTGATGGTGCCGCGCGCGTCGCGCCGGAAGGGATCGGTCTGGCGGAAGATGGACAGCACGAAGCTGGTCGCGCCCTCGGCCCGCTCCGCCTGCGCGCGCGCGGCGGCGGCTTCGGCCTCGGCGCGCCGTGCGGCGTCCGCGGCGACCCGCGCCTGCCACAGCGCGATGCCGAGGCTGGCCACGATGCCCAGCAGGGCGAGCGCGGTGATTGTCAGCGCGCCGCGGTGCCGGCGCATGAAGCGGCTGGCGAGGTAGGCGCGGGTCGGTGGGCGCGCGGCGACCGGGCGGTCCTCGAGGTAGCGCTGCACGTCGGCGGCGAGTTCGGCCACCGTGCCGTAGCGCTGCTCGGGTTCGGTGCGGATCGCCTTGGAGACGATGGCGTCGAGGTCGCCCACCAGCGCATCCGGCGCATAGGGCAGGCCGGCCCCCGACGCCCGCGCGGTGGTACTGGGCCGTTGCGTCTCCTCGTCGTCGAGCCGCGACAGCACCGCGGCCACGTTGGCCTCGCGCCGTGTCTCGGGCAGGGCATCGGCCAGCAGGCGGAACAGCAGCAGGCCGAGCGCGTAGACGTCGGTCGCGGTCGAGACTTCGCCGCCGCGCAACTGCTCGGGCGCCGCGTAGGCCGGCGTGAGCACCGAGGCGGTGAGCGTGCCATCCCCTTCGCCGAGCAGCTTGGCGATGCCGAAGTCGAGCAGGCGCGGCTCGCCCGCGGCATCGACCATCACGTTGCCGGGCTTGAGGTCGCGGTGCACCACCAGCAGGCGATGCGCGTGCTCGACCGCGGCGCAGACCTTGCGGAACAGCTCCAGCCGCGCGCGCAGGCCGGGCCGGGTGCGCGCGACCCAGTCGGCCAGGGTTTCGCCGTCGACGAAGTCGAGCGCCAGCCACGGGGCGCCGGTTGCGTCCACGCCGGCATCGATGAAGCGCGCGATGTTCGGGTGCGACAGCTTGGCGAGGATGCGGCGCTCCGACTCCAGGCGTGCCGCGAAGGCCGGCGCGGCCCCGCGCACGCGCTTGATCGCCACCCGGTGCTCGACCGCGCCGTCGGCGCGCTCGCCGAGCCAGACCTCGCCCATGCCGCCGCTGCCGAGCAGGCGCACCAGCCGCCAGGGGCCGATGCTTCCCGGCGCCCGCCCGCCATCGCCGGGTGGTGGATTGCCGCCGGTGGCGGCATTCGACGCCAGCGCGCCGGCCACCCGCGCGAACCGCAACAGGCTGCGCACGCGCGGATCGTCGGCGCAGCCGGGCGGGAAGGTCGCCGGATCGATCGTCTCGCCGGCGGCGATACGCTCGGCGATCGAAGCCAGCAGCGCGTCGAGGTCAGCCGTCACCGGACACCTGCGCGATCCGCGCGATGGCGCGGTTCATGCGCATTCGCACGGCGTCGGGCGTCTCGCCCAGTTCGGCCGCGATCTCGGCGAAGCTCATCCCGAACTCGTAGCGCATCAGCACCACCACACGGTGGTCCGGCGGCATCGCCGCCAGCGACTGCTCGTAGGCCAGCCAGTCGTCCGGATCGACGTTGCTGGCGGCCAGTATCGAGGTCGCGGACTCGGCATCGGCGTCGAAATCGATCGGCGAGGCGCCCTGGCGGCGCAAGGCCTCGCGCAGGGCGTTGATCAGCACCGTGCGCAGGTAGGCGAAGAAGTCGCCCGGTCCCTGCAGCGAGATGCCGCCGAGCCTGTCCAGCACGCGCAGCCAGGTCGACTGCACCAGGTCGGCGGTGTCCTGCTCGTGGCGCAGCAACTGCGGCACCCGGCCGCGCGCGAAGCGGCGCAGCAGCGGGTCGATGCGGGCGATCAGCGCCGCGCGCGCGGCGGCATCGCCCGCGCGGCAGCGGCCGACCAGGACCTGGGTGGTGTGCTCGCCTTCGGCCGCCATGCGTCCCGTCCCCGATCCGCGGGCCCCCGCCGCAGGCGACGATAGCCGATCCGCGGCACGCCGCGCACCGGGCATGGGCCGCGGCGGCAAGGGTCGGCGAGGGTGCGGGCGCGGCATCCATGAACCGGGGAATGCGCCAAGGCGGCCCGGGCGAACACCGGCGGACGACGAAGGGCGGACCGCCACCAGCCCCGCGGTCGCGGGACGGCCGGCTGTTCGCTCCGGCGGGCGTCGTCCGTTCCACGGGGCAGGCCCCCCGAGGATCCGCCATGCGCATCGCCCGTTCCGCCCCGACCATCGCCCTGCTGTTCGCCGCCGCCCCGGCCCTCGCCGTCGACCGCACGCTGTGCGTCGACACCGTGGCCGAGTTCGGCGCCGCGATCGACGACGCCGTGTCCACCGACCCGGCCTACGACCGCGTGGTCGTGCGGCTGGTCCAGGGCAACTACGACCTGTCGAACTCGAACGCCTTCACCGCGCGCAGCCTGCGCAAGCGACTCGACATCACCGGCGGGTGGAATGCCGCCTGCAACCTGCGCACGCCCAATCCCGGGCTGACCACGCTGCGCAACACCAACGCGGCGCGCGGCATCTCCTGGGCCACGCCCACCGATGTCGCCCTGCGCGGCGTGTCGTTCATCGACTTCGTCGGCTTCCTGGCGATCAACAACGGCACCACCAGCGGCGACACCACGCAGACCGTGGAGTTCAGCGACAACCGCGTGCTCGGCGGCACGGGCGAGATCGGGGCACGCGCCGAGTCGGGCGCCGGGCTCTCGCTGCTGCTGTTCAAGAACAACCTGATCGCCAACCGGAGCTCGCCGGGCGATTGCGCCGTGACCCTGCAGGGTGATTCGGCCGCCGACACCGACGTGCGCCTGGTGGTGGCGAACAACACGATCACCCGCAACACTGCGCCCGGCGGTGGCCTCTGCGTGCGCCAGTTCGAGCAGCCCGGCTTTTACAACAACGTCCTGAGCGGCAGCCTGCCTGCGGGCACGCCTGACCTCGTGGGCAACGGCAATCTCGCGCCGGCGACGTTCCGCAACAACATCCTCGGCAGCTTCGCCGATGTGCCCGTGGGCTCGACCAGCGGCACGACCTCGGCGGACCCCGACTTCGTGAGCCCCGCCGCGGGCGACTTCCGCCTGCAGGTCGGCTCGCCCGGCATCAACACCGGCACCAACACCATTCCGACCGGCATCGCCAACCAGGACGTGTCCGGCAACCCGCGCTTCGTCGGGCCGTCGATCGATCGCGGCGCCTTCGAGTCGGCCGTCGGCGGCGCCGGCGTGCTCACGGTCACCAGCACGGCGGACTCCAGCAGCGGGACCCTGCGCGCGGCGATCACCGCGGCGAACTCACAGATCGGTCCCAACCGGATCGAGTTCAACATCGGTGGCAGCGGTTGCCCAAAGACGATCCAGCTCGCGAGCGCCCTGCCGCAGATCACCGACAGCCTGACCGTCGACGGCACCACCCAGCCGGGCTACGCGCCGAACACGGTGGACATCGGATACGACGGCCAGCAGTGCGTGCTGTTGCGCGGCGGCAGCGGCTTGTTCGGCCTGCGGGTGCCTGCCAGCGCGCCGTCGGGCACCGAACTGGTGGTCGAAGGCCTGGCCTTCGGTGGCTTCGGCTACGGCATCGTGCTCGAGGGCGGCAACAACCACCGCATCCAGGGCAGCCACTTCGGCGTCGATCTCGGACCTTCCGCCAACGACGGCCAGGGCGGCGTCTGGGTCGCCGCGGCCGACGACGTCACCATCGGCGGCAGCGATCCCGCGCAGCGCAACGTGATCGCCGCGCAGACCGGCAGCGGGTTCATCACCTCCGCCGCCATCCTTGTCGGGGCCGACTCGCTGCGCACCGAGGTGGTCAACAACTACATCGGCGTGCAGCCCAACGGCGTATTCGAGGGCGGCAACACGCACGGCATCGTGGTCGACGGCGACTTCGGCACCTACAGTGACAACCTGGTCGCGAACTCGGTGGAGAACGCGATCTGGCTGCGCAGCCAGGCGCGCGACAACCTGGTCAATCTTTCGCGCATCGGCCTGCCGCCGGTGTGCATCGGCAACTGCCCGTCGAGCTTCGGCAACGGCCGCGGGATGCTGATCGAAGGCGAAGCCAACTTCACGCTGCGCAACGAGATCGCGTTCTCCAGCCTCGTCGGCGTGCGGGTCACCGGCAACGACAACAGCGTGACCGACACCCCCGTCTGGGGTGGCTCGGTACTGCAGGCGCCGATCGACATCGCCGGCCAGGGCTTCACCGCCAACGACAACGACAACGTGGCCAATCCGCCGGCCGGCAACCGTGGCATCAACTTCCCGGTGGTGCTCGGCGTCGACCGGGTGGCGCCGACGCAACTCGCGGTGCGCGGGCGCCTGGAGTCGGTCAACGGCCGCTACCGGATCCGCGCTTTCGCGGCCGATCGCGTTCTGGGGATCGGGATCGGACGCTGCGAGGGCCGCGAGGTACCCGAGTTCGCCAACACCCCGGCCGGCGCGACCGTGGAGATCACCAACGCGCCCGCCGGCGCCAACGGCTCGGAGGATTTCATCGTCAACATCGACACCGGGTCGTTCAGCGGACGCCAGTTGGTGCTGCAGGCGTTGCGCTTCGTGGAGATCGACGGCACGCTTCGCAGCGGCGATTCCAGCGAATTCGGCACCTGCTTCGAGCTGCCGCTGTTCGGCGACGGTTTCGAACCCTGAGCCCCGCCCGGAGCCGACCCCATGCGCGCCATCCTTCCGCTGCTGCTTCTGGCCGTCCTGCCCGCGCAGGCCGCCACCTTCACCGTCACCACCACCGCCGACGCCGGCCCCGGCTCGTTGCGCCAGGCGATCGCCGACAGCAACGTCAACGGTGCCGCGATCGCCGACGACATCGTGTTCGCGATCCCCGGCACCGGCCCGCACGTGATCAGCGTGGCCTCGCCGCTGCCCATGATCACCGGGCTGGTGACGATCGACGGCACCACCCAGCCGGGCTGGGTGGCCAACACCAACACGCCGGACCAGGGGGGGCTCAATGGCAACCTTGCGATCGAGCTCAGCAGCTCGCAGACGACGGCCAACACGATCGGGCTGCTGATCGCCGCGGGCACGACGTCGGGCACGCACACCGTGCGCGGCATCGCGATCACCCGCTTCGCACGTGCGATCAGCGCCTCCGGTTCCGCGGGTCTGGTGGTCGAGGGCTGCCATATCGGCGCCGACGTCTCGGGCACGAACGTGCCGTCCGTGATGGCAGTGGGCATCTCGCTGGCCGAAGGGGGGGCGTCGGTCGTCGGGGCGGTCCGCATCGGCGGCTTGCTGCCCGCGCAGCGCAACCTGCTCGCCGGCAGCAGCGGGACGACCAGCACGGGCGTCGCCATCATCGCGAGCGGCTTCGAAGCGACCGGTTCCCTCCTGGTCCAGGGCAATCTGATCGGCACCGACCGCACGGGCACCGAGGCCCGCGGCTGGCGCTCCGGCGTCAACGTCGCCGGTTACCGGATCGGGCAGGAGAATCCCGCGGGCGTGGTGATCGGTGGCAATACGGCTGCCGCCCGCAACCTGATTTCCGGCAACCGCGAGACCGCAGTGGGCATCGGCAGCGGGGCGGGGTCGATCGGCCCGCATCGCATCCGGGTGCAGGGCAACTGGATCGGCACCGACGTCGGCGGGCTGGCGGCGCTGCCGAACGGGAGCAATCCGGCCACCCATGCGGCGATCCTGCGCACTCAGGGCATCAGCGCGCCGTTTCGCAGCGTGGTCGGCGGCACGGGTCCGGGCGAAGGCAACCTCATCGCCTTCAACAACGGCGTCGGCGTGCGCGTCAGCGGTGCCGCCCTGCAGGCGGAGCAAGGCACGCTGGAGATCGTCGGCAACTCGATCGCCAACAACGCCGGTATCGGCATCGATCTCTTCAACATTGCGCGGGCCAACGATCCCGGCGACGGCGACAACGGCCCCAACCGCGCGCTGAACTGGCCGGTGATCGTGTCCGGCACGCGGCTCGGCCCGGACCGCTTCGACCTGACGTTCCGGCAGGACACGCTGCCGGCCAACGCGACCTATCCGATCACGGTGCGCTTCTATCGCGCCGACCTCGGCCGCAACGAAGGCGTGGCGGAGATCGGCCAGGCCACGATCAGCGCGGCGCAGGCGCTGACTGTGGTTCCGGTCAGCCTGACCCTGCCGCCGTCCCAGGTCGGGGCGGTGCTCTACATCACGGCCGTGGCCATCGATGCCGACGGCAACACCAGCGAGTTCTCCGACCCGATCGACTTCGACCGCGTGTTCAGTGACGGCTTCGAGCCGCCGCCCTGAGCGAAGTTTCGGCGGCGACGGGCCGCGATACCGCGTTCGGTCCTACAATTGCGTGTCCCCCGCGCGATCGAAACCCCATGACCCTGCGTACGCCCGTCGCCGCCCTTTTCTGCCTGTTCCTCGCCGCCTGCGCCAGCGCGCCCGGCAAATCCGACGCCCCGGCCACCACCGCTGCACCCGCCAACGACCAGCTGTACGCCGTGTCGTGGCAGCAGGACGCGGTCGAATACGAGGCCACCGCGCGCAGCGTCTACGTCGGCGCGCGGCGCGCGCTGGCGCCGGTGGTGCAGTGGCAGCAGCAGGCGGCATCCGCGCCGGACGACGAGGCGCGCGCCACCGCGGCCAACCAGTTGGGCAACTGGAACGCGATGCCGATGGCCGAGCGGGCCAACAACGACACCGGCCAGCCGCTGGCGATCATCCTCGACGCCGACGAGACCGTGCTCGACAACTCGCCCTACCAGGCGCGCCGGATCGACGTCGACGCGCTGTTCGATCCTGAATCGTGGTCGGCCTGGGTGGCGGAGCGGCGCGCGCGCGCGGTGCCCGGCTCGGTGGAGTTCACCCAGTGGGCGGCCGGCGCCGGCATCGCGGTGTTCTACGTCACCAACCGCAGCGCGGCCGACGGTGCGGCCACCGCCGACAACCTGCGCGCGCTGGGCTTCCCCCTGTCCGAGGGCGGCGAGGAGCGCCTGCTGCTGCTCGACGACGCGCGTGGCTTCGGCAGCGACAAGGTCTCGCGCCGCCGGCTGGTCGACCGCGACTACCGCGTGATCGGGATGTTCGGCGACAACCTCGGCGACTTCCTCGGCGGGGTGAAGACCGACAACCCGACGCGCAAGCGCCGCACCGCGACCTACCGCGACTGGTGGGGCAGCCGCTGGTTCATGCTGCCCAATCCGATGTACGGCTCGTGGGTCGACGCGGCGGCGAAGTTCTGCGACGGCGCGGAAAAGGACGACGCGCGCGCCTGCATGCGCCGCAACCTGCGCCGCGAATGAGCGCGCCGGTGCCCTTCCCGGCGCGGCTGGCCGCGCGCGTGGCGCGCTTCGGGCCGCTGTGCGTGGGCATCGATCCGTCGCCGAAGCTGCTCGCGCAGTGCGGCCTCGCGGACGACGCGGGGGGGCTGCGCGACTTCGGCCGCCGCGTGCTGGAGGCCGCGCGCTTCGAGCTGTCGATCGTCAAGCCGCAAATGGCGTACTTCGAGCGCCACGGCAGCGCCGGTCTCGCCGCGCTGGAGCGCCTGCTCGCCGACTGCCGCGCCGAGGGCGTGCTGGTCCTGCTCGACGGCAAGCGCGGCGACATCGACGCCACCGCCGAGGCGTATGCCGATGCCTTCTCGCGACCCGGCGCGCCGCTGGCCTGCGATGCCTGGACCGCGCAGGCCTACCTCGGTTTCGGCGCGCTGGCGCGTGGGGTGGATGCCTCGCTCGCCGCCGGCACCGGCGTGTTCGTGGTGGTGCGCTCGTCGAACCCGGAAGGCACTCCCACCCAAACCGCCCGCTTGATCGACGACCGTGGCGTCGCCGAGGCTCTGGTCTCCAGAAACGCCGCAGCCAACGGCCGCAGCGTCGCCGAGGCTTTGGCCGACGAGATCGCGCAAGCCAACCTGCGCCACGCGCCGATCGGCGGCGGCATCGGCGCCGTGCTCGGCGCCACCCACGATGAATCCAGCGCGCTCGCCGAACGCATGCCCGGGGCCTGGCTGCTGGCGCCCGGCGTCGGCGCCCAGGGGGCGACCTTCGCCGACGTGAAGCGGCGCTTCGGTGCGGCGGCGTCGCGCGTGCTGCCCAATGTGTCGCGCGGCATCCTGGCCCGCGGTGCGGCGCCAGCGGCAATCGCCGAAGCGCTTGCGCAACTGCGGGGGGAGGCGGCTATCCTTGGCTGAGCGCTGATCTCCGCCGGTTCTGACCCCGCCCAGTCCTTGTGCTTGGTTTGGTGTCGAGAAAGCATTATCAATCAATGCTTTAGGCAGCAATACCTCAGGTATTGCATCAGATAGCGCAGCTAAGTTAGTATTTCGGCACGTCGCGACGGCTCCGCGCCGACCGCGATGCCGATTCCCCCTCCGGCACACAGCCGGTTCGCTCAGATGGCCGCAAGACCATCTGAGTTTTTTTTTGGGCGACCGGAATGCGGGGCGGCGCGATCGGCCCGATGGCCAGTTGCGCGGCGGAAAGCCCCGCGCCTACAGTCGCCTACCCCGTCACGAGTGTGGCTGCTTGGCCCCCCGACTCGCCTCGATCCCGTCGTCGCCGCGCCGCCCCGGCCTGAACGCCGCGGCAGCGATCGCCTGCGCGCGGGCTTGAGCCGCGTGCCGCGGCACCCCATGGAAGCGCTCGCATGGCCGTCGCCCCCGCCGACATGAACCTGCCTGAGGCCGCCCGCGCGCCCTGGCCATTCCGCCTGCTCGCGCGCGGCCTGCGTCCGTGGCTGCGGATCAAGACCGAGCCCGATCGGCCGCTGGAGGTCATCACCAAGCCCGGCGTGCCGGTGGTCTACGTGCTGGAGCGCTATGGGCTTTCGAACGCGGTGATCCTGGAGGAGGCCGCGCGCGAAGCCGGCCTGCCACCGCCGCTGATGCCGGTGCCCGGTGGCCTGATGCGGCGCGACCGCGCCGTGCTGTCGCTGTCCCGGCGCGGCTCCTGGCTGGAGGGCCGGCCGCGCCATCCGACGCGCTCCGAGGGCCTGAGCGAACTCCTCGCCGCGGTCGCCGCGAACCCCGAGCTCGACGTGCACGTGGTGCCGGTGTCGATCTTCGTCGGTCGCGCGCCGAACCGCGCCACCGGCTGGTTCCGCGTGCTGTTCTCGGAGAACTGGGTGGTGGTCGGCCGCTTCCGCCGCCTGCTGGCCCTGCTGCTCAACGGCCGCGACACCATCGTGCACTTCAGCCCCGCAGTGAGCCTGCGCGAGGTGGTGGCCGAAGGCCTCGACCCCGAGCGCACGGTGCGCAAGGCCGCGCGCGTGCTGCGCGCGCACTTCCGCCGCCTGCGCACCGCGGTCATCGGCCCCGACCTGTCGCACCGCCGCACGGTGATCGACGACGTGCTCAACGCCGAACCGGTGCGCGCGGCGATCGCCGCCACCGCGGCGAAGGAGAACATCGACCGCGAGCAGGCCTGGGCCAAGGCGCGCGCCTACGCGTGGGAGATCGCCGCCGACTATTCGCACCCGGTGGTGCGCTCGCTGTCGTTCATCCTGCGGCCGTTCTGGAACCAGATCTACGACGGCGTGTCGATGCACCACTTCGACACCCTCAAGAAGGTGGCGCCGGGGCACGAGGTGGTCTACGTGCCCTGCCACCGCAGCCACATCGACTACCTGCTGCTGTCCTACCAGCTGTATGAGAACGGCATCGTGCCGCCGCACATCGCGGCCGGCGTGAACCTCAACCTGCCGGTCGTCGGCCCGATCCTGCGCCGCGGCGGGGCTTTCTTCCTGCGCCGCTCGTTCCGCGCCAACGCGCTGTACTCGACCGTGTTCAGCGAATACGTGACCCAGCTCTTCGCGCGCGGCGTGTCGATGGAGTACTTCATCGAGGGCGGCCGCTCGCGCACCGGGCGCCTGCTGGAGCCGCGCGCGGGCATGCTGGCGATGACGCTGCGCTCCTTCCTGCGCGTGCCGCGCCGGCCGGTGGTGTTCGTGCCGGTCTACATCGGCTACGAGAAGCTGATCGAGGGCAAGTCCTACATCGGCGAGCTGTCCGGCAAGCCGAAGGAGAAGGAAAGCCTGCTCGGCCTGCTGCGCGCCTTCGGCATCCTGCGCCACAAGTACGGCAAGGTGGCGCTGTCGTTCGGCGAGCCGATCTTCCTCGGCGAGCACCTCGACCGCGTGGCGCCCGCGTGGCGCGAGCGCAGCCCGGACGCCGACGATCGCCCCGAGTGGTTCGCCGGCGCGGTGTCGACGCTGGCCGACCGCGTGCTGGTCAACATCAACCGCGCCACCGACGTCAACCCGATCAACCTGCTGGCGCTGGTGCTGCTGTCCGCGCCCAAGCACGCGCTGGGCGAGGGCGACCTGTCGTCGGCGCTGTCGGTGTGCAAGCACCTGCTGGAGCGCGTGCCTTACTCCGACCGCGTCACCGTCACCGCGCTCACGCCGGCCGAGATCATCGCCTACGGCGAGCGCATGCAGTCGATCGAGCGCGTGCGCCATCCGCTGGGCGACGTGCTGGCGGCCGAAGGCGACCGCGCGGTGCTGCTGTCCTACTTCCGCAACAACGTCATCCACCTGTTCGCCACCGCCGCCTGGGTGGCGTGCTGCTTCCTCAACAACCGCCGCCTGCGCCGCGGCACCGTGGAGCGCCTCGGCGAGTTCGTCTACCCCTTCCTGCAGAACGAGCTGTTCCTGCCGTGGACGGCCGAGCAGTTCGGCGAGCGCGTGCAGGCGACCATCGACGTGTTCCTCGAACTCGGCCTGCTCAAGGCCGACGCCGAGGGCCGCATGCTGCGCCGGCGCGTCGGCCAGACCGACGAGGCCTTCCAGTTGCGGGTGGTCGCGCACACCCTGGTGCAGGCCTTCGAGCGCTACTACATCGCGATCGCCCTGCTGGTGAAGAACGGCCCGCGCGCGCTGTCGTCGTCGGAGCTCGAGAACCTCTGCCACCTCACCGCGCAGCGCCTCGCCCTGCTGTACGAACGCAGCGCGCCGGAGTTCTTCGACCGCAACCTGTTCCGCGGCTTCATCGCCACCCTGAAGGAACACCGCTTCGTGTGGCTGGACGAATCGGGCAAGCTCGATTTCGGCGACGCGCTGGCCGCGATCGCCAAGGATGCGCGCCTGATCCTCTCGCGCGAACTGCGCCACTCGATCCTCAAGCTCACCGCCAACCCGAAGCTCGAGGTAACGCCCGCGCCCGCGAAGCCGGACGACGGCGGGTCGCCCACCGGCTGATTGCGCGTCCGATCGCGGCGTCCGCCGTTGACTGGGCCGCCGGTCACCCCCGCGTCGCGTCGGCGTGACGGCCCCGGACGGATCGTCTGCACACTGCGTTGACGCGGCGGCGCAAGCTGGGTCGACGAATGTTGGCTGGTATGGGGCAGCGTGTTCGCGTGCGAGGCGTGCGATGCACGAACGGCGATCGCGGCAGCGATCCGACGGGCGCGTGAATCCTTTGTCTCACGTGATGTCCGCGCGAAGTCCGCACTGCCGGCAGCGCCGCTGTGCTGCGCGCGGCACCAAAGACAAGTCCTCGCCCGCGGATCGCGCGTGCCGCATACGACCGCTGGTGCACGAACAACTCCGCAGTTGCGGGATGACGCCCGCGATACCACGAACGGTCGTGCAGTCACCGCACGATGCGTCCACCCGGCGATGCCCGTCGGGTCGGCGGCACCCACGCAGGGGTGCGGAGTGAGCGAAATGAACACGAACCTCACAATGCGCGGTGCAATCACCGCGCTGCTTCTGGCGTGCCTTCCCTCTGGCGCGGCGATTGCGACACCAGCGGGGTTTCATCGCGCGGCCGCTGGCCACCTCGTGGCCGAGTTCCGGGTCCCCGCGGCCGACGGCACCGAACTGCAGACCATGGTCTACCTGCCGGGCACGGGGAACGGTCCGTGGCCCACGCTGGTCACACGCAGCCCCTATGACCTGCCCTACACGCCCGTCAGCGGCTTTCCCGAAGAACACGCGAACGAGGACATCGAGGCCGATGACAAGGACATTGGCTGGACCGAGGCGACCGACCGAGGGTACGCGCTGGTCATCCAATTCATTCGCGGGCGCAACGAGTCGGACGGTAGCTTCAGCTTGTTTCTCGACGAAAGTGCCGACGGCGAGGCACTGCTGCGCTGGGTCGAGGCGCAGCCATGGTCCAACGATCGGCTGGGCTTGTTCGGCGACTCGGCAGGCGGTGTGGCCGCACTGCAGGCCGCCGCGACGGGAAGGACGTCCGTGCGTGCCATCTATGCGCAGGCGACCAGCCCGGACTTTCTCGGCGGGGTGATCTTTCCCGATCGAACCACCAAATGGGAGGCGCTGCTGCCGTGGGCGCTCTCGAATTCGCTCGACAGCAGCGAAGACCATGAGGAGCGACTGGGCATCGACGACGAGTCACTCGATACCCTCAAAGGCATGGCCATCGAGGCGCTCGGCGACATGTTCGATGCGCTCGACGAAGGCGACGCCTCCGCGTCCGAGTGGTGGACCACGCCGCCGGTTGCGGGATTCCCGATCGTCAGCGACCTCCAGCCGCGTTGGAACGACCTGCTGGCTGCCCGCACCAATCCGCAGGTGCTCAAGGCCGGAGACGTCAGCGGCCGCCTCCGCGCGCCAATGCTGCAGGTCGGCCTCTGGCACGACTTCTTCCACGACAGTGCGATCGAAACCTGGGTGCGCCGCGGTGTCCGCGGACGCGATGACCGCCTGATCATGCTCGATGGCACCCACTACGACGTGGACGAGCCCGAGCGGTGGCCGATGCGACCGATGTTCACCTGGTTCGACTTTTGGTTGAAGAACGATGCGAACGAGGTGGCGCAGTGGCCGAAGGTGCAGTTCACTTGGGCAGGTGAGGGCGCGGAGTCGATGGTGGCCAGCACGCGTTGGCCGCTGGCGACGCAGACGCGGACCGTCGACTTGCAGCCGCCCGCAGTCGCGATACCGGTCGATGCAAGCCGGCCAGTGCCGACGCTCGGTGGCAACCACCTGATCGCGCCCGCGGGCATGCTCGACCAGGCGCCGCTGCTCGGGCGCCCCGATGTCGGCCTGTTGCGTGGCACCCCGCTGCGCGAGGCGCTGCCGATCATCGGCGAGGTCGAAGCCTCGATTCGCCTGCGTCGCAACTACCGCGGCCCGCTGGTGGCGAAGCTCGTCGACGTGCGCCCCGATGGCGAGGTCCGAATGGTTCGCGAGGCGGCCATCGCGGAGACCCGGGGACGCCGCGTTTCGGTGCGCTTCTCCCCGATCGCCTACCGCTTCGACGCCGGCAGCACGCCTGCGCTGATGATCGCCGGCAGCAGCTTCCCCGCCTGGGTGTTCGAGAGTCCCGCGACCGGACTCATCGATATCGCCGCGGCACGCCTCGCCCTGCCGGACGCGTCCCAGTGCGCCTGCGCCATCCCGTCGGCGGTGACGGTGTTCCTGGGTTCCACGCGCGCCTGCGAGCTGGTCGCGAGTGCGGGGCCCGATGCGGTTTGCCGTAATCCCTGAACGGCATGCTGGACGGGCGGCGGCCACGCCGCCCGTCACTCCCCGGCGGCCGACGTCTCGCGCACGAAATCGACGCCCAGTCGCTCCTTCACGGCTGCCAGGCGTCGTCTGCTGACCGGAACCTTGCTCTGGTCTGACATCACGCAATGCCAGCCGGCCGCAGTCCGTCGCACGCGCCGCACGTGGTCCAGCGCGACCCAAAACGACCGGTGCACTCGCAGGCCGCGGTCGCCCATTTCCGACTCGAGCTCCGAGATCGTGCCCAGCAGCGTGGCGCTGCCGCGCGGGGTCCGCACGTGCAGGTAGTGGAGATCGGACTGCACCACGACGAGATTGGTCCCGATCGCCGGAGGAATACGGGCCAGCAGCGGCATCGATGCGGCTGCGCTGACCTCGGCCTCGGCCTCGGCCTCGGCTTTGGCCTCAGCCTCGCTGTCGGCCTCACGCACGGCATTCGCGTCAGCATCGGGCGACGACGGTGGGCCGGTGGCGTCCGCCGCCGACGGCGAGGGATCTTCGGGCGTCCGTCGGCGGCCGACCTCGATCCCGACCTCGTCGGTTTGGGGGACGGGTGCGAGGATCGCGGGGCGCAGGCTCATGGCGGCGAGCAACGGCGGTGCGTTGAGGATGGCCCAGCTCGCGAGGTAGGCCGGCGCGAACTGCAACCATTCGGCGATGAGTGCGGTCAGGCCGCCGCGTTGCTCCAGGACGTCCAGCCAACCGTCGATGCCGTCGTCCTGCGGCGAGGGGAACACGGCCTCGAGGCCTGTCGACATCGGGGCGAAGGCGATACTGCCGATCAGTCCACCGACGAGCAGCTGCGCCACGGGCGAGCGCGAGGCCATCCAGCGCAGGCCACCGAGCCAGCGAGTGGCCGCGATCGCGGCACCGAGGCCCAAGGCGGCATGCCCGAACCAGATTCCGAAGGAAGGGATGGCGGGAAGCCCGCGCGCCACGCCGAAGTCGCTGCGCATCAGCAGGGCGGCGAACACGAAGGACACCGAGAGCCACCACACCCAAACCTTCACCCGCGGCATACGGTCGAGGTCTCCTGCGCGGCCGATGAGCACGAGTATAGGGCGCGGCTGAACTGGCCTCCATCGGACCAGCGCGGCGGCTGCCGGCGATCGGTCATCCTGCTGACGTCCGCCGTTGCCGGGTGAATGGTCCGATGTCGGCCAGGACGCGCTCAGGCGTCCAGGTCGGGGATCAGCTTCGATTCCAGCCAGGCGACCATGTCCTTGATCGCCAGCTTGCGCTTCTTCAGGCGCTTCAACTGCAGCTCGTCCGTGCCGCGGTCGGCCGACAGCCGCTCGATGACCTGGTCGAGGTCGCGGTGCTCGACCTTGAGTTCGACCAGCTTGCGCGCGATCTCGGAAGGATCCACGGGAAGATACGAGCAGATTGACCGCACGAGTGTAGCGCGCCGCCCCGGCGCCGGTCGCCGCGGCCGCTGCTCGACCGCCCCGGTACAATGCCAGGCCCTAACGGGTTTCCGCCATGACCGCCGCCGATCCCCGCAAGCCGCAGCACGAGTTCCACAAGCTGGCCAAGCGACTGCGGCGCCAGGTCGGCCAGGCGATCGCCGACTTCAACATGATCGAGGACGGCGACCGCGTCATGGTCTGCCTGTCGGGCGGCAAGGACAGCTACGGGATGCTCGACATCCTCATGAAGCTGCAGGCCAAGGCGCCGGTGCGCTTCGAGCTGGTGGCTGTGCACCTCGACCAGAAGCAGCCCGGCTACGAACCCGACGTGCTGCCGCGCCACCTCCGGGCGGTGGGCGTGCCGTTCCAGATCCTCGAGCAGGACACCTACAGCGTGGTCAAGCGCGTGGTGCCCGAGGGCAAGACCATGTGCGGGCTGTGCTCGCGCCTGCGCCGCGGCGCGCTCTACACCCACGCCAAGCGCGAAGGTTTCACCAAGATCGCGCTCGGCCACCACCGCGACGACATCGTGGAGACAATGTTCCTGAACCTGTTCCACCACGCCAAGCTGTCGGCGATGCCGCCGAAGCTTAAGTCCGAGGACGGCGCGCACATCGTGATCCGCCCGCTGGCCTACTGCGCGGAAGACGACCTTGCCGCGTACGCGGAGGCGAATGCCTTCCCGATCATGCCGTGCAACCTGTGCGGCTCGCAGGAAACCCTGCAGCGCAAGGCGATCAAGGCGATGCTCGGCGAGTGGGAGCGCAAGCATCCAGGCCGCATCGACCAGATCTTCCGCGGCATCGGCGACGTGCGCCCCTCGCAGCTGGCCGACCGCACGCTGTTCGACTTCGCCGCGCTCGGCGCGCGTGACGGGGCCGCGCCCGATGCCGCCGCCTGGCTGCTCGGCGACGGCCCGGCCGCGCCGGAGGCCATTGCTGCGCCCGCCGCCGGCGCCCGCCCCGCCACTGAACCCCGCACCGGCCTCGAGATCCTCGGCGCCTGACCCTTTCCTGTTCCGGCGCCCGCCCGGCCCGCGCCGGGCGGCGGCGCCCCTTTCCCCGGACCGACCATGTTCTTCCGCCAGCTGACCTTTTTCCGCTTTCCCAAGTCCGGCGCCGAGGCCTTCGACGACGGTCTCGCCAAGCGCCTGAAGAAGCACGCCCTGCGCCCTTGCGGCCCGCTGGAGACCCAGACCCGGGGCTGGGTTTCCCCGTACGGACGCGGCGATGACGCGTTCATGCACCAGATGGGTGCATATACCCTGCTGACCCTGGGCGGCGAGGACAAGCTCCTGCCGCCGGCCGTGGTCAACGAGAGCGTGGCGCGCAAGATCGAGGCGCTGGAGGCCCAGCGTGGCAAGCGGATCGGCGGTCGCGAGCGCAAGCGGCTCAAGGACGAGGCCCTGCACGACCTGCTGCCCAAGGCGTTCGTGAAGCCGAGCCGGATGTCCGCCTACGCCGATGCCAAGGCCGGCTGGCTGCTGGTGGACACCGCTTCACGCAAGCAGGCCGAGGGTTTCCTCACCGTTCTCCGCGAAACGGTCGAAACCTTCCCGGCGCAGCCGCCGGACCCCGAAGAATCGCCGCGCGCGCTGATGACCACGTGGTTGACGGGCGGTAAGCTGCCGGAAGGCTTCAGCCTGGGCGACGAGTGCGAGCTCAAGGACCCTTCCGACCGCGGCGCGGTGGCGCGCTGCCGGCGGCAGGACCTTGAAAGCGACGAGGTGCGCGAGCATCTCAAGAGCGGCAAGCAGGTCACTCAGCTGGGGCTCGTCGTCGACGGGCATGTGTCGTTCACGCTCGGCGAGGACCTGGCGGTGCGCAAGCTGCGCTTCCTCGACGCGGTCGTGGAAGAGCTGGAAGCGACCGACCGGGACTCGCCGCGCAGCGAGATCGACGCGCGCTTCGCGGTGATGACCCTGACGCTGAAACCCGTGTTGGAGCGCCTCGACGAGGTGTTCCGCCTGCCGCGGCCCTCGGACCGCGGCCGACGGTGACGCCCGTCGCGCGCTCCCGCCCCGCAGGTGGAGAGATGGACGCGCGCGACGAAGACAACTTCATCGACCTCGAGACGCCCCGCGGCCGCCGCATCAAGGTGCTGGCCACGGTGCATCCGCGCGCGCGCCGGATGAGCCTGACGATGGGCGTGCGCGGGCCGCGGCTGTCGGCGCCGCGCGGCACGCATCCGGCCGAGGTCAAGGCCTTCCTGCGCGAGAACGCAGACTGGCTGGAACTGAAACTGCGCGAGATGGAGCGCCAGGGCGTGCGCCTCGCGCCGCCGGTGCCCGGCGTGCCCGACACCTTCACCTGGCGCGGCGACCTCGTGCTGGTGCGCTGGGACCACGGCGTGTTCCCGCGCGTGCGGATCGAGGAGGGCCAGGCCAGCATCGCGCTCGACCTCGACCACGCCGAGGCCGATGCGATCGCGCGGCGCGCGATGCGCGGCTACATCGTCGCGCAGATGAAGCGCGAGGTCGCGCGCATGGTGCGCCTGTACGAACCGCTGGTCGGCCGCAACGTGCTGTCCACGCGCCTGCTGCCGATGAACAGCCTGTGGGGCAGCCTGTCGGTGCAGGGCCGCATGACGCTGGACCTGTCGCTGATGCTGGCCCCGCCCGCGGCACTCGAATACGTGGTGGTGCACGAGATGAGCCACCTGTGGATCCGCAACCACGGCCGCCGCTTCTGGGAGCGCGTGGAGGCGGTGTTCCCGGCCTACGACGAGCAGCGCGCCTGGCTGTCGCGCAATGGCCACGCGGTCAAGGCGGAACTCGCGCGCTGGATCGGCAGCGAGTTGCCCTGACGCCGGCCCATCGGGGGAGCGAGCAACGCTCGCGACCGCAGCCTCCCGCCGTGCGGCACGAATCGGTCTTGCAGTCGCGAGCGTTGCTCGCTCCCACAGCGGGCTCGCAATCGCGAGCGTTGCTGCCTGCCACAGCGCGCTTGCAATTGCGGGCGTTGCTGCCTGCCACAGCGCGCTCGCAATCACGGGTGTTGCTGCCTGCCGAAGCGCGCTTGCCGTCGCGGGCGTGTGGGTGCGGGCACTGCACGCGACCGCAAAGTTGTGGGAGCGAGCACCGCTCGCGACCGCAGCCTCCCGCCATCCGGCACGAAGCGGTCTTGCAGTCGCGAGCGGTGCTCGCTCCCACAGCTTGTGCCGATGCGCGCGTCACCGGCTAGTCGCGCGGCTGCCGCGCGCGGAACGCGGCGATCGCGGCGGCGACCGGGGCGGGATCCTCGAGGTGCAGGTGATGGGTGCCGGGCAGGGCCACGCGCTCGATGCCGGCGACCGCCGCGCAGCGGCGCTCGACCACTTCACGGGTGAAATAGGGCGGCGAGGGTTCGGCGGTGACCAGCAGCGTCGGGCACGCGATGCCGGCGAGGTAGGCCAGGATCTGCGCCTCGGTCAGGCGGATCGCGCTGGTCAGGGTCAGGCGCGGGTCCGAGGACCACACGAAGCCGCCCTCGGTGCGCCGCGTGCCGCGCTCGACGAGCGCGCGCGCGGCGGCCTCGGAGAGCCCGTTGGCCTGCATGCGCGCGGCGACCGCGACGTCCAGCCCGGCGAACACGCGCAGCGATTTCGCCGCGATCGCCTCGCGGTCGGCCAGCGCCTGCCGCAGCAGGTCCAGCGCCTTCGACTCCGGGGTGGCGATCGGACCGAGGCCCTCGATCAGCCACGCCTGGCGCACGCGCGCGGGTGCCGCGGCCGCCAGCACGCTGGCGATCGCGGCGCCCAGCGAATGCCCGAGCACGGTGAAGCGGTCCCAGCCGAGTGCGTCCGCCGCGCCGAGCACGTCGCCCAGGTAGTCGACGTAGTGGTAGTAGGCGCCGGCCGCGCGATGGTCGCTGCGGCCGTGTCCGGGCAGGTCGATGGCGACCAGTTCGACGTCGTCGAGCCGCGGCGCGAGCGCGCCGAACGATGCCGCGTTGTCCAGCCAGCCGTGCACCGCCAGCACGCGCTCGCCGCCGGGGCGGCCGAAGGCGAGGCCGCGCAGGGTGAGGTGCGGCAGCGCGAGTTCGATCTCGGTCGCGCTCACCGTCCGGATTCCGGATCGGACTCCGCCGCCGCGCCGTGGATCTGCGTGTGCCCGTGCGCGGCGGGTTCGCCGATCTGTTGCGCCATCGCATCGTGGCGGCGCGAGCGCAGCGCGATCGCGGGGCCGTCGTTGCGCGCACGGGCGGCGGCATCCAGCGGGTCCCAGCCCGCGAGATGGCGGCGCAGCAGGCCGGCCAGCGCGTCGACGTGGTCGGCTTCGGCGTTCAGCGCGGGGATGTACTCGTAGCGCTCGCCGCCGGCGTGCAGGAAGGTCTCGCGGTTCTCGTCCGCGATCTCCTCGATGGTCTCCAGGCAGTCCACCGCGAAACCGGGGCAGGCCACCTGCACCGACTTCACGCCCTCGCCGGGCCAGCGCTTGAGCGTCTCGTCGGTGTAGGGCTTGAGCCAGGGCTCGCGCCCGACCCGTGACTGGAACGACACCATCCAGCGATCGCGCGGCAGTTCGAGCCGCTGCGCCACTTCGCGCGCCGTCGCCTGGCACTGGCAGAAGTAGGGATCGCCGTCGCGGAAGAAGCGCTCCGGGATGCCGTGGAAGGAGAACAGCAGGCGGTCGGCGTCGCCGTGCGTCGCGCGGTGCGCGCGGATGCGGGCGGCCAGCAGGTCGAGGTGGGCCGGGTCGTGGAAGTAGTCGGCCACGGTGCGCAGCTCGGGCACCCAGCGCCAGGTGCGCAGTTCGGCAAACACGGCGTCGAACACCGACGCGGTGGTGGTCGCCGAGTACTGCGGGTACAGCGGCAGCACCAGCAGGCGGCGCAGGCCGGCGTCCTGCATCTCGCGCAGCACGGTCGGGATCGACGGCGGCCCGTAGCGCATCGCCACCCGCACCAGCAGCCGGCCGGCGCTGTCGTCCGCGCCGAGCGCCGCGCCCACCCGGGCCGCGAGGTCGCGGCTGTATTGCAGGAGCGGCGAGCCCTCCGGGGTCCAGATCTGCTGGTAGGCGCGCGCCGACCGGCTTGGCCGGGTGCGCAGGATGAAGCCGTGCAGGATCGGCCACCACAGCAGGCGCGGCAGCTCGACCACCCGCGGGTCGGACAGGAACTCGCGCAGGTAGTGGCGGACCGCGCCGGTGGTCGGCGCCTCCGGCGTGCCGAGGTTGACCAGCAGCACCCCGGTGGCGTCCGGCCGGTCATGGCGGAAGGCGGGTCGACCGAGATAGGGCACGGCGGGACGGGTCCGACAAGCAAACCGCCATCCTACCGGCGCCGGCGTGACGAGGGCAGCGACACCGGTGGCCACGGCGGCCGAAGCGTCCCCCGGTCGCCCTTCGGGGGCCTGGAAACCTGTGCACAAGGCTCCGCCCCGGGGCGCTCCTGTTCGCGCCCGCCCCCGCGCCCGCGCCGGACGCCTTGGCCGGGGGCCCCGCCACACCCTGCGACGCGCGCCTTGCTGGCCAGCCCACCACCGCCGGCGGGGCGGCGCCTTGCCCGGAGATTCCCTAAGGGTTTGACGGCGCAACAATTGCTGGTATTGTCCCAAGGCCGGTCATTCCGTGACCGGCGACGATTACCCAAGAATCCGGCCACCCAAGAGCGGATCGAAGAGACGACATGAGCCTGCGCCTGCGCCGCTGGATGGTGCTGTCGCTCGCCTGGCTGCCGTTGGCAGCAGGGGCGCAATCGGCCGTGGGCGATGCGGCCACCGATCCGGTGCCCGAGATCAAGGCCGGCAACCTCGCGTTTGTCGCCGGCTTCGACACCCTCTACCGGCTCGACCTGTCGAACGGCGCGACCAGCGCGGTCGGTAGCGGCTTCGGGTTCGCCGGCGGCGCCCAGATCGCCGACGTGGACGGGCTCGCGTTCTCCGCCGACGGCACGCTGTATGCGGTCGCCGACTCGCCCCGCCCCTCGCTGTTCCGCGTCTCCACCGCCAGCGGCCGGGCCACCCTGATCGGGCAGTTCCGCGAGGCCGGTTCGCTGATCGACAACGGCACGAATCTCAACGCCGCGATCGGCTTCACCTGCTCCGGCAAGCTGCTGATGGCCTCGCGTGAGCGCAACCGGCTGTGGGAGGTCGACCTCTCCAATGCCGAGGTGCGCCCGATCGGCAGCCTGTCGACCGCGATCGGCGGCATCGCGGCGGTTGCCTCCAATGTCTATGCGCTCGGCGTCGGCTCCTCGGCCGGCCTGTATCGATTGAACGAGCCCAACGCCTCGGCCAACCGCATCCCCAACGTGCTGGGCGATCGCCCCATCCCGGCCGGCGGCGCGCTGGCAGCAGCGAGCGATGGCACGTTGTTCGCGGTCGTCGACCCGCAACCCGCGGCCCGCCAGTACCTGCTCGCGTTCAGCCCGGACGGCGGCGTGACGCGGGAACTCACCATCACCGGCAGCCCGTTCAATTCGAACAACGCGGCCGGCATCCGCGCGCTGGCGATCGGCCCCCCGGTCTGCGCGCCGCTCGTGGTCGGCGCACCCGGCGCGGCCTCGATCCCCGCCCTCGACAGTCGCATGCTCGCCCTGCTGGCCTTGCTGATGGGGGCCATCGCCCTGGTCGCGCTGCGCCGCACTGCGCCCTGATCCGCGACCCTCGTTGCGGATTCCTTCAGGCGCCGCGCGGCATGTTGCCGCGGCCCTTTCCCGAACCGGAGCGTCCCGGATGCGAACCTTCGCCGTCCTGCTGCTTGCCGTCGCCACCGTCGCTGCATTGCCGGCCGCCCGCGCCGCGGATGAATCGGAGCGCGCCGGCGAAGCCGTGCGCGTGCTGCAGGAGATCATGGACGCCCCGGACCGTCGCGTGCCGGACCGCCTGCTGCGCGATGCCGAGGCGGTGGCGGTGATCCCCGACGTGGTCAAGGCCGGCCTCGTGGTCGGTGGCCGCTACGGCCGCGGCCTGCTGGCGGTGCGCGCGCCCGACGGCACCTGGAGCAATCCGTCGTACATCAGCCTCACCGGCGGCAGCGTCGGCTTCCAGGCCGGCGTGCAGTCCACCGACGTGGTGCTGGTGTTCCGCACCCGGCGCGGCGTGGATGGCGTGGTCAACGGCAAGTTCACCCTCGGCGCCGACGCCTCGATCGCCGCCGGTCCGGTCGGTCGCACCGCCAACGCATCGACCGATGCGCAGTTGAAGGCCGAGATCTACTCCTACTCGCGCTCGCGCGGCCTGTTCGCCGGCGTGGCGCTGGACGGCGCCGTGCTGGCCATCGACCACGACGCCAACGAGGCGGTGTACGGCGCCAACGTCACCCCGCGACGCATCTTCGAAGGCGGCGTCGGTGCCGCGCCCGGGCCGGTGGTCGCCTTCCGCGACGCGCTGGAGGAGAGCACCGCCGACTGAACGCTCGCCGGGGCGTTACGAAAGCGTGACGAGTGCGTGTCGGCGGCCGTCATGCGGCTGCGTTATGCTCGACCCACGTATCCCCGCAGGAGGCCCGTCCCATGGGCAGCATCAGCATCTGGCACTGGATCATCGTCCTCGTGGTCGTGATCCTGCTCTTCGGCACCAAGAAACTGCCGGGTCTCGGCCAGGATCTCGGCAAGGCGATCCGCGGCTTCAAGAAATCGATGAGCGACGAGGAAGCGCCGCGGCTCGAGGCCGACGCCAAGTCCGAGCAGGCCGAAAAGCAGGCGGCGAAGGATCGCGCCGAGTAATCCGGCGCGGGCCGACCCGATGTTCGACGTCAGCTTCGTCGAACTGATGGTGATCGGCGTCGTGGGCCTGCTGGTGCTCGGCCCCGAGCGCCTGCCGGGCGCGGCGCGCACCGTCGGTTCCTTCGTGCGCAAGGCCCGCCAGGGCTGGAACAGCGTGCGCGGCGAATTCGAGCGCCAGATCGCGCTCGACGAGGTCAAGCGCAGCGCGCGCGACGTCCGCGAGTCGATCGAATCGCCCGGCGCGCCCACCAAGCCCGCCGCGGCCGCGGCACCGGCCGTCGCCGGCACCAGCCCCGCCGCCGAGCCGGCACCGGGCATGGCGCCCCTGCCGGACCGCGCCCCGCATGACTGAGCGGCTGCCCGGCGGGTCGCCCGGCGCCGAGTCCGAGCAGACCCTGGTCTCGCACCTGGTCGAACTGCGCAACCGGCTGCTGCGCTCGATCATCGCCGTGGTGCTGGTCTTCATCGGCCTGTTCCCGTTCGCCAACGATCTCTACGCGCTGCTCGCGCAGCCGCTGATGGCGCACCTGCCGCAGGACACGCAGATGGTGGCGATCGACGTCGTCACCCCGTTCCTGACCCCGCTGAAGCTGGCCTTCTTCTGCGCCATCTTCATCGCCATGCCGTTCCTGCTCTACCAGGCGTGGGCGTTCGTGGCGCCGGGGCTGTACAAGCACGAAAAGCGCCTCGCGAGCCCGATCCTGGTCTCGGCGGTGGTGCTGTTCTACGTCGGCTGCGCCTTCGCCTACTTCATCGTGCTGCCGATGGTGTTCGGCTTCCTCACCGCCACCGTGCCCGAGGGCGTGTCGATGATGACCGACATCGCGCGCTACCTCGACTTCGTGCTGGTGATGTTCCTGGTCTTCGGCCTGTGCTTCGAGGTGCCGGTGGCGACCGTGATCATCGCCATGCTCGGCATCGCCACGGTCGAGCAGATGCGCGAGGCGCGCCGCTACGTGATCGTCGGTGCCTTCGTGATCGCCGCGGTGGTCACGCCGCCGGACGCGCTGTCGCAGATCATGCTGGCGGTGCCGATGTGCATCCTGTTCGAGATCGGCCTGGTCGCTGCGCGGATCGTGGTCAAGCGGCGCGCCAGCGAGGCGCCGAGCAGCTGATTCAGGCCGCGGGCGGCGGCACGCCGCCCGGCCACTGGTCGCGCCAGGCGAGATAGACGCCCGCGTTGGAGACCGCGATCCAGCCCACGCCGAAGGCGAGCCAGGCGGCGAACGCCGCCAGCTGGCCGAGGATCGGGATCCATCCGACCAGGACGGTGGCGACCAGCAGCGCCAGCAGTGCGACGATGAACAGCAGGCCGAACACCAGCAGCGCGCCGACGTTGACGAGGCTGGCAGACAGGCTCTCCTTCATCGCGGTGATGGCATCCACGCGGTCGAGCATCACGCGCGGCACCGCGAACAACACCAGCGTGATCGCGGCCAGCATCAGCACCAGGCCGAGTGCGATCGCCGCCAGCAGGCCGACACCCAGCGCGGTCGGGTCAGCCGCGGCGCCGCTCAGCGCCGCCGCGAGGCCCATCTGCAGGACAGCCGCGCCGACCATCACCACCAGCAGCACGCCGAACAGCACGAATGCCACGACGCCCGGCAAGCCGAGCAGCATCAACTGCACGAAGCGGTCGTTGTCCTGGAAGCCGCGGAACAGATGCTCGATCTGCGCGCCGCGGCCCTCGTGCTCCTCGTGCAGGGCGACCATGTAGCCGCCGCCGAGCACCGGCACCAGCACCGCCGTCGCCAGCCAGCCGAGGATCGGCACCAGCGACACCACCGAGGTGCAGATCACGAACAGCAGGGCGATCACGCCCAGCGGCACCGGGTTGCGCAGGACCAGGTCGATGCCGCCCCGGAACCACGCGAGACCACGGCCTGCATCGACGCGTACGGGTTGCATGGCGCGCTCCGGGTCGGGGTCGGGGTCGGGCCCCAGTATAGCGCGGGGTTCAGCGCGCGCCGCGCACCAGCGCCACGAAGCGACGCAGCAGGCGCGCGGCCTGCGGTGCCGGCGCCGCCACCGCGCGCGGCGCGCCGGGATCGAGGAAACCGCGCATCGCGCCGGCCGAGAACTCCGGGTGGAACTGCACGCCCCAGGCGCGCTCGCCGATCCGCATCGCCTGCAGCGGCTCGCGGTCGGAGCGGGCCAGGGGCAGCGCGCCGGGTGGCGGCTGCAGCACCGACTGGCGGTGCGCCGACTGGGCGCGGAACCGCTGCGGCAGCGCGGTGAACAGCGGGTCATGCGCCGCCGCCGGCAGCCGTTCGACCCAGGTCGTGCCGAGTTCCTCGCCGCGCGGGTTGTCGTCGACCTGCCCGCCGAGCGCGTGGCCGAGCAGCTGGTGGCCGTAGCAGACGCCGAACACGAAGGCACCGCCCTCGACGGCGCCGCGCAGCCAGTGCGCGGCCGCCTCGCCCCACGGCTCGCGGTGGCTGACCATCGCGTCCGAGCCGGTGACCACCACGCCCGCGTGCCCGCGCGGATCGGGCAGTGGCGCAGCGGTGCGCGCATCGGCGACGACCAGCGCCGCGCGCGGCAGCCGCATCGCGCGGCGGAACCAGTCCGGATAGTCGCCGCGGCGCCGCCGCACGCGGTCCGGCGCGCTGCCGGTCTGCAGCAGCAGGAACGGCCGGCTCATCCGGTCTTCAGGCGCGTGATCGCGCGACCGAGCCCGTCCAGCGTGAGCGGGAACATGCGCCCGCCCATCGCCTCGCGCAGGATGCCGATCGACGGCGTCCACTCCCACTGCTCCTCGGGCACCGGGTTGATCCACGCCGCGCGGTGGTAGACCGCCAGCAGGCGCTGAATCCACGCAAGGCCCGGCTCCTCGTTGTGGTGCTCGACGCTGCCGCCCGGCACCAGCACCTCGTGCGGGCTCATGCTGGCATCGCCGACGATCACCACCCGCCAGTCGGCGGGGTATTTGTGCAGGATCTCCGGCAGCGGCGTCCACTCGCTCCAGCGCCGGCGGTTGTCGCGCCACACGCGCTCGTACAGGCAGTTGTGGAAGTAGAAGTGTTCGAGGTGCCGGAACTCCGACTTGGCGGCCGAGAACAGCGACTCGCAGGCGCGCACGTGCTCGTCCATCGAGCCGCCGATGTCGAGGAACAGCAGGATCTTCACCGCGTTGCGGCGCTCGGGCTGGAAGCGCAGGTCGAGCAGCCCACCCTGGCGCGCGGTGCCGTCGATCGTGCCCGGCAGGTCGAGCCGGTCCGGCACGCCCTCGCGCGCGAACCGCCGCAACTTGCGCAGCGCCAGCGCCATCTGCCGCGTGCCGAGCGGGGCGTGGTCGTCCAGGTTGCGATACTCGCGCCGCTCCCACACCTTCACCGCGCGGCGCTGCTTGCCGGTGCCGCCGATCCGCACGCCCTCGGGGTTGAAGCCCGCGTTGCCGAACGGCGAGGTGCCGGCGGTGCCGATCCAGCGATTGCCGCCCTCGTGGCGACCCTGCTGCTGTTCGAGGCGCTCGCGCAGCGCCTGCATCAGTGCCTCCCAGCCGCCGAGCGCCTCGATGCGCGCCTTCTCCTCGTCGCTGAGCAGCAGTTCCGCCTGCCGCTTGAGCCAGTCCTGCGGGATCTCCGCCATCAATTCCGGCGCTAGCGCATCGGCGCCGGCGAACCACGCGCCGAACACCCGATCGAACAGGTCGAACTGGGTTTCGTCCTTCACCAGCGCGGTGCGCGCCAGCGCATGGAAGCGGTCGATCGAACACTCGGCCAGGCCGGCCCTGACCCCGGCCAGCAGGTGCATGAATTCGCCCACGCCGGGCTTGAGCCCGGCCGTGCGCAGTGCGAGGAAGAAGCGGATCAGCATGCGTGCGGGGTTCGTCCCAACGTGCCAAACACGAGGTCCTGCGGTATTGTGCACGGCTCCGCGTGCGCCCGCCCGCGGAGCCCGCGCCCACTCCCCCGGCGCGCCTGGCAGCCGAACCGGACCCGGAGAGTCAGCATGCGTTTCCCCGTCGTTCTCGCCCTCACCCTGGGCCTGGCCGCCTGCGGCGGCGGCTCGAACCCGCCCGCCGCGCCCGGCGCAGGCACGCCGTCCGCGCCGGCACCCGCGCCCGCGCAGGCCGACGACACCGTCACCGGCATGGTGATGGCCGACAACCCGGTCGCACTCAGTGCGGGCGCGCAGGTCACCGTGCGCCTGCTCGACATCACGCGCGCCGACGCCGAACCAACCGTGATCACCACCGCCGTGCAGCCGATCGCCGCGCTGCCCGCCGAATTCACGCTCGCCTACGCCGACGACGCGATCGACTCCTACCGCAGCTACGCCGTCGACGCGCAGGTGATGGACGAGGGCACGGTGAAGTTCGTCTCGATCGGCCGCGTGCCGGTGCTGACCAACGGCAAGCCCGCGCGCGTCAACGTGCAGCTCGCGCAGGCGCTGACCACCGCCACGCGCGACCCGGCGGTCGACCTGGTGAAGGAATTCGCGGATTTCGAGGCGCGCCTCGGCGGCCTCAAGCGCTTCGCCGACAGCCGCATCGTCGGCCCCGAGGGCAAGGAAACCGCAATCGGCTGGGACGCGTTCGCCGATGACGATGGCCTGCGCATGGTGCGCGAGACGATCAGCGACGGCGAAGGCAATAACCGCTTCAACCGTCGCTTTGCGTGGAAGGACGGCAAGCTGTGGGTGGCGATCCGCGACCAGGGCGGCACCAAGGTGCGCCTGGGCTGGGATAAGGACGGCACCCTGATCGTGAAGGAAAAGAACGGCCAGGCCGACGAGTCGGTGGCCGACGAAGCCGCCGCCCTCGCCAAGGCCGCGAAGGAAGCCTTCGACATCGCCAGCCCGCGCGTGCCGCGCTGAGGACGTCTTCGGCGGCGCGTCGGAAACGACGCGCCGCGCGGTAACGAACGACCCCGCTGCGGCAGGGTTTTTCTTGCGCGGCATGCATGGGCCTTGGGCTGCATGCGTTGCGGTTGGTCGCTGCGCCGCTGTCGCGGATCGAAGGATGCCGTGTCATCCCGGGCGAGGACTTCCGCATCGCCCGTAGGAGCGCGCTTGCGCGCGACCGCCACGCCTCGACCTTGCCGCATGCGTCTCTCGTCAAGGCCTCGACTGTAGGAGCGCTGCGTGCAGCGCGACCGCCACGTCCCGATCTTGCCGTTGGCGTCTTGCGTACGGGCTTATGTTGTTGTCGCTTGCGACACCAAGGCAACCCCGCGGTCAAGACGCCAACGGCAAGATCGAGACGTGGCGGTCGCGCGCAAGCGCGCTCCTACAGGTGAAGCTGCGGCGCGAAACGCCTTGTCGATTGCGGCAGCAAGGCAACCTCGCACGCAAGACGCCAGCGGCAAGATCGAAACGTGGCGGTCGCGCTGCGCGCAGCGCTCCTACATCAGAACCAGCGGCGCGAATCGATTTCTCGATTGCGGTAGCGAATCAACTCCGCACGCAAGACGCGAGCGGCGAGGCCGAGACGTGGCGGTCGCGCGCAAGCGCGCTCCTACGGGAGAAGCAGGGGCATCGGCGACCCCGATCATCCGCCGACAGAATGCCACCGCAATCCCCATCCATCCCCGTCACACACAACCTCCACCCGTGACCAAGGTCACCCCATGACTTGCCACACATGCCCCCGCCCATCCCGCAGCCCCAGCATCGACCCGTTCCATGCCGGCGCGGAGGGCGCCGGTCCATCGTTCCGGGGAAGACCATGCTGACCATCAAGAACCTGTCGAAGACGTACGCCAACGGCGTGCGGGCGCTGAACCATGTCTCGCTCGACATCCCGAAGGGGCTGTTCGGGCTGCTGGGGCCGAACGGTGCCGGCAAATCGTCCCTGATGCGGACCATCGCCACCCTGCAAGAGCCCGACGAGGGCTCGATTACCTTCGACGGCATCGACGTGCTACGCGACAAGGATGCCGTGCGCCGCACGCTGGGCTACCTGCCGCAGGACTTCGGCGTCTACCCGAAGGTGAGCGCCGAGGACCTGCTGGACCACTTCGCCGCGCTCAAGGGCTACGCCGCGCGCAAGGAGCGCCGAGAGGTGGTCGAATCCCTGCTGCGGCAGACCAACCTGTGGGAGGCGCGCAAGCGCAAGCTCGGCACCTACTCCGGCGGCATGCGGCAGCGCTTCGGCATCGCGCAGGCCCTGATCGGCAACCCG
>JAJTHZ010000263.1 GCA_021299185.1 Lysobacteraceae bacterium | reverse complement strand
CGTTCGCCGCCGCCCGCTGCGCGGGCGGCGGCGATGGCGCTTACTGGCAGACCTCGACGCGCAGGTTGTCGATCGACATCCCGTTCGGCGCCGGCGCGAACGTGTTGCTGTCGGTGGTGGCGCGGAAGCGCAACTGCACCGACTGGCCGATGTAGGCGTCGAGGTCGACGATCGAGCGCGCCGGCGGGGCGGCCGGCGGACGGCGGACGGCACCAGACCTCGCGGCCGGCCAGCGGTGCACCGGCGAGGATCACGCCGTTGTAGCCGTTGGTGAACACGGCCGCCGGACCGAGGTAGGTGAAGACGGTCGCCGACGCCTGTTTGGCCTCGATCGCGGCACCGTCCCAGCAGCCGGGCGCGGTGTCGGTCTCGAAGCTGTAGTGCGCATCGAAGCTGACGAAGGCGGACGCCGCGCCGGCCGGGATCGCGATCGCCGGCGAGATCAGCCCGCGGTCGCTGGTGACCTCGTTGTTGGGCACCCGCCAGGCGGTGGTCGTGAGGCCGGTGCCGGCCGGCGGGCCCTGCTGGCTCCAGGGGGTACCGCCGGTGCCGTCGGTGGTCCAGCCGTTGACGCCGCCCTGGAAGTCGTCGGTGAAGACCGCGCTCAGCGTGGTGCCCGCGGGGCAGGTGCCGGGCACGCCGGTGGTGAAGGTCCGCACCGCCGAGAACGTGCCCGCGCCGCAGTAGTTGTCGGCGCGCACGCGCCAGAAGTAGGGCGTGCTCGGGCTGAGTGTGATGTCGACGATCCAGCTCGTGGTGGGTACCGTGCTGGAGGCCACCAGGGTGGCGAAGGTGTTGCTGGTCGACACCTCGACCCGGTAGCGCACCGCGCCGGGCACCGCCGCCCAGGACAAGGTCGGGCGCAGCTTGACGCCGGTGGCGGCGTTGGCCGGCGCGCCGAGCGTCGGCACCCCGGCGAGACTGGCCGAGACGCCGAGCTGGATCGGGACGGTGCGCGTCAGCGTGCCCGCGGTGGCGGTGACCACGCCGTTGTACTCACCGCTGGCCAGGGTGGACGCGCCGGCGAGCGTGAGCACGCTGCTGCCCGGCGGCGTGACGGTGGCGGGCGCGAAGGCTGGATTGGCACCGGCCGGCAGGCCGGTGACCGCGAGGCTGGTCGACGTGTTGAAGCCGTCGTAGACGCCCACCCGCAGCGCGTAGGTCGGCGCGGCCGACGCCGGCGCGCCGCAGATCTCGACGCGGCGCGGCGAGTCAGCGACCAGGGCGAAGGTCGGCACGCCGCACTCGTCGAACTTGAACTTGCAGATGCGGGTCGACCATGCGCTGTTGGCGGTCGCCGGGTAGTACTCGCTGGTGAACCAGAACGTGCACTCGTCGACCGGGTCGACGCTCATCGAGGCGTAGTCGCCCCAGCGGCCGCTGGTGCTCAACTGCGAACCGGTGGTGGCGGGCGTGCAGGTCTGCTCGTCGCGCAGCTGGCCGGCGGCGTCGCCGAGCGCGCGGCCGGTGGTGCGCAACTGCGGGCTGATGGTTTCGCTGGACACCGAATAGCCGAGGCCGATGTTGCCGCTGCGGTCGATTGCGATGCCACCCATCCAGCGCGTGTTGGTGTCCGGCGCGAAGGTACCTTCGTCGAACAGCGACTTGGCCAGGATCGCCGGTGGCGCGCCCTGGCCGGGCTCGAAGCCGTTGCCGAAGATCGCCGCGCCGGTGGTGGTCGGGGTGCCGGGGTTGAAATTGAACTGCGCCCACTTGATCGCGCCCTGCTCGCTGGGGCCGAGCACGACGTGGTTGACCACCATGGTCACCCGCGCCGGCGCGCCGGTCGGGAAAGCGCGCGCGGTGGCGCGATACATGATGTGGGTGCCGAACGCATCCAGCGGCGAGGTCGAGCCCGCCTGCGGCACGTCGGTGAAGCGCGGCACGAAGGGCTGCGCGGGCGCGATCCGCGCCGGCGTGGCGGAGAAGGTGCTGGTCGCGGGCGCCGCCCAGTTCAGGCACAGGTCCCAGAACAGGTATTCCGCGGTGTCGAAGTCGAAATGCACGAACAGCGGGCAGGCGCCGGCGGGCGCCACCACCTGGCCTTCGAGGTGGGCCGAGGAGATGCCGAAGGCATCGAGGCCGCCGAAGCGCACGATCGCCGCCGGCTGGCCGGCGAGCATCTTGTCGCGCTCGACGGCGATCGCGGCGGCGCCGAGGAACCGCGGGAGGAGGTGACTTGAAGGTCGAACTCGTGAGTCGTGAGCAGGTACGTGCTCTGTCCGGCGCCGTCGGTCCACACGCCGATGTGTGGGTAGTCACCGAAGTCGGCGAAGTCGAACTGGTAGCGGTGGTAGGCGCCCAGCGGGTCGGACGTGGTGGAGATCGCGAAGCACTGCTGGCCCGGGTCGTTGGCCACGAACTGCGACATCACCCAGCGCTGCGCGCGGTCGTCCCACAGCGCGATCGGGTCGCCGTCGTTGTTATTAACCCGGCCCATAACTAACTAAATCTTAACCCC
Organism: Lysobacteraceae bacterium; assembly: GCA_021299185.1. Taxonomy (GTDB): domain Bacteria; phylum Pseudomonadota; class Gammaproteobacteria; order Xanthomonadales; family Ahniellaceae; genus UBA4656. Next base: position 104 of record JAJTHZ010000263.1, on the reverse strand, counting down.
ATGCATGCCAAACTTTCCACATGGCTCGTTCCGACCGTCGCAAAGCTGGCTCCGAGACGCGAATCGAACTGCGCAAGCAGGCGTTGATGCTGCGCAAGGAGGGT
>JAJTHZ010000259.1 GCA_021299185.1 Lysobacteraceae bacterium | reverse complement strand
CGTCGGCCAGCACCCGGCATCGCGGGTCGAGGAACTCACGCCGCGGCTGTGGAAGGAACGCTTCGCGGCCAACCCGCTGCGCTCGCTGCTGCACAGCGCAAACCGGTAGTCAAGGACGGCACGGAGTGAACGCTTACGGCGTACTTGCCGGGCGCGACGGTGCCCAGGTTGCCGGTCTCGCCCAGCAGTTCGGCCGCGTTGAGGGTGGCCGAGCGGATCGCCTCCAGCGGCGGCATGCCGGCGGCGACCATCAGTTCGAACTCGCGCGCGTTCTGGCCGTGCGGGAACACGCCGGCGTCGGTGCCGAAGGCGATCTTCACCCCGGCCTTGTAGGCGCGGCCGAACGTCTTCTGGATGATCGGTGCCACCGCCAGCGCCTTCGGGCGCACGATCTCGGGGTAGTAGCCGGGCTGCGCCGCCATCTCGCCGACGAACACGCCGGCGGTGATGGTGGGCACGTACCAGGTGCCCTTCTCCTTCATGAGCTTCATCGTCGCGTCGCTCATGTAGGTGCCGTGCTCGATCGAGTCGACGCCGGCCATGACCGCGCGGCGCATCGCCTCGTCGCCGTGGGCGTGCGCGGCCACGGTCAGGCCGTAGTCGCGCGCGGCCTCCACGATCGCCTTCGCCTCGTCGAGCGTGAACTGCGGGTTCTGGCCGTTCTTGGCGAACGAGAGGACGCCGCCGGAAGCGGTGATCTTGATCACGTCGGCGCCATCCTTGTAGCGCTGGCGCACGGCCTTGCGTGCTTCGTCGGGCGAGTTGATGACGCCTTCGGCCGGGCCCGGGTCGCCCTGGATGGCTTTCGCCCAGCCGTTGGTGGGGTCGGCGTGGCCGCCGGTGGTGGCGATCGACTTGCCGGCGGTGAGCACGCGCGGGCCCTTCACCAGGCCCTGCGCGATGGCGTTGCGCAGCGCCACCGACACCGTGCCGCCGCCGAGGTCGCCGAGGTTGCGCACGCTGGTGAAGCCGGCCATCAGGGTGCGCTCGGCGTACACCACGCTGCGGAAGGCGTAGTCGGGCGGGTTGAGGCGGAAGCCTTCGCTGTAGGCGTCGCGGTTGGTCTCGCTGGTGAGGTGGGTGTGCATGTCCATCAGGCCGGGCATGCAGGTGTGGCCGGCGAGGTCGACCACGGTGGCGCCCGCGGGGGCCACGCGGCCCGCCTCCACGGCGGTGATGCGCTCGCCGGAGACCAGGATCGTGTGCGGACCGAGCACGCGCAGGCCTTCGACGTCGACCAGGGCGCCGCACTGCACGGCGGTGTTGCCCGGCGCCTGCGCATGGGCCGTGGCGGCCGCGAGGGCGAGGGGGAGGACGGCGAGGACGAAATCGCGCTTGCGGGTCACGGCGGTCTCCAGCGGATGGCGTGCGCCGGATGGGTCTCAGCGCAGCACCAGAGCGGCCTCGCGGCCGATCAGGGAAAAGGCGACGAACGCGTGCGCGATCCCGCGCGAGCGCGAAAACTCCTGCCAGGCCCGGAATTCGTGCGCCTCCCAGCCCGGATAGGACAGGAAATCGTCGAACACCAGCACGCTCCCCGGCACCAGCCGGGGCGCGAGCGCCTCCAGCACGGTGACCGTCGAAGCATAGAGATCGCAGTCGACATGCGCCAGACGCACCGCGCCCGGATGCGCGGCGAGAAAACGCGGCAGGCTGTCCTCGAACCAGCCGCGGTGCAGGCGCACGTGCGGGTCCACCGCCGGCAGGCGCCCGCCGGTGCTGAGGTCGCCGCGCGCGTCCTTGCCGGCCCAGTCGGCGGGCAGGCCCTCGAAGGAGTCGAAGCCGTGCACGCAGCCGTCGCTGCCCGGGGCGAGCAGGCGCAGGCTGCGGCCGTGGAAGACGCCGAACTCCAGCACCAGCCCGTCCACGCGTGCCGCGTCGCGCGCGGCGGCGAGCACCGCGGGGCCGGTGCCGAGCAGCCGCGCCGGCGGCGCATGTTCGCGCTGGAACAGGGCCGAGGCCCAGCGTGCGTCGGCCATCGCGCGGCCGAAGCGGCGCGGCTGTGCGGGTTCTGCGCCGCACAGCATGCGCAGGCACGCATGCGCGACCTCGGCCTCGCCGAAGTGCGGTGCGCCGCGGGTGATGCCGGCGAACACCGGCAGCAGGTCCGCTGCCGCCTCGGCATCGAGCCGCAGTTGCGCCTCCAGCAGCGCCAGCGGCGGGCTGTCGGCGAGGCCCCGGCGCGCGGACGCCGCGCGGGACAGGGCCTCGTCGCGGCGGTCGAGCATCAGCAGCGCCTGCACCTCGCGCAGCGCCGCTTCGGGGTCCTGCGGCGCGGCGCGCGCGGCGCGCGCGAACAGGTGCAGCGCGGTGTCGTATTCGCCGTTCGACCAGCGGGCCTGGGCGGCGGGCAGGGCGGCGGCGTCCGGGACGGGACGGCCGGCGAGCAGGGCGCAGGCGCCCGCGGAGTCGCGCGCGGCGAGCCGTTCGCGCAGGGCGTTGGCGAGGGTATCGGCATCCATCGGCCGCGCAGCGTAGCGCCGGTGCCGCCGCCGCACGAGCCCGGGCGCTCGCGCGCGGGCCCCGGACGTGGCAGGCTTTGTCCGGACAAATGCCGCGGCGGAGGCGGGCGTGGACTACGGCGTGTGGGTGGTGCTGCACATCCTGGCGGCGGGCTACTGGCTCGGCACCGATCTCGCGGTCTACTACACCGCGGGCACCATCGCCGACCGCAAGGCGCCGCCCGCCGTGCGGCTGTGGGCGGGCAAGGCGATGCTGCTGCTGGACATGGTGCCGCGCACCTGCCTGATCCTCACCCTCGCCTTCGGGGTGACGCTGGCGGCGCAGGCCGGGTTCCTTGCGCCGCTGGCGCCGTGGTTGCCCGCGGTCTGGGTCGCCGCACTGGCGTGGCTGGCGCTGACCTGGAGCGTGTTCCGGCTGGAGCACTCGCCGCTCGGCCACCGGCTGGCGCGGATCGACTTCGGGCTGCGCATCGCGATCGCCGCCGGCTGCCTGTACGGCGCGGCCCTGCTGTGGACCGGCAGCGACGCCATCGCGCGCACGCCCTGGCTGTCGCTCAAGCTGGCGATCCTCGGCGCGATCATCGCGCTGGGACTCGTGATCCGCGTGCAGTTGAAGCCGTTCGGCCCGCTGTTCGGCAAGGCGGTGTCGGGCCAGGCCACGGCCGCGGACGAAGACGCGCTGGCGCGATTGATCGCGCGGGTCAAGGTGCCGGTGTGGCTGATCTGGATCGCGGTCGGATCGGCGATCGCGCTGGGGCGGATGAAGCCGTATTTCTGAGTCGCCGCGCGCAGGTCGACGCGGGTGGGGGAAAACCCCCAGCCGCGGTTTGACACCCCGCGGGCGCGCGCGGCCTACTGGCGCCATGAACGCCCAGCCTTGGAACCCCCGTTTCCTTCGCCCCTCGGTGCGCCGCCTCGCGGCCTGCTGCGCGGGCCTGCTCGCCACGCCGCTCGCGCTAGCGATCGAGGTGCCGCGTGGCGCGCCGGTCGGCGGCGCGGAGGCCGGTTATGCGGTCGCGGTCGGTGGCACGCGGCTCGCGTATGGCGCGCCGGGCGAGACCGCCGATGCCGGCGCGGCCTACGTGGCCGAGTGCGCGGACGAGGTCTGCGCCGCGCCGCAGCGCGTGGTGCCCGCGGGCCTGGAGGCGCGCGACCTGTACGGCTTCGCCCTCGCGCTGGACGGCGACACTCTGGCGGTCGGCGCGCCGGGCGATCGCGAGGGGGCGGTCTACCTCTTCGTGCGCTCCGGCGGCACCTGGGTGCAGCAGGCCAAGCTGCGCCCCTTCGACGGCCGCAACGGCGACGAGTTCGGCGCGGCCCTGGACCTCGAGGGCGACCGGATCCTGGTGGGCGCGCGCGGCGCCGACGATGATCGCGGGGCCGCCTACGTCTTCCTCCGCAGTGGCGGCGCGTGGGCGCTGGACGCGCGGCTGCAGCCGGCCGGCCTCGTCGAGCGCTCGCGCTTCGCGCACGACGTGGCGCTGTCGGCGGACACGATCGTCGCCGGCGCGCCGTTCGTGCGCGGCGCCGGCGACGGCTGGGCGCGCGGCGCGGCCTTCGTCTATGCGCGCGGCGCGGGCTGGGCGCAGCAGGCGCAACTCCCCTCCGGCAGCGTGGCCAACGGCGCGCAGTTCGGCTTCAGCGTGGACGTCGAGGGCGAGCGTGCGGTGGTCGGCGCGCCGGGCGGCGATGGTTTCCGCGGCACGGTGCAGGTGTTCGAGCGCTCGGGCGCGACTTGGTCGCAGGCCGCGCTGCTCACCGCCACCGGCCTGCAGCCAGGGCATGCCTTCGGCTGGAGCCTGGCGCTGGACGGTCCGCGCCTGCGCATCGGCACGCCGTTCTTCGCCACCGGCGCCGCGGCCTGCGGTCGCCTGCACGGCTTCGACCTCGTCGGCGGCTCGTGGACCGAGGTCACGCCGATCCCGTCCCTGCTGGTGCAGCCGCGCGAAACCGGCGCCTTCGCGGTGGCCAGCCGGGGCGGGCGTCTCGCCCTCGGCCTGCCCGGCCAGGACCGCGGTGGCGTGGCGCTCAGCGGCGGCGTGCGCTGGTACGACCCGGCGCGGTACGCCTTCGGCGACGGTTACGAGTCCGCGCCGGTGGCCGTCGCGCCGCCGGCCTGATCGGGCACCGCGGCGCCCTCCCTGCAAGTCCTCAGCGCGGCGCGCCGATCATCCCGGTGCCGCACGCGCGTCACGCGCGGCGGCGGCAGGGTTCAGTTCAGCCCGCGGCGTCGCGCGGGCCGGCCGCATCCATGAGGCCGTGGCGTGCGGCGTAGCGGATCAGTTCCGCGGTGTTGCGCGCCTCCAGCTTGTCCAGCACGCGCGAGCGGTGGTTTTCCGCGGTCTTGGTGCTGATGTCGAGCTTGCGCGCGATTTCCTTGGTGGTCATGCCTTCGACGATCAGGTGGAACACCTCGCGCTCGCGATCGGTCAGGCCGCGGTAAGGGTCCTCCAGCCGCGCCTTGGGCTGCTGCACCTGCTGCGCCAGCACGCGCGCCGCATGGCCACCGAAGTAGCCGCGCCCGGCGGCGATCGCCTTCACCGCGGCCAGCAGTTCGCTGCCCGCGGTGTCCTTGAGCAAGAAGCCCGAGGCACCGGCACGCACCGCGTGCAGCACGTATTCCTCCTCGTTGTGCATGGTCAGCACCAGCACGCGCACGCCCTCGGCCTGCGCGTTGCCCCGGCGCACGACCTCCAGTCCGTTCAGGCGCGGCATCGTGAGGTCGACCACCAGCACGTCGGGGCGGTGCGCGAGCGCGGCCTCGACCGCGGCCATGCCGTCGGCGGCCTGCGCCAGCACCTGGCATTCGCCGCTGCCGTTGAGCAGCGACACCAGGCCCTCGCGCAGGATCGTGTGGTCGTCGGCGACCACCACCCGTACCGGCTTCATGGCGCGCGCTCCGGCGGCGCCAGCGGGATCTCGGCGCGCACCCGCGCGCCCTCGCCGGGCCGCGAATCGAAATGGAAGCGCCCGCCGAACAGGCGCAGGCGCTCGCGCATGGCGGCGAGCCCGGTCGACTGTCCCTTGGACGCCGAGGCCAGCGCGTCGTCCGCCACGCAGCCCACGCCATCGTCGACCACCAGCAGCACCAGCCGCTGGTCGTGCTGCGCCAGGCGCACCAGCACGTGGCTGGAGCGCGCTTGCTTGCTGGCATTGGCCAGCGACTCCTGCGCCACGCGGAACAGCGCGGTGGCGACCTCGCCGTCGATGTCGGCCGGCAGTTCGCCGACCTCGACCTCGATCGTGATGCCGGCGGCCTCGCCGGTGCTGCGGGCGAGCCAGCGCAGCGCGGCCTCCAGCCCGAGGTCGTCGAGGATCTGCGGCCGCAGCAGGCGCGACAGGGCGCGGGTCTCGGCCAGCGCCGATTCGCACAGCGCGATCGCCTGCGCGAGGTCGGGCGGCGGCGAGCCGGGCGCGTGGCGCGCCGCCATCGACTGCAGGCGGTGGCCGAGCGCGGTGAGGTTCTGACCGACGCCGTCGTGCAGTTCGCGCGCGAGCCGGCGCCGCTCGTCCTCCTGCACCCGCCACACGCTGCGCGCGAGGTGGCGGAAGTTCGAGTCGCCCGCGTACAGCTGCGCAGACAGCCGCGCCTGCTCCTGGCGCAGGCGCGCGAGTTGCTGCGCGACATCCGTCTCCGCGGTCGTCGATATCGAGCTCATGGCGTGTCCTCCGTGTCGATCCCCAAGGCGCGCGCCTGTGCATCCAGCGCGGCGTGGTGTTCCGCCGGCGTGCGTGCGCGCAGTTCCATCCAGGCCTGCCGCGCCGCGCGCGCGGCGTCGCCGTCCACGCCGGCGGCCGCCGCATGCAGACGGAACGCGCGGCCCCAGGACGGCAGGCGGGCGAGGGTGGCGCGGGCGGTGCGGTAGTCGGCGATGGCGTCGGGCATGCCGGCGGCGAGCGCGGCTTCCGCCATGCGCAGCCGCAGCGGCACCGAGGCGTAGCGGCCCAGTTCGTCGCGGGCTTCGCGCGCCGCCGCGGCCGCTGCACGTCGGTCACCGGCGGCGAGCGCGGCGTCCACCAGGGCCATCGCGGCCTGGACCTGGATCGCCTTGCCGTGCGTGGCGCGCGCTGCCTCCGAAGCCTGGGCCGCGAGGCGCCGGGCGGTCGTCGGATCGGCGTCGGCCAAAGCGAGCGCCGAGCGCACGGTCAGCAGCCGGACGGCCTGCTCGCCGCTGGCGGGCGGCTGTTCGACGAAAGGCGCGATCGCGCCGCGGGCGGCGGCGTGGTTGCCGACGTCGAGCAGGGCCTGCGCGGCGACCAGGATCGATTCGGCGCGCCCGCGCTCGTCTTCCTGCGCGGTGAACAGATCGGCAGCGCGACGGGCGTGCTCGAGCGCAGGAGCGATGCGTCCTTCGAGGCGGTCGAGTTCGGCCAGCGTCGCCAGCGCCGCGGCGTGCTCGGCTGCCATTTGCCCGCCCTCGGCGTCGCGGATCGCGCCGTCCAGCGCGGTGCGCGCGAGATCGAACTGGCCGCGCGCCATGTAGGTCAATGCAGCGCCTTGCGCGGCGCGCGCGAGTCCGGCGCGGTCGTCCACGTCGGCGTAGGTCTGCGACGCCTCGCGCCAGTAGACCTCGGAATTGTCGAACTCGCCGAGTTGGAACTAGGCGTAGGCGACGTTCTGGAGGCTTTCTCCGAGCAGGCGGGGATTGCCTGACGCCCTACGTAGCGAAAGCGCCTCCCGATAGTGTTCAAGCGCGGACTCGAAGTTTCCGCGCTCCTCCTGAAGCGTACCCATGGAGTTCAGGACGTCGGCTTCTGCCGCAGAATCGCCCAAGGGCGCCAATAAGGCGCGAGCGGATTGAAGCGCTTCGGTAGCAGCGTCGAACTGTCCTTGAACTGCACGTACGGTCGACAAATTGCTGAGCGCTAGCGCCTGGCCACGAACGTCTCCCGATTGCGCGCGAAGACGGATCGCCCGTTCATAGCTCTCGGCGGCTGGCTGTGCCTGGCCCAATTGCATGTACCCGATGCCGGCAGCATTGTGCGTGTCGGCGAGTAGTTGGGATTCGCCAGTCCGGTTCGCCAACACCTGCGCGCGCACCAGATAGTCGTCAACGGCCGTTCGCGCATCGCCCTCCATGATCGCGAACTTGCCCAGCAGGAACCATTCATCGCCATCGCGCTCGTCCTCCGCGACCACGCGCGACAGCTGTTCACGAGCAGCGTCGATGTCGCCGGACTCGCCCAGCGCGCGGCCTTGCAGGCGGCGCAGCGGCAGGTCGCTGGTGGCGGCCAACGCAAGCGGCGCCAGTTGCGCGCTTGCCGCCGCGGCGTCGCCCAGCAGCAGGGTGGCCAACGCGCGGGCGCGCAGCGCCGCGCGGTCGTTGCGTCCGGCCAGCGCATCGGTTGCCG
>JAJTHZ010000037.1 GCA_021299185.1 Lysobacteraceae bacterium | reverse complement strand
GTACGTCAGGTCGCCCGACGGCAGCGCGATCGACGGAGCCACCGAGAACAGCGCCGCGTTGTCGTTGCTCGTGCTCACCGTCGCAGTCTGCGCCGCCTCGTCGGCAGGACCCACCGAAAGCGCCGTCAGGTAACCCGCCTCCGTGATCGCACCGTCGTCTTCGTTGTCCGTCAGGTTGCCGGCCAGCGTGAAGCTCGGCGGATCGTTCACCGCCGTCACCGTCACCGTCACCGTACCGATATCGGTGCCGCCGTTGCCGTCGCTCACCGTGTAGTCGAACGTGTCGGCACCGTTGAAGTTCGCGCTCGGCGTGTAGGTCACCGAGCCGCCGGAGAAGGTCACCGCGCCGTTGGCGCCCTGCGTCACCGCGGACACCACCAGCGTGTTGCCTTCCACATCGGTGTCATTCGCGACGACGTCGATCGTCTGCGCGTTGTCTTCCGTCGTGGACAGCGTGTCGTCCACCGCCACCGGCGCGTCGTTCACCGCCGCCACCGTGATCGTGAACGTTTGCGTGGTGCTGTCGTCACCACCATTCGCCGTGCCGCCGTTGTCCGTCACCGTCACCGTCACCGTCGCCACGCCCGATGCGTTCGCAGCCAGGGTGTACGTCAGGTCGCCCGACGGCAGCGCGATCGACGGAGCCACCGAGAACAGCGCCGCGTTGTCGTTGCTCGTGCTCACCGTCGCAGTCTGCGCCGCCTCGTCGGCAGGACCCACCGACAGCGCCGACAGGTAACCCGCCTCGGTGATCGCACCATCGTCTTCGTTGTCCGTCAGGTTGCCGGCCAGCGTGAAGCTCGGCGGATCGTTCACAGCCGTGATGTTGAACGTCACCAGGCCGGTGTCCTGCTGCGGATCGGCGGCGCCGTTCGTCTGTCCGTTGTCGGTGATCGTGTAGGTGAACTGCGCCGCGCCATTGAAGTTGGCTGCAGGCGTGAATTCGACGTTGGCGCCGTTGAGTGCGACCGTGCCGCCGACCGCGCCGCCGACCGCCGTCAGGCTGAACGTCTGGTAGGCCGACTCGAGCGGGCCAGCGTTGTCGTCGGCGATCAGGTCGGCGACCGGGACCGAGAAGGTCGGCGCGTCCTCGAGCACGTCGGCGATCGTGTCATCGACCGCGACCGGCGCATCGTTCACCTCGGTCACCGTGATCGCCGACAGGCGGATCGGATCCGCCGCGCCGATCAGGTTGAACGTGATGTTCACCGCCGCGTTGCTGTTGTCGCGGGGCGAATTGCGATTGGCCGCAGGCGAGATCGTGGTCGTGCGCGTGAATACGCCGGGCGGGCCTTCGACCCAGGCGCCAAGCACCACGTTGACGTTGGGAATGACCGTCTGGTTGCCCGAGGTCACCGCCAGCGAGGGCGGGGAACCCGGCGTGCCCGAGACCACGAGGTCCGGACTGAGCACGATCGTGCCGTCCTCGGCCACGTTGCCGTTGGCCTGCGGCGTGGTGATCCAGCTCTGCGCCTCCGCGCGGGCCGACCCCAGCATGAACAGCAACAGCGCCAGCAAGGGCGCCCAGGGATTGCTCCAGGCTTCCAGGGTCCGGGCCCCGGTCCGGTTCCGCGTTCGCGGCGTGCGACTGCTCATGGTTCCACTCCGTTTGCGATGGCCGGCTGCAACGACAGTCGGCGGCTTCAGCACCTTCAGGCTGGGCGGATCGGATCGGACGACCCTTACCGCCGCACCCCAGGCACACCCCTAAAGCGTTCCGGCTCCGATGGACGGATTCCGGCGGGGGCCCGGTTGCAAGTCCGGTGCCTCCCGGCGCGGCGTGCCGGTGTTCCGTCGATTTCGCTGTGGAATCGCGGCAGGAACTCCCTCTCGCGCCGTCAGTCCGTGGTGAAATTACGACCCCGATCACACTTTACGCGGGCCACCGCGGATGTGTGTGACAAATGGTTGACGCGCGGGCGGCGAGATGCGCCGGCTCGAACGGCAGCCCGCCGGAAATCCGGCGTCACGTCGGAGACCCGACGCGGCCCGAGGCCTGCCTCGGTCAGCCGCGAGGCGCCGTGCTCACGGCCGAAGCCGGCCGAGCGCAGCCCGGTCGAGCGCCACGCCAGCCGCGGGAACCCGGGACGGGACGAGTTGCGCCGGCGAAATCGGGGTCTGGTCGGCGACCGCGGACCAGGCGATGTCGAGCGCCTCGTGCGCGTAGGGCAGCAGGGGCAGCATGCGGCCGCTCAGGGCCGGCAGGCCCAGCAGGGCATCGAAGTGCTGGACGTGGTCGAGTTCCCAGTAGCGCAGTTCGCCCGCGTAGCCGCGCGCCTCGACGCCGTGCACCCAGGCGCGTCCACTGAAGGCTGCCGGTACCAGTCCGTCATCGGCGCCGTGCACCACGAGCACGCGCGCCACGCGCGGCTTGCCGCTGGCGCGCGTGGCGTCGATGCCGGCGCCGATCGCGTGCGCGACCGCGTCATCGCCGCCGCGCAGCCGGCGCGCGCAATCGAGCGCGGCGAACGCCGGGTCCGCACCGCCGTCGAGCGTGCTGCGCACCGTGATGCCGAGGCCCGGCGCGATGCCGCTGCCGTCGGCCCACCAGGCGGCACGTTCCGCGGCAGTGGCTGCGCGCGCGCCACCGGCGGCATCGACGAGCTGGAACCGGAAACCGCACAGCGGCTCGGCGAAGGCAGCGCGCGCGTAGGACTGGATATAGGTCGCCACCAGCGAACGCCACAGGTCGAGCCCGCTGTGGAAGGCCGCCAGCGCGAGCGCGCGATCCTCCCAGCCGCCCGCACGCACGCGTTCGCGGGCTTCGCGCGCCTGCGCGACCGGATCGTCGGCCTGCAGCAGGCCGGCGGCGCGCAGGCTCGCGCAGCGTGCGAGCGCGGCCGCGTGCATGGCGGCCGGCGGCAGCACGCCGGGTGCGCCGGCGAACTCGGGATCGGCGAACAGGCACGGCTGGTAGAGTGCTGCGTCGAGCGCGTAGTCGAACAGCGCACGGCCTTCCGGCAGCACCAGGTTCGGCGCCGCCGCCACCACCGCATCGAAGGCTTCGGCGCCCGGCAGTTCCGCTGCGCGCAGCAGGGCGCCGCCGCCGTTGGACAGGGCGGCGCCGATGATGCGCGTGTTCGCCGGCGTGAACGGCGCCTGCGCCGGAAACGCCTGGTCCAGCGCATGCAGGCCGAAGCGCAGTGCCTGCAGGACGTGTTCGCCCCAGTCGGCTTCCGGGTTGGCCTGCGAGTGCGCGTGCGCGAAGGCGATGCGATGCGCTTCCTCGGGCCTTCGACCGGGCGGCACGAACGCGAGATCCCCGTCGGCGCCGCGCGTGCCGTCGAGCCGCACGCCGGTGCCACTATCGGCGTCGAACAGGTCGGTGCCCAGCCCCTTGTCGGTATAGACCACCGCGCAGCCGCGTGGCAGCGCCCAGGAGCCGGCAAAACCGATCGTGCCGTAGGCGCCGCGCGAGCCCGAGACCGGCGCGACCACCAGGCAGCGCGCCCTGTGATCGAAGGCATCCGGCACCTGGGCCAGCAGGCGATGCTGCGCACCGCCGGCCGGTGGCGCGGCAATGGTCGCGAGCTCGCGTCCCTCGACGTGGGCGGCACGGCCGTAGAGCGTGCCGAAGCCACCCTCCGGACGCAGGTCGACGATGCCGCGCCAGTTGCTCCAGATCGCGCGGCGGCGCAGTTCCGCCGGCGTCGGCGCGATCGGATCGGCGAATGCGGGCGCCGGGCCGCGCAATCCGTCGAGGCCGAGTCCGGCAGTGAGCAGGTCGTCGGCACCGGCGTGGGTGGTGACGCGGATCTCGCGATGGAACTCGTCGGGCATGGTGCGCAGGTTGACGCGCGGGGCGCAGGCGAGGAGGAACGCTAGCGGAAGCAGGGCCAGAAGGACACGCATGGGGTTCGGCATTGGCTGCGGCGTGGTGCAGATGCTGGCCCGCGAGGCCGCCGATGGCCAGTGGACGTCCGTCCGATCCGGGGCCGCTGGCAGTGCCGCAGCAGGCTTTGGTGGCCGGTTGGGCGCTCATGGCGGGCATTTCGCCGCCGAAGCGGCTCCCACCATGCGGGCCATGGGCGTCGCCAGCCCCGTGGCAGCCGCTTCAGCGGCGACTGCCCCACCCGGCCGGCGCTACGATCCGCGGATGACCCGCATCGTGATTGCCGACGACCACCCGTTGTTCCGCCGCGCGCTGGCGCAGGCGGTGCGCGAGATCGTGCCGGGGGCCGTGCTGGCCGAAGCGCCCGACCTCGAGGCGGCGCGTGCCGACCTCGCCGCGCACCCGGACACGGACCTGCTGCTGCTCGACCTGCACATGCCCGGCAGCCATGGGCTGGTGGGGCTCGCCGCGCTGCGCGCGGAATTCCCGGCGGTGGCGGTAGCGATGATCTCGGCGCACGACGATCCGGCCACCATCCGCCGCGCGCTCGACCATGGTGCGGCGGGCTTCATCAGCAAGAGCGCCGACCTCGAGGAGCTCAAGCGCGCGATCGCCTGCGTGCTCGACTGCCGTACCTACGTGCCCCCGGCGCGCTCGGGCCAGTTGCCCGCGCAGGGCGCGCCGGGCGACCGCGAGCTCGCCGCGCGGCTGTCCACCCTGACGCCGCAGCAGTTCCGCGTGCTGGCGCTGGTGGCCGAGGGCAAGCTGAACAAGCAGATCGCCGATGTGCTGGGCGTCCAGGAGCGCACCGTCAAGGCCCATCTGACGGCGATCTTCGAGCGCCTCGGCGCGCGCAACCGCACGCAGGCGGGCGTGATGCTGCGAACGCTGGAACTGGCCGACCCGGCAAGGACCAGCGTCGAGGGCTGACCGGCGCTGCGGCACGCACCGGCGCCGTCGGAAAGGGTCAGGCGGCGTCGACCTCGGGCCCCATCGCCTGCACCGTCCAGCGGTACAACGACAGCCAGGCCTGCCGCGCGCGGGCATCGAAGCCGGCGCCGTTGACCTCGGCGAGGACTTCGATCAGCACCTTGCCCACCACGTCGTAGTGCATCTGCGTCGCGCCGTACCGGTGGTGTCGTTGTCCCAGCCCACGCAGCACCGGCGCCACGCCGTCGAGGTCGTCGAGATGGCCGGACAGCACCAGCAGGGTTTCGCCCAGCTTCAGTTCCTGCGAGGCGAGATTGGCGGGGAACATGTCGCGCACCGACGGCGCGCGTTCGAACAGGCGCTCGTAGAACATCCGACCGAATCGCGCGGGGTCGGCGGCGACCGGCTCGAGCGTGCGGCGCAGGATCGGCGTGTCGGTCGCTTCGAGGGCCTGGCGGTAGAGGTCGCTGGGGGTCGTCATGGGGTGTGCTCCGTCGCATTGGGTGTGCCGACATCGCCGGAACTCGCAGGCGCGGGTCCCCCGTGCGGCCCACGCGGGCCAGGGAAGCAGACCGTCATTGGATCGGACGCGGGGATCCCGGGCCCGAATCGGCACTTCGCACGGGCTCGTCGTCGCCCCTGCGCGGCGCCCCCATCCCGACCCGAGGTGGGCGATCCGGTCGACGTCGAAGTCCGCGCGGGTGGCAAGCGCGCCTTCGATGATGTGGTGCTTACGGCGGCTGCCCCGTGGTTCCTGCCGCACCGCTAGAATCCGCCTGTGGACGGCTGGGATGAGGCCGGCCTCGCCATCGGCCTTGCGCGGCGCCACGCGAGAGGCGGCGCGCTGGCGCCGGAATGGCCGGGCCGCACGGCGGCGGCGTGGGCGTCCCGGGCCCACGGCGTGCCAGCATTCCGCATCGACCGCGAACAGACCACCGCCCGCCTGCGCCGCTTTCCCGATGGCGCTCCATCCGACGGATCCCGATGAACACGCTCCTTCCCACCGTCCACCTCAAGATCGAACGCCGCTCCAACCATCCCTGGGTGTTCCAGAAGATGGTCGACAAGCCGGACCCGAAGCCGAAACCGGGCAGTGTGGTGGAAGTCGTCGACCGCGAGGGCCAGTGGTGCGGGCGCGGCTTCTACAACGGGCATTCGCGGATCGCGCTGCGCATGCTCAGCGAGCGCCGCGACGAGGCGATCGACGAGGCCTTCTTCGCCCAGCGCATCGCCGACGCGGTGGCGCTGCGCCGCGACACACTGAAGCTGGACACCGTCACCGACGCCTATCGCCTGTTCCACTCCGAGGGCGACGGACTGTCGGGCCTGGTCGTGGATCGCTTCGGCGACACCCTGGTGATCGAGTACTTCTCGGCCGGCATGTGGCGGGTGCGCGATGCGGTACGCCGCGCGCTGGACGCCCACTTCCCCGGCGCCACGCACTACTGGTTCGCGGAAGCCCACGTGCAGAAGCAGGAGTCGTTCGACTGCAAGGCGCCGGCCCCGCCGGAGCCCGCGATCATCACCGAGCACGGCGTGCGTTTCCGCGCCGCGCCCGGGACCGGCCACAAGACCGGATTCTTCGCCGACCAGCGCGACAACCGCAAGCTGCTGGCCGAGTTCAGTGCCGGCAAGACCGTGCTGGACCTGTGCTGCAATTCCGGCGGCTTCGGCATCTACGCCAAGGCCATCGGCGGCGCGAGTGAAGTCACGGGCATCGATCTCGACGAGGAGATCCTCGATATCGCCGAGGGCAACGCGAAGCTCAACAAGGCCCGCGTGCGATTCATCCAGGCCGACATCTTCCCGTGGCTTCGCGACGTGGCGGTCGGCAATCGCAACCAGTACGACGTGGTGATCCTCGACCCCGCGAAGATGACGCGCGACCGCGAGCAGGTGATCCCGGCGCTGAAGAAGTACCTCGACATGAACAAGCTGGCGCTGGCCGCGGTCAAGCCCGGTGGCGTGTTCCTCACCTGCTCGTGCACCGGCTTGGTGAGCGAGGAGCAGTTCCTCGACATGCTGCGCCGCGCGGCCTTCTACGCCGGTCGCACGGTGCAGGTGTTGCGCGTGACCGGCGCCGGGCCCGACCACCCCTGGCTGGCGCACGTACCGGAAAGCCGCTACCTGAAGGCGGCGTTCTGCCGGGTGTGGTGATGGCGGACGAGGCGGCGACCGAGCGCGACGGCGAGTCGGCGGACCGCGCCGCACCGGACACGCTCGACGGCGTGTGGGACGACGCGTGGTCGCGGCTCGAGGCCGCGGTGCATCGGCGCCAGCATCCGTATCGGACCTGCGTGGTGGCGACGTCGGGCGACGACGGCGTCGACGCACGGACCGTGGTCCTGCGCGGCGCAGATCGCGCCACCGGCACGCTGCGTTTCCACAGCGACCGGCGCAGCGCCAAGCTCGCCCACCTGCTGCAGGACCGGCGGATCGCGCTGGTGTTCTACGGCGATGGCGTGCAGGTCCGCGCACGGGGCATCGCGACCGTGCACGCCGCGGACGAGGGCGCGGACGCGGCGTGGGCGGCCACCTCGGCGATGTCGCGGCGCTGCTACCTCACCTCGGCCGCGCCCGGGACGCCGAGCGAGTCACCGACCTCGGGACTGCCCGAGGAACTCTCGATGTTGCGCCCGCCGCTTGAACTCACCGCCGCGGGTCGCGACGCCTTCGCCGTGATCGCGGTCCGCGTGCACTCGCTCGATTGGCTGCATCTCGCCGCCCGGGGGCAGTGCCGGGCAGGCTTCAGTCGCGAGGGCGACCGCTGGATGTCGACCTGGATGGTTCCGTGATCCGCATCGCGACCCTGCTGCTGTGTTGGCTGCTGCCGATCGCGGGTGCACGCGCCGGGCTCCCCGACGACGCCACGATCGCCGCCGAGCTGCGCCGTTATGTCGAAGATGCCAAGCAGGCGCCTGCGGTGGTCGTCGGCGTGCTGGAGGGCGAGCGGCGGCGGATCGTGGCGCACGGCTTCGACGACGCGGCGCCGGTCGCGCCCGGCGATCGCGTGTTCGAGATCGGCTCGATCAGCAAGGTGTACACCGCCCTGCTCCTGTCGCGCATGGTCGCTGCGGGCGAGGTCACCGAGGACCAGCGGATCGACACCCTGTTCCCGCCCGCCCACCCGCTGCGCGGGCGGGTGGGCGAGATCACGCTCGGCGAGCTCGCGACCCATGCCAGTGGGCTGCCCCGCCTGCCAGCCGACCCGGGGCCGTTGCTGCGGGCCGCATTCGGCCGCGACCCCTACGCGGGTAGCACGCCGGACGAGATTTTCCGTTCGGTGGCAGCGCTCCAGCCGACGGACCTGGGGCCGAAGGGCACGTTCGCGTACTCCAATCTCGGCGTCGCGCTGCTCGGGCAGTTGCTCGCGCGCAGGCTGGACACGGACTACGAACGGGCATTGCGGCGGCGGGTCTTCGAGCCACTGGGGCTCGAACCGCTGCCCTTGGCACCGCTGGCGACGGATGATCGCCGCCACGTGCAGGGACACCGTGCCAACTTCCGCCCGGCGCCGTCGTGGCGCCTCGACGCCTACGCGCCGGCTGGCGGGCTGCAGGCCAGCGCGAACCAATTGCTCGACTTCGCGGCGACCCAGCTCGGCGAGCCAGCCGACTGGGTGCGGGATGCGCAACGCGCCCGCGTCGACCTCGATGCCGCGAAGGGTCGGCGGGCGGCGCTCGGCTGGGCGGTGTCGCGCATCGGCACGCGCGAGGTCTGGTGGCACAACGGGGGCACCGGCGGCTTTCGCACGCATCTCGCGCTGGTGCCTTCGGAAAGGCTCGCCCTGGTGGTGCTGACCAACGCGGTGGGCGATGCCGATGCGCTCGCCCGCCGCCTGCTCGACGCCACGAAGCCGCCGCCTAGCGCGCAAGCAAATGGCGCATTGTCGGTGTTCGTCACGCTGGGAGGTCTGCTGCTGGCCACCATCCTGCCGCTGGCCGTGACCGCGCAGGTTCATGCCCACGCCACCGGCCAGCGCAAGCGGGCGCCGGACCGGCTTGACGTGCTCGGCGCAGGTTTGTCCATGGGCGTGCTCCTGCAGTTGCTCGAGCGCATGGGGGATTTCTCGCGGGTCCCATGGGCGACGTGGTGGGTCGCTCTGCTGGCTTGCGCCGCAGGCGCGCTGCATCTCGCGCGCCTTGCGCGGCGCTGGCCGTGGCGGGCCGACCGCGGCTGGCGCTCGGGCCTGCGGATCCTGGGCCTTGCCTTCACTGCCGTGGTTCTCGCGATGCTGCTTTAGGTAGCCGTTGGCGCCAGGACGCGTTGGCGGTGCGGCCACGGCAGCGGATTTCGCGCTCGCAGCAAAGCGCGCTGCGACGCGAGAATCGGCATGCGCAGTCCGGCATCGGGGCTGGACTAGGGTCGCGCCGGGTGGCTCGATCGCGCGGCGATCGAAAGCCGTACGAGCCGGAAGGACATGCGAACCGCGCACCGGTGCGAGGCGGCCGGCGTGGGTTGGTTGAGCTCGCACGGTCGCGTCGCAAGAGCGCGGCACGCGGCGTGATCGCCCTTGCGCGACAACAGGCACTGAACCGCGCTGCGCAGCGCGGCGTGAGCGCAACCCCGTGCCGCGCTATGGTGCGTTCCACGTCCGGCACTCCCGACAAGGACAGACCATGCGCCACGCTCCCCTCGCCGCCGCCCTTTCCCTCGGACTCGCCGCCATGAGCAGCCACGCTGCGGATGCCCCCGACTACGCGCTGACGGTCTACTCGTCGGCGACACCCGGCCAGATTTCGGTCGAAGCCTTGACCAACTACGGCATGCAGGTGCCGGGATATGCCCTGGTGCGCGATGCGCGCCGGATGGAACTGCCGCGCGGCAGTGGCGCCGTGCGCTTCACCGATGTCGCCAAACGCATCGACCCGACGACCGTGTCGTTCGTGTCGAAGACCGATCCGGTCGGCACCCGCGTGATCGAGCAGAACTTCCAGTTCGACCTGGTGAGCCAGGAAAAGCTCATCGCCCGCTACATCGGGGAGACGATCACCGTCGAGCAGCAGCGCGGCGACCAACTCGAGCGCGTGTCGGGCCGCCTGCTGTCGGCGAGTGGCGGGCTCATCCTCGAGAAGTCGAACGGCGAGGTGCTCACACTCAACACCTGGAGCAACGTCGCCTTCCCCAGCCTGCCGGGCGGGCTCATCACCAAGCCGACCCTCGTGTGGCTGGTCGACGCCAAGCGGGGCGGGACGCACGACGCCGAGGTCGCTTACCAGACGCAGGGCATGACCTGGTGGGCGGATTACAACGTCACCCTGCACGGCGACGAGAGCGCCTGCGCCATTGACCTTGCCGCCTGGGTGACCGTGGTGAACCAGAGCGGGGGTTCGTTCCCGAATGCGCAGTTGAAGCTGGTCGCGGGCGAGGTCAACCGGGCGCCCGCCGCACCGCAGCCGGCGCCAATGGCGAAGTACGCCGTGATGGCCGCGCCGCCGGTTGCGGATGAGGGATTCCAGGAGTCGCAGTTGTTCGAGTACCACCTGTACACGCTGGGTCGGCGGACCGACCTGCCGGACAACTCGACCAAGCAATTGGAGCTGTTTCCTTCGGCGGTCGGCGTTGACTGCCGACGGCAGTTGGTGTTTACCGCGTCGCCCGAACCATGGCGCCACTGGGGCGCCCCGATCCTCGACCAGGGGTATGGCGCCACCATGGACGGCAAGGTGGGAGCCTTCCTCGAGTTCGAGAACAAGGAAAGTAATCGGCTCGGCATGCCATTGCCGGCGGGCCGCGTCCGGGTCAACCAGGCGTCGGTCGATGGCGCGCTGGAGTTCATCGGCGAGGACCTGATCCAGCACACGCCGCGCAACGAAACGCTGCGGGTGAAGCTCGGCGAAGCCTTCGACGTGGTCGGGGAGCGAAAGCAGCTGTCGTTCGCCTACGACGAAGGCAACCGCCGGGTGACCGAGCGTTTCGAGATCGAGGTTCGTAACCGCAAGCGCAGCGCCGTTCGCGTGACCGTTCGCGAGTACCTCTACCGGTGGAGCGACTGGACGATCACCGAGCAGTCGCAGCCGCACGAGCGACGCGATGCGGCCACTGCCGATTTCGTCGTCGACATTCCGGCCGACGGGATCCGCAAGGTGTCGTATACCGTTCGCTACCAGTGGTGACTGCGAGACGGCCTGCCGCAAGCCCGCGCGGGTGGCAGTTCGGCGTCCATTCGAACAAGCCGCCACCGACCTGAGCGGCGCACGCGGCGCCGACAAGACAAAACCCCCGGAGCGAACTCCGGGGGTCGGGTGAGTGGCTTGTGGAAACCCAGAACGAATTGAGCCACAGAAAAAACAAAACCCCCAGATGTGGGTCTGGGGGTTTTGGGTGAAAGGTCCCTGGCGGTGACCTACTCTTGCATGGCTTAAGCCACACTACCATTGGCGCGGGTGCGTTTCACTG
>JAJTHZ010000213.1 GCA_021299185.1 Lysobacteraceae bacterium | reverse complement strand
CGCGGGTGTTCGATGCGCGCCGTCAGCTGGCGCCGCGCGCCGTCGCGCCAGACCTCGATCGACGCGCGCTCGCCGTCCGCGGCGCGCGCGACCGCGCGGGTCAGGTCGCGCACTTCGGCGACCGGCACGCCGGCGAAGGCGGTGACCACGTCGCCCGGCGCCAGGCCCGCCGCGGCCGCGGGACTGCCCGGCTCGACCGCTGCCACCAGGGCGCCGCGCGCCGCGTCGAGGCCGAGGCCCTGCGCGATCTCGTCGGTCACCGCCTGGATCTCGACACCCAGCCAGCCGCGTTCGACGCGGCCGTGCTCGCGCAGTTGCGCGACCACGTCGCGCACCGTATCGGCCGGAATCGCGAAACCGATGCCGACGTTGCCGCCGTTGGGCGAGAAGATCGCGGTGTTGACGCCGATCACGCGACCCGTCTCGTCGAACACCGGGCCGCCCGAGTTACCCTGGTTGATCGGCGCATCGATCTGCAGGTAGTCGTCGTAGGGCCCGGAACGGATGTCGCGGCCACGCGCCGAGATGATGCCGGCGGTCGCCGTGCCGCCGAGCCCGAACGGATTGCCGATCGCGATCACCCAATCGCCGATGCGCGCGCTCTCGGCGTCGCCGAAGGCCACCGCCGGCAGCGGCTGCGGCACGTCGACCTTGAGCAGCGCGAGGTCGGTCTTCTCGTCCTCGCCCTTGACCGTGGCGTCGAAGTGGCGTCCATCCTGCAGGGTGACGGTGATCGTGGTGGCGTCGGCCACCACGTGGCGATTGGTCACGATCCAGCCGGCCGGGTCGACCACGAAGCCGGACCCGGCGGCCTGGGCATGGCGCGGACCGACCGGGCCGGGGGCCTGGTCGCCGAAGAAGTGGCGGAACAGCTCGCGCAGGCGCGGATCGTCGGGCGCCGTCTCGCGGCCGCCAGGGCCGAAGGCGCGGCCTTCCATCCGCACGCGGCCGGGGCCGGCGCGCAGCTCGCGCACGGTGGCGATGTTGACCACCGCGGGGCGCACGCGCTCGATGACATCGGCGAAGCGCGGCGCGCCGGCGAAGGACGCCGTCGGCGCGGGCGTGGCCGGCGCGTTCGACGCCGCGGCATCGCCGCGCAGCGCGGGTAACTGGGACGCGCCGAGCAGCAGGCCGATCGCGGCGGCGAGCGCACCGGCGCGGCCCAGGGCGAGTTTCGGGGTGGAACGTGGCTTCATGGCTTTGGGCTCCGACATCGCCCCCGCGTTGGGGGCGCCTGGGGAAAGCCTGCGCCCCGCTCACTGTCGACTGCCTTGCCTGCGCATTACGGCGCGTCCATGCGCGCACATGGACGTTTGTTCATGCGGCGGCCATCCGGCGCACAGCCGCGCCGGTGCATCCTCGCAACATCGACCGCGCACGCCACGCTCCCATCCCGCCGGCGCCCGTGACAGACTGCCGGCGGTCCGGTGCGCGCCCCGCGGGCGCTACCTCACCCGCCACGAGACCGCCGATGCGCATCCTCATCGTCGAGGACGATCCCAACACCGCCAGCTTCGTGGCCAAGGGGCTGCGCGAGGCGGGTCACGCCGTCGACCACGCGCGCGACGGGCGCGAGGGGCTCTACCTCGCCACCGGCGAGCCCTACGACGCGATCGTGCTCGATCGCATGCTGCCCGGACTCGACGGACTGGCCCTGCTGCAGGCGCTGCGCGCGGCCGGGCACGCCACCCCGGTGCTGCTGCTGTCCGCGCTCGGCGAGGTCGACGACCGCGTGGCCGGACTCAAGGCCGGCGGCGACGACTACCTGGCCAAGCCGTTCGCGTTCAGCGAACTCGCCGCGCGACTGGAAGCGCTGTCGCGCCGCCCGCGCGGCGGGGCATCGGCGCAGACCCAACTGCGGGTCGGCGACCTCGAGATGGACCTGCTCGCGCGTGGCGTGCGCCGCGCGGGGCGCGGCGTGGACCTGCAGCCGCGCGAATTCCGCCTGCTCGAATACCTGATGCGCCACGCCGGCCAGGTCGTGACCCGCACCATGCTGCTGGAAGGCGTCTGGGACTACCACTTCGACCCGCAGACCAACGTCATCGACGTACACATCTCGCGCCTGCGCGCCAAGGTCGACCGTGACTTCCCGCGCCCGCTGATCCATACGGTGCGCGGCGCGGGCTACATGCTGTCCGAACATTCGCCCTGAGCGAGCTCGCCCCGCCATGACCGGCCGTCGTCCCTTCGCCAACTCCGTGTTCCAGCTCTCGCTGCGCTACGTGATGGTGTTCGTGGCCAGCGCGGCGGTGCTGCTGGCCTGGCTGAACTGGAACGTCGGCCGCTTCCTCGAGGTGCAGCGCGGCGAGATCATCGAGGCGGAGATCCAGGGTCTCGCCGAGACCTGGCGCCGCGACGGGCTCGACGGCCTGCTCGCGGTGCTGCGCGAGCGCAGCGGCCCGCGCGGCGACCGCGAGTCGGCCTACCTGCTGGCCGACGCAGCGCAACGTCCGCTGGTGGGCAACGTCGCCGCCTGGCCCGCGGCGGCGCCGCCCGACGGCTGGGTGGATTTCTCCGCGCACGACGCCGACGGCGCGCCACGCACGGTGCGTGCGCGCACCTTCGTGCTGCCGGGCGGCCTGCGCCTGCTGGTCGGTCGCGGCGGCAGCGGGATCGCCGCGATCCGCGACAGCCTGCGCGACGCGTCCGTTCTGGCCCTGGTCGCCGCACTGGGCATCGGCGTGGCCAGCGGCTGGTGGACGGCGCGCAGCGTCGCGCGGCGCATCGAGGCGATCGACCACGCCGCGCGCGAGATCCGCGACGGCGACCTGTCGCGGCGCATCCCGCTGCGCGGCAGCGGCGACGAGTTCGACCGCCTGTCGGAGAACCTCAACGACATGCTGGCCCGCATCCAGTCGCTGATGGAAGGCGTGCGCCACGTGGGCAACAGCCTCGCGCACGACATGCGCATGCCGCTGTCGCGCGTGCGCAACCGCCTCGAACAGCTGCGCGGCGCGCTCGACGACCGGCCCGAGGCGCAGGCCGAGGCCGCGGCCTGCATCGCCGAGGCCGACCAGATGCTCGCCACCTTCGCCGCCCTGCTGCGCATTGCGCGCATCGAGGGTGGGGCGGTTCGCCGGCCGCAGGCGATGGTCGAACTCGACGCCCTGCTGCGTGATGCCGCCGAACTCTATGCCGCGCTGGCCGACGCGCGGCAGGTGGCGATCGAGGTCGACGCCGCGGCCCTGCGCGCGCCCGGCGACCGCGACCTGCTGTTCCAGGCCCTGGCCAACCTGCTCGACAACGCGCTGAAGTGGAGCCCGCGCGGCGCGCGCATCGACCTGCGCCTCGCGCGCGAGGGCGCGAGCGCGCGGATCGAGGTCGCCGACCAGGGGCCGGGCATCGATCCCGCGCACCGCGAACGGGTGTTCGAGCGTTTCTTCCGCGCCGACGACAGCCGCGGCACGCCGGGCTCGGGGCTCGGGCTGGCGCTGGTCAAGGCGGTGGCTGACCTGCACCACGCCGCGCTCGCGCTCGAGGACGCGCGACCCGGGCTGCGTGTGGTGTTGCGCCTGCCGCTGGCCACGTCGGTGGGCGCCTAGGCGATGCGCGCTGAACCGACCACCTCGCCCGCACCGCCAGCGCCCGGCGTCGACCGGCGTCGCCGGATCGCCGCCGCGCTGAGCGTGGTGGTGTTCGCGCTGGCGCTGTCCGCCCTGCACCACCTGTTGGCCGACTTCACCCTCGACGCCGTGCTCGCCGAGATCCACGCGCTGCCGGCCGGTGCCATCGGGCTGGCGTTGCTCGGCGTGGCCGGCAGCTACGGCATTCTGGTCATCTTCGACCACATCGGACTGCGACTGGCGGGCGGCCGGGTGCCGTCGACGGACGTCGCGGTCACCGCCTTCGTGGCCAACGCCTTCGGCCACAACCTCGGCATGGCGGCGTTGACCGGCGGCGCGGTGCGCGCGCGCTTACGGCGCCTTCGGCATGAACGCGGCGCAGGTGGCGCAGGTGGTCGCCACCGCCTCGCTCGGCTTCGCGCTCGGGGCGTGGCTGTGGCTGGGGCTCGCGCTGGCCTTCGAGCCGTCGCGCGCGGCACTGGCGCTGCGGCTCCCCGCCGCGCCGCTGCAGGCCATCGGGTTGCTGCTGCTGGCCGCGCTCGCCGCTGCGTTCGCGCTCGGGCGCCGCTGGCCGCCGCAGCTGGCGCTGCGCGGGCACGCGATCGCGCTGCCGCGCGCGCGAGACGCGCTGCTGCTGCTCGTGGCCAGCGCGCTGGAGCTGTCCTGCGCCGCGCTGGCGCTGTACGCGCTGCTGCCGGCGGAGGCGGCGATCGACTTCCTGCCCTTCGTCGGCATCTACCTGCTGGCGATCACGGCCGGGCTCGTGAGCACGGTGCCCGGCGGGCTCGGTGTGTTCGAAGCCGCGCTGATCGCCCTGCTTCCACAGGTGCCGGCGCACAGCCTGCTCGGCGCGATCGTGGTCTACCGCGGGCTCTACTACCTGCTGCCGCTGCTGCTCGCGCTCGGCCTGCTCGGCGCGCGCGAGCTGGCCGCGCATACCGGCGCGCTCCGTGCCGCGGCGGGCGCGCTGCGCCGGATCGGCGAACCGCTGGCGGCACCGCTGGCGGCGCTTGCGGTGTCGGCGGTCGGCGCCTGCCTGCTGGTGTCGGGTTCGCTGCCGGTCGGCGAAGCGCGGCTGGCCACGCTGTCGGCGCGCGTGCCGCTGCCGCTGCTGGAGTTGTCGCACCTCGGCGCGAGCCTGCTCGGCGTCGGCCTACTGCTGCTCGCGCGCGGCCTGCAGGCGCGGCTCGACGCCGCCTGGCTGCTGGCGGTGGCGGGACTCGGCGCCGCGATCCCGGCCTTGCTGCTGTACGGCCTGCGCTGGGAACTGGCGCTGGCCGCGGCAGCCGTGCTGGTGCCGCTGGCCGCCGCACGCCGGCGCTTCGACCGTCCCACGCCGCTCGGCGCCGGTCTCTTCGCATGGCCGGTGCTGCGCAACGTGGTGCTGGCGCTCGCGGCGAGCGTCTGGCTGGGCCTGTTCGCCTATCGGCACGTCGAATACGCCGACGAGCTGTGGTGGCGGTTCGCCTTCGATTCCGACGCGCCGCGCATGCTGCGCGCGAGCCTCGCCGCCACCCTGCTGCTGGCCGCCTTCGCCTTGTGGGGCCTGCTGCGGCCGCTGGCGCGACCGCCCTCGGTGGCCGGCGCGGACGAACGCGAGCGCGCCGCGCCCATCGCCGCGGCCAGCGGACGCTGCGACGCGCAGCTCGCCCTGCTGCCCGACAAGCAACTTCTGTTCGACCCACGCGGCGAGGCCTTCGTGATGTTCCAGCGCAGCGGCCCCTGCCTGGTGGCGATGGGCGACCCGGTCGGCGCGCCGGACGCCGTCCGCGGGGTCGCATGGGCCTTCCGCGAGCGCGCCGACCGCGAGGGCCTGTGGCCGGTGTTCTACCAGGTCTCGGCGGCGCAGTTGCCGACCTACCTCGACCTCGGGCTGTCGCTGCTCAAGCTGGGCGAGGAAGCGGTGGTTCCGCTGGCCGGGTTCTCGCTCGACGGCAGCGCGCGCGCCGAACTGCGCCAGGCGCATCGCCGCGCGCAGCGCGAGGGCGCGACCTTCGGCATCGTGCCGCGCGCCGAGGTGCCCGCCCTGCTGCCCGAACTGGCCGCCGTGTCCGCGCAATGGCTGGCCGCGCGTGGCGCGGCGGAGAAGGGCTTCTCGCTCGGCTACTGGGATCCGGACTACATGGCGCGGTTCGACTGTGCGGTGGTCCGCGCGCACGGCCGCGTGGTCGCCTTCGCCAACCTCTGGCCCGGCGCGCCGGGTGGGGAGGTGTCGATCGACCTCATGCGCCACGCCGACGACGCGCCACGCGGCAGCATGGACTTCCTGTTCGTCGAACTCATGCTGTGGGCGCGCGCGGCCGGCTGGCGCGACTTCGTGCTCGGCATGGCGCCGCTGTCGGGCCTGTCGCGCCATCAGCTCGCGCCGGCCTGGCACAAGATCGGCGGCCTGATCTGGCGCCATGGCGAGGCGTTCTACCACTTCGAAGGACTGCGCCGTTACAAGGAGAAGTTCCAGCCGCAGTGGCGCCCGCGCTACCTCGCCTCGCCGGGCGGCATGCGGCTGCCGCGGGTGCTGCTCGAGGTGGCGCGCCTGATCGCGGCTGGTCCGCGCGGCGAAGGTCGAGGGCCGGAGGTCGAATGATGCGTCGCTTCCTCGCGTCGATGGTCCTGGCCTTGCTGGCGTGGCTGCCGCCGTGCGCGTCCGGACACGACGCGCCGGCCTTCGGCCGGCTCGGCGCGGTGCAGGTTCAACGTCCGGATGCGACACCGGAGGCGGTGGTCCTGCTGCTGTCGGACGATGCCGGATGGGGCGAAGCGGAGGCCGCGATCGCGCGGGCGCTTGCCGGGCACGGGGTGCTGGTCGGCGGGATCGACAGCGCGCATTGGCGACGTGCGCTGGCGGCCGGCGGCGAGCCCTGCGCCTATCCGGCGGCGGATCTCGAGGGCTTCGCACATTGGCTGCAATCGCGCGAACGGATGCCACGTTATCGACAACCGGTGGTGGTCGGCGTCGGCGGTGGCGGCGCGCTGGCGTACGCACTGCTCGCACAGTCGCCGGCGGGCACTTTCGCCGGCGCCCTCTCGCTGGGCTTTTGCCCCACGCTGGCGCCGATCGCACCGCTGTGCGAGGCCAACGCCCTGCGCGTCCGGCGCGATGCCGACGGCGCGACACGGCCGGCGCCGGTCGCACTGCGCGATCCCTGGGCGGTATTGGTCGGCAGCGCCGGCGCGGCCTGCCCCGCGGCGGCCGCCACGGCCTTCGTCGCCGGACTGTCCAACGCGCGCGCCGGCGTGCTGCACGGCGCAGGACCTGCCGCCGTGGCCGGCACGGCGTGGTCCGCGGCGGCGGTCGCCGCCGTGCGCGTGCTGGCAAGGCGCGCCGACGCGCCGGTGGCAGCACCCGCCGATCCCGGCCTCGCCGACCTGCCGCTGGTCGAAGTGCCGGCCTCGGGCGACGGCGACCTGCTCGCGATCCTCGTCACCGGGGACGGCGGCTGGGCCGGGCTGGACCAGGACGTCGCCGCGGCGCTCGCTGCGCGCGGCGTGCCGGTGGTCGCGCTGAACTCGCTGAAATACTTCTGGACCGCGCGCACGCCGCAGGGCACGGCCGACGACCTCGGCCGCATCGCGCGCCACTACCTCGCGGCCTGGGGCCGGCGCCGCCTGCTGCTGGTCGGCTATTCGCAGGGCGCCGACGTACTGCCTTTCGCGATCAACCGCCTCGACCCCGCGTTGCGCGGGCGCATCGCCGGTGCCGCCCTGCTCGGACTCGGCGAGCGCGCGAGCTTCGCGTTCCACGTATCGCACTGGCTGGAAGATCCGGCGGACGGCGAACCGACCGCGCCCGAGGTGCTGCGCGCGGCCGCCGTCGGCCTGTCCTGCGTGCGCGGCGCGGAGGAAACCGACTCTCCCTGCGCGTCATTCGCCGCGGCCGGCGTGCGCGACGTGGTGCTGCCCGGCGGCCACCACTTCGACGGCGACTATGCCGCGGTCGCGCACGCAGTCATGGATGCCGCGCGCGGCGCCATTCCGCCCGGCCGGTGAGTGCGCGCCGGGACCAGGCCCGGCGATGCCACGCCGCTCAACCCGCCGGCTCGATCCGCAGCACGAAGCCGTTGTCGGTGAGCAGGTAGAGCAGGCCCTTGGCGTCCTGCTCGACGTCGCGGATGCGCAGGCCACGGCCGGTGAACAGACGCTCGGCTTCCGCTACCTTCGTGCCGTCGACCGTCGCGCGGTTGAGGTGGGTCAGCACCAGCGCGCCGGAGAACAACTGCCCGCGCCAGGCCGGGAATGCCTCGCCCGAATAGAACAGCATGCCGCTGGGCGCGATCGACGGCGTCCATTGCAGCGCAGGCTGTTGCATGCCCTGCTTCGCGGTGCCCTCGCCGATGCGCGGGCCCCAGTACTCGCGGCCGAAGGTGATCACCGGCCAGCCGTAGTTGCGGCCGGGTTCGACCAGGTTCACCTCGTCGCCACCGCGCGGGCCGTGTTCGTGCGCCCACAGCCGGCCCTGCGCGTCGAACGCCATGCCCTGCGGGTTGCGGTGGCCGTACGACCAGATCTCCGGGCGCGCGCCCTCGGTGCCGGCGAAGGGATTGTCGGTCGGCACGCGGCCATCGTCGTGCAGGCGCATGATCTTGCCGGCGTGGCTGTCCAGTTCCTGCGCGCGCTTGCGCTCCTGCCGGTCGCCGACCGAAACGAACAGGAAGCCCTGGCCATCGATGCGCAGGCGGCAGCCGAAGTGGTGGACGGTGTCGAGCCAGGGCTCGGCGGTGAACAGGACCTGCTCGTCGACCAGCGCGCCGTCGCGCAGCTTGTAGCGGGCGACCCGGGTGGTGTTCTCATCGTCGTCGTTGGACACCGAGTGGCAAAGATAGATCCAGCCGTTCTCGGCGTACTTCGGATGCACCAGAACGTCCAGCATGCCGCCCTGGTTCTTCGCCGCCACCGCCGGCGCGCCAGCGAGCACGGTCGAGGTGCCGGCGGCGAAGTCGGCCAGCCGCACGCTGCCCGGCCGTTCGGTGACCAGCGCACGCCCGTCGGGCAGGAAGTCGATGCCCCAGGGGATCTGCAGGCCGTCGAGCACGGCGCTGACGCGGACCTTGGCCTGTGCGGTCTCGACCTCGATCGGGTCGAAGGCGGCCGCGGCGGGCACGGCGAAGGCGAGCAGAAGGGCGGTCAGCAGGCGCATGGTCGCTCCGGGACTTGGGGGACTCGCTTTGTCGCAGTCGCCGCGTGGCCGGCGTGTCAACGGCTGGCAGCCGCCCCGCGCGAGTGCTGGCAAGACTTGCGGCGCGGCTTTTGCTACTCCTGCAAGCCGGCGCCGCTCAAGCGACCACCACCCGGCGCCGATGATGTCCATGCAGGGCAGACGGAGCGCGCGATGGCCGACATCCTCACCGGCGAAGGCACCAACCTCTGGCACGAACTCGTGCGCGAAGGCGAACAGCGCGCGCGGCAGCGGCTCGACGAGGACGCCGAGGCGTACCTAGTCTTCACCCTCATGCGCCACCACCGCGACGTGCCGCTCGCGCACCGCACGATGGCGCTCGAACTGCTCGAGGCCCTGCGGCGCTCCGGCCGCCGCCGCGAGGACGACTTGCGCGACGTCGGCGACCGCTGCCTGCTGCTGGCCGGCTTCTACCCGGACCTGGCACAGCGGCGACGGGTCGACCTCGGCTACTTCGTCGCGCTCGGCCGCGGCGCGTATGCGCAGCTGGCCGATGAACTGCGCGCCGCGCTGGCGCAGCTGTACGCGCAGCTGGCGCAGGATTTCGACCGCCTGGTGCGGGTGCTGATGGCGGTACGCGCCCTGTCCGGCGAATGGCGCGGTCCCGACCCGATGACGGCGCATGCGCTGTCGCTGGCCGGGCCCGCGCGCGGCGACGACGGCGTGATCCGCGCCGCGGCGCCGCGACGCCTGATGTAGCGCGCGGCGGCGCGCCCGGCCCGCGCGGCGAGGCCGTACAATCGCGCGTCCCCTCCGCCGGACCACCGCCATGCGCATCTGCGTCTACGCCGCGTCCTCCGCCCACTGCGCCCCCGCCTACCACCAGGCGGCGCGGCGGCTCGGCCGGCTGCTGGCCGAGGCGAACTGCAGCGTGGTCTACGGCGGCGGCGGCATCGGCCTGATGGGCGCGGTGGCCGACGGCGCGCTGGAGGCGGGCGGCCACGTGATCGGCATCATCCCGCGCTTCATGACCGAGGTGGAGTGGCAGCACCCGGGCATCGCCAACCTCGAGGTCGTCGAGGACATGCGCGAGCGCAAGCACCGCCTGCTCACCGGCTCCGACGCCGTGGTCGCGCTGCCCGGCGGCTGCGGCACGCTGGAGGAGCTGTTCGAGGCGATCACCCTCAAGCGGCTCGGCATCTACTTCAACCCGATCGTGCTGGTGAACACGCTGGGCTTCTACGACGGCCTGCAGCAGTTCATGCACAAGACCATCGACGAGAAGATGATGAACCCCGAGCACGCCGGGATGTGGTCGCTGGTCGAGACGCCGGACGAGGTGCTGCCGCGCATCCGCGCCACGCCGGCGTGGCGCGAGGACGCGCGGGCGATCGCGTCGGTGCGTGGCTGACCACGACGCCCCGCAGGAGCGCGCTTGCGCGCGACCGGCACCTTGCGCACTGCGGCGAGGTTTCGGCGCTGCGGTCGCCCGCAAGCGGGCTACTACGACGCCGCGGAACTCGCAGCGCTTTCCGTAGGAGCGCGCTTGCGCGCGACCAGCACCTCGCGCACCGCGGCGAGGTTGCGGCGCCGCGGTCGCCCGCAAGCGGGCTCCTACGACGCCGCGGAACTCGCAGCGCTTTCCGTAGGAGCGCGCTTGCGCGCGACCAGCACCTCGCGCACCGCAGCGAGGTTGCGGCGCTGCGGTCGCCCGCAAGCGGGCTCCTACAACGCCACGGAACTCGCAGCGCTTTCCGTAGGAGCGCGCTTGCGCGCGACCAGCACCTCGCGCACCGCGGCGAGGTTGCGGCGCCGCGGTCGCCCGCAAGCGG
>JAJTHZ010000187.1 GCA_021299185.1 Lysobacteraceae bacterium | reverse complement strand
CCGTTGAAGCGCGCCAGGCCCAGCAGGTTCAGCGCGTCGGCATCGGCGGCGTCGATCGCCAGCGCGCGCCGCGCGGCGGCTTCGGCGGCGGGCGCGTCGCCGCGCGCGAGCGCCGCGGCCGCATCGCGCAGCGCCATCCGGAGCGCGGGATCGGCCACCGGTGCCAGGCCCTAGGCCATGAACCAGCCGGTGATCGCCAGCCGTGGCTCGCCGGCCCACGGCGCGACCATCGACACCGCGTGCCCCTGCGGCACCTTGAACAGCGACAGGCTGTTGAAGCGCGGCACGAAGGTGTCGACCACCGCGCCGGATTCGTCGATGAACTGCAGCAAGCCGCCCCAGTCGGCTTCCCAGCGCGCGCTCAGGTTGACCACGTAGGCGTACAGCCGGCCTTCGAGGCTGTCGATGTCGGTGTGGTACTTGAGGAACTGCCCGGGCCGGTAGCGCGTGGCCTGGGCCGAGGCGCGCCGGATGCGCGGCTCGCCGGTCAGCGCGCGCGCGAAACCGAGGTAGTCCGGGCTGTTCATGAACTCCAGCACCCGGTGCAGCAGCAGCCCCAGGTCGCGGCCCTCCTTGTAGGCGCTGACCATGTGGTAGGCGTCGTAGGCGAAGGCGTAGTCGCGCGCGGCCAGCGCCTGCGCGTCGGCGAGCAGGGCCGCGCGGCCGGCGGCATCGAGCGCAGCCAGGGCCTCCGGGCGCGTGGTCACCGAACCCTCGGCCGTGCGGTGGGCGAGCCCCCAGGGCACGTCGTGCGCGAGGCAGCGCTGCAGTTCGGCGGCGAGCGCCGGCTGCAGCCAACCGGCGACCTGCACGCGGGTGCGGCGCGCCAGCTCGGCGCGCCAGTACTCGAGGTCGATGCCGGGGTCGATCACCGGCCGATGATAGCGCCGGTGGTCGAACTGCTACGCTCGCCGCCGCAGGAGGACACCATCGATGTCGGAAGTGAAGGACCTCGCGACCCTGATCCGGGCCGGGACCGGGTTGATCGTGATCGAAACCCCGGAGGAAACGCGCGCAGTGGAGACCTTCCGCCACGTGTTCACCCAGGTCATGCGCCCGCTGTGGCGCTGGAGCCTGACCGACGGCCTCAAGCGGCTGGACATGGACGACGACGGCGCCGAGGTGCCGCCGGACGCCACCGCCACCCTGATGGCGATCAAGCAGCATCCCGAGCGCGGGGTCTACCTGCTGCTCGATTTCCACGGCCAGTTGCGCTACGCGATGACCCTGCGCCTGCTGCGCGAGATCGTCGAGCGCCAGGGCAGTGCTGCGCACACCCTGGTGCTGATCAGCCCCAAGGTCGAGCTGCCGCCGGACCTCGCCGCGCTGCACACGCGATTCTCGCTGCGCCTGCCCGACGCCGCGGCGCTGGCCAAGATGGTGCGCGAGGAGGCCTTTGCCTACTCGCGCGAGCACCAGGGCAAGCGGGTCGAAGTCGACGCCGCGGCGATGAAGGCCATCGTGCGCAACCTCGCCGGGCTGTCGCTGGCGGACGCGCGCGGCATCGTGCGGCAGCTGATCTTCCGCGACGGCGCGATCTGCCAGGCCGACCTGCCCCAACTGGCCAAGCTGAAGTTCGAGCTGCTCAACCGCGACGGCGTGCTGCACTTCGAGTACGACACCGCGCAGTTCGCCGACGTGGCCGGCATGGCGCGCCTGAAGGACTGGGTGGCCAAACGCCGCGCGGTGTTCCTCGGCGACAACCCGCCGCCGGGGCTGGATCCGCCCAAGGGCGTGCTGCTGCTGGGCGTGCAGGGCTCGGGCAAGAGCCTCGCGGCGAAAGCGCTGGCCGGCGGTTTCGGCGTGCCGCTGGTGCGGCTCGACTTCGGCTCGATGTACAACAAGTTCCACGGCGAGACCGAGCGCAACCTGCGCGAGTCGCTCAAGAGCGCCGAGTCGCTGCAGCCCTGCGTGCTGTGGATCGACGAGATCGAGAAGGGGCTCGCCACCTCGACCAGCGACGACGGCGTGTCGAAGCGCGTGCTCGGCTATCTGCTCACCTGGATGGCCGAACGCAAGGCCAAGGTGTTCCTGGTCGCCACCGCCAACGCGGTGCACGAACTGCCGCCGGAGCTGCTGCGCAAGGGCCGCTTCGACGAGATCTTCTTCGTCGACCTGCCGTCGGCGCCGGTGCGCGCGGAGATCTTCCGCATCCACCTCGGCAAGCGCAAGGCGCGGGTGGAGGCCTTCGACCTCGACGCGCTGGCGGCCGCCAGCGAGGGGTTTTCGGGCGCCGAGATCGAACAGGCCGTGGTCGGCGCGCTGTACGCCGCGCACGCCGACGGCGGCGCGCTGGATCCCGAACACGTGCTGGCCGAGATCCGCAACACGCGGCCGCTGTCGGTGCTGATGGCCGAGCAGGTGCAGGGGCTGCGCGAGTGGGCGCGGTCGCGGACGGTGCCGGCGGACTGACGCCCCGCGGTCGCAGGGCGCAATGAGCGCGGCGAATTGCACCGACGGCTTCCGAGGGCCGAGTGTACAGGGCCCAGGGCCCAGGGGGCGGTCGGGGAATGCCGCGCGTTGTGCCGACTGGTGTGCCATCGTGCGGTCATGATCCGCACCGAACGTGCCATGTTCCTTGCCGCAGGATGTTCGCCATGCCTCGCATCACGCTCCTGCTCGTCGTCGCTGCCGTGTCCGGCTGCGGCGCACCGCCGCCACGAACGCAGCCGGAGCCGGAGCCGGTCGTGATGACCGCCACCGCCGCGCCGATCGTGATCGCGCACCGCGGTGCGTCGGGCTACCGGCCCGAGCACACGCTGGCGGCCTATGAACTCGCGATCGAACAGGGCGCGGACTTCATCGAGCCCGACCTGGTACCCACGGCCGACGGCGTGCTGGTGGCGCGCCACGAGAACGAGCTCGGCGGCAGCACCGACGTCGCCTCGCGGCCGGCGTTCGCCGACCGCCGCACGACCAAGCGGATCGACGGCGTCGAGGTGACGGGCTGGTTCAGCGAGGACTTCACGCTGGCCGAGATCCGCACCCTGCGTGCGCGCGAACCGCTGCCCGAACTGCGCCGCGACAGCGCGGCCTTCGACGGCGAATCGCTGGTGCCGACCTTCGACGAGGTGATCGCGCTGGCGGCTGCGCACGGGGTCGGGATCTATCCGGAGACCAAGCACCCCACCTACTTCCGCGTCGAGGGCCGGCGGCTCGACGGCACGCCGATCGGCATCGACACCTCGCAGGCGCTGGTCGACCGGCTGCGCGCGGCCGGCTTCACCGACCCGCGGCGCGTGTTCATCCAGAGCTTCGAGATCGCCAACCTGCTGGATCTGTCGCGCCGCATCCTGCCGACCGCGGGCATCGAACTGCCGCTGGTGCAGTTGATCGGCAACGCCGATCCCGCCAACGCGCGCGCCGGCGACGGCTTCTCGCAGCCCTACGACGTGGTGTTCCACGCGCGGCGCGGCGACGACCTCGGCCTGCTGTACGGCGAACTGGACCAGATCGCCGGCGGGCTCGACGACGCCACCGGCTGGGCCGCCCTGGTCGAGCCGGGCCCGCTGTCGTGGATGGCGCGCAACTACGCCGCCGGCATCGGGCCGTGGAAGGTGAACCTGCTGCCGCGGGTGGCGCTCGATCCGCCGCGGACGGTCGATGGCCGCGCGTATGCGGCGCGGCTGACCGGCGCGGTGCATCCGATGCTGGTCGCCGCGCGCGCCGCGGGCCTCGACGTGCACCCGTATACGGTGCGCGCCGAGGACCGCTATCTCGCGCTCGATGCCGACGGGACGCCGATGGATGCCCGTGCCGAAGTGCTGCGCCTGTTCGGGCTGGGCGCGACCGGCGTGTTCATCGACCATCCCGACCTTGGCGTCGCGGCGAAGCAGGCGTTCATCAAGGGCGATTGATCGCGCGGGAATGGTGGGAGCCGCTTCAGCGGCGACTGCAGCACCGCGGGAGGCCGCAGTCGCCGCTGAAGCGGCTCCCACCAGATCGCGTGCGGTTCGACGCGGTCGCCACGCCATCGCGCTGCACGCAGCGCTCCCACATCGGCTTCGCGGCGCCGAAACCGCGCGGCGTACCCGCGGCCCGGTGGGAGCGGCGCGTGCGCCGCGATGCTGTTCGATCTTGCCGCAGACCGGTCGCGCTGCACGCAGCGCTCCTACATCGCGTTCGCGGCGTCGAGGCATCAGCGCGTGCGCGGGACTCTGTGGGAGCGGCGCGCGCGCCGCGAGCTTTCCGGGCTCGCGGCGGATCGCGGCGTGGATCAGCGCGGCACCGCCAGCGCGGGCTCCTCCGGCAGCAGGGCGAGGCCTTGCGCGGCGGCGGCTTCGGCGACCTTGGCGCGCTGCGCGGCGAGTGCGGCGTTGGCGGCTTCCAGCGCGGACGTCGTCGTCGCCTCGGCGCGCGCGAGGTAGCGCAGCGCCGCTTCGGTCGGTGCGCCATACGAACTGCCGAGGTGCCACTGCGCTTCGCCGACCTGGCCGAAGGCGTCGGTGTCCGGCAGGTAGCCCTTGGTCTTCTTCGGGTCCTTCCACAGGCCGCGGTCGGCCTCGTCGAGCGCCTTGAGCGCCTCGTCGGCGGTTTTGCCGAAGGCCTTGAGCGGGTCGGTGTCGGCGATCGGGTTGGCCGGATCGGCGCGCTGGCGGTCGTCGAGGCGCGCCTGCGCGATGGCCTTCAGGCGCTCGATGTCGGCGCGCGCGGCGGCGATGCGCGCCACCGCCACGGCCAGTGTGTCCTGCAGCGCGGCGGCGCGGGCGAGGGCCGCGTCGCGCGCCTTCAGCGCCTCGAGGTCCAGCGCCACGCGCGGGTCGAAGCCGACGCTGAGCGTGGCCTTCGCGGTCGCGCCGCGGAACGCCAGCGTCGCCTCGTAGGTGCCGGGCAGCGCCTCGATGCCGGCGGGGCCGCCGAACGGCGAGGGCGGCAGCGGCGAGCGCACGGCGTTGCGGCGCAGGTCCCACCACCAGCGGTTGAGCCCCTGCCTGGGGTCGATCTCCTGCGTGCGAACCACCGCGCCCGCGGCGTCGCGGATCACGATCCGGACCTTGTCGTCGCCGGGTGGCTTCGGCGCCGACGCATCGGGCTTCAGCGCCATGCGGCGCGCGCTCTCGCGCTCGGCGTCCGGGTGCGGCACGTCGTCGGCGCCGATCCAGAAGGTCAGCGGCGCGCCGCCCGGGCGGTTCTCGCCGGCGAAGTCGCTGTTGCCCGGGAAGCGCGCGTCGGCGCCCTGCGCGGTGTAGCGCACGAAGCCCTGGCCGCCGTAGGCGGCGAGCGCCGACGGCACGCCGGCGCGCGCGATCGCGCGCAGCGCGCGGATGTCGTCGAGCACGTAGATGCCGCGGCTGTGGGTGGCGACGATGAGGTCATGCTCGCGCGGGTGGATGGCGAGGTCGATCGCCGACATCGACACCGGCATGCCGGGGTTGAAGCGCGCGAAGGTGGCGCCGGCGTCGAAGGACGCGAACAGGCCGAGTTCGGTGCCGACGAAGACCAGGCGCGGCTCGACCGGGTCCTCGACCACGCTCAGCGCGTGGCCGTCGAAGGCCTCGCTGTCGATGCGGGTCGCGCGCGCGCCGTAGTCGTCGAGGCGCCAGACGTAGGTCTCGAAGTCGCCGTCGCGGTGCGCGTCCAGCACCACGAAGGCGGTGCCGGCGCGGTGGTTGGAGACGTGGATGTGCGGCACGTAGGCGTGCTTGGGCGCGCCGCGCAGCCGGCCTTCGACCGACCTCCACGATGCGCCGCCGTCGCGGGTGACGTGGATGCGGCCGTCGTCGCTGCCGGCCCAGATCACGCCGCGCTCGGTGGGCGAGGGCGCGATCGCGATCAGGGTGGTGCGGTTCTCCGCGCCGGTGACGTCGGGCGTGACGCCGCCGGACTTCTCCGACTGCTGGAAGGCCGGGTCGTTGGTGGTCAGGTCCGGGCTGATCGTGGCCCAGGTGTCGCCGCGGTTGGTGCTCCGGTGCACGAACTGGCTGCCGACGTAGATCGTGGCGGCGTCGAAGGGATCCTGCGCCAGCGCGGTGTTCCAGTGGAAGCGCAGCTCGGCCTGGCCGGGCGCCGCGGCCGGGCGCACCAGCTTGCGCATGCCGGTGACGAGGTCGAAGTAGACGAGGTAGCCCTCCTGGCTCAGCGCCCAGCCGCGGTCGGAGTTCTCGACATCCGGCATCGAATCGAAGCCGTCGCCGAAGTGGCTTTCGATCCAGTGGTGGTTCTGCACCGGGCCCGCTTCCCAGGTGTAGGCGGGGCCGCGCCACGAGCCGTTGTCCTGCAGGCCGCCGAACAGGTTGTACGGCGTCTCGAGGTCGTAGCGCACGTGGTAGAACTGCGACAGCGGCAGGTTGGCCGCGTAGCGCCAGGTCTCGCCGCGGTCGTAGGAGAAGCCCACGCCGCCGTCGTTGCCGTTGATCAGCACCTTGCCGTGCGTGGGATGCACCCACATCGCGTGGTGGTCGGGGTGCAGGTCGTCCCAGCCGATCAGGGTCTCGAAGGTCTTGCCGCCGTCGTTCGACACATCCAGCGTGACGCGCAGCAGGTACACGCGCTGCGGCTGCTCGGGGTCGACGCGGATCTCGGAGAAGTAGAACGGCCGGGTGGCGATGTTCACGTCCTTGTTCACCGGCGCGAAGGTGTAGCCGCCGTCGGTGGAGCGCAGCAGCACCGATTCCTTCGCCTCGACCAGCGCGTAGACGATGCGCGGGTCGGACGGCGCGATGGCGACCGCGACCTTGCCGAGCTCGCCGGCCGGCAGGCCTTCCGCCGGCCCGAGTTTCGTCCAGGTGTCGCCGCCGTCGACGCTGCGGTAGAGGCCGGAGCCCGGCCCGCCGCTGGTGAACTGGTGCGCGCTGCGGCGGAACTGCCACATCGCGGCGAACAGCTTGTTCGGGTTCGACGGGTCCATCACCAGTTCCGCCGCGCCGGTGTCGCCGTCGACGTGCAGCACGCGCTGCCAGGTGGCGCCGCCGTCGCGCGTGCGGTAGACGCCGCGCTCGCCGCCCGCCGACCACAGCCGGCCCATCGCCGCCAC
The DNA here is from genome assembly GCA_021299185.1 of Lysobacteraceae bacterium. Classification (GTDB taxonomy): domain Bacteria; phylum Pseudomonadota; class Gammaproteobacteria; order Xanthomonadales; family Ahniellaceae; genus UBA4656. The sequence continues at coordinate 2,778 of JAJTHZ010000187.1, read as the reverse complement.
GTGGACCACGTCGCCGTCGCGCGGGTCGACGACCACCTTGTGGATGCGTTCGGAGTCGGCCAGGCCCTTGAACTGCCACGAGCGACCGGCGTCGGTGCTGCGGTAGATGCCGCGGCCGTAGGACACCGAATTGCGCACGTTGGTCTCGCCGGTGCCGGCCCAGACCGTGTTCGGATTCGACGGATCGATCGCCAGCGCGCCGATCGAGTGCACCGGCTCCTTCTCCCACACCGGGGTCCAGGTGATGCCGGCGTTGGTGGTCTTCCACACGCCGCCAGCCGCGGTGCCGACGTAGACCACGCGCGGGTCGTCGGGCACGGCTTCGATGGCGGTCACGCGGCCGCTCATGGTGGCCGGGCCGATGCTGCGGGCATCGAGACCGGCGAGCAGGGCCGGGTCGGGTGCCGCGGCGGACGCAAGGTGGGCGGCCGCGAGCAGGGCGGCGGCAAACAGGTGGCGCATGCTGGTCTCCCCGTGAAATGCGCGTCGACTCCGGGTCGGCGCATGAAATCGGACTCTAGCGGTTAGCATCGGGGACGTCAGCCGCGGAAACCGACCGATGACCTACCTCTGGACCAAGACCTTCCACGCCCTGTTCGTGATCGCCTGGATGGCCTGCGTGTTCTACCTGCCGCGGATCCTGGTCAACCTCGCCGAGACCCAGGGCCAGCCCGCGGTGCAGGAACGCGTCGCGCTGATGGGCCGCCGCCTGTACCGCTTCGGCCACGTGATGTTCGCGCTGATGCTGGGCCTCGGCCTGCTGCTGTGGTTCGGCCGCGTGGTGGCGCCGGAACTGTGGCCGCACGTCACCGCCGCGCGCGGCTGGATGCACGTGAAGTTCCTGCTGGTGCTGGTCCTGCTGGGCTACTTCATCTGGACCGGCCGCATGCTGAAGGCGATCGCCGCCGGTGCTGCGCCGAAGTCCTCCACCTGGTACCGCGGGTTCAACGAGATCCCGCTGCTGCTGGCGATCCCGATCCTGTTCCTGGTGATCGCCAAGCCGTTCTGAGGTCGCCGGCGGGCGCCGCCCGCGATGACGATTCCGTGAACTGCGCCACGGCCGGGGGTCGGGGCGTCCCCGAAAATGCTGTGGCATCCTGCACAGGGGCAGGATCTGGGACACTGCGACATGGCCAACGTACGCTCCCGCTTCGACGCGATCAGCGCCTACCTGCGCAAGGCCCACGAGGCCCGCGGCCTCACCGTCCGCGGGCGGCCCTGCCTCGGCGTCGAGGGCGCGACCTTCCTCGCCCTGCACCGCGACGGACTGGGCTTCCGGCTGCACGGTCGCGTGCTGAAGCAGGTCCTGACCCTGCCGGGCGTGCGCCCGTGGCACCCGATCGACCCGAACCGCACGGCACCGGGCTGGGTGCTGGTGCCGAGCGTGCACGCCTGGCGCTGGGACCGCTTGGCGATCGAAGCCTGGCGCGGCGCCCGCGAGGCGGCCAACCAGCGCGCCTCGATCGCCGTCGAGGCCGAGATCCGCGCCTCCGAGGATCCCGCACCTTCGACCGGCACCAGCCTCGCGCAGCGCTTCGCCGCCGCGATCGCGCGCGGCTTCGGCGGGATGAGCCTCGCGCGCGCGGCCTGAGCCGCGGTCGCCTCAGCGCGCTTCGGCGCCGTAGCGCGGCAGCCCGCTGGCCAGCCACCAGCGGTCGGCGGTCGGGTCCCAGCGCCATTCGCTGACCTCGACCGCGCTGCGCATCTGCTGGGTGTTGACGTTGACCAGGTCGACCTGCGCGGCCTGGCGCGCGCGGCCTTCGGCGTAGACCACGGGCGGATCGGCGCGGAAGCCGGCCACGCGCAGCTGGCGCAGGCGCTCGAGGTCGAACTCGCGCACCGGGCGCCGCGCCAGCACCTCGGGGTCGATGAAGGCGACGATCTGCTCCGGCGTGCCCCAGCGCACGGCGGAGGCGTACTGGTCGAGCGTTTCGTCGAGCAGCTTGAGTTCGCTGCGCTGCGGGTTGCCGCAGGCGGCGAGCAGCGCGGCGAGCGCGAGCAGGGCGAGTCGGCGGGTCATGCGCGGCCTCCCGGTGGATGCGTGATCTTACGGCGCCTTGGCCACGAAGCGCGCGCTCTGGCGCGCGGCCGTGCCCGCACCGTCGGCGCCGGCGATCTCGCCGAGCAGGGTGATGCACGCGCGGCCCTTGTCGCGCATCGCGGCGATGAACCCGGGCCAGGCGTCGCCTTCGGCATAGGCCTCGGCGATCAGTTCGCCCCACACGGGCGCGACGTAGCTCAACTGCGCGTCCTGGATGTAGACGTCGGCGCCGAGGCCGGCTTCGGTCAGCTTGAGGTTGACCAGTCCCCAGGCCGCCAGCGTGAGCAGGCTCGACAGGCTGCCGCCGAAGGCATTGCCCTTGTCGTTGACGTTCGGCGCCAGTGGCGCGGACAGCGCGAGCCGATGGCCGTCGTAGTCGAGCACCCGCACGTCCATCGCGCGGGCCAGCGGGATGCCCTCGCGCAGCGAGCGCTCGAGGGCGCGGAGGTCGCCGGCTTCGATCATCGGGCGGACAGCGCGGGGGAAAGCGCGAGTCTGCATCCGCCGCACGGCGCGCGGCAACCGGCACGCGCGGTTCCTGCGACGCCGGTCTCGCCGCGGCGGGCGGCGGCGGGCCGCCGGCCGGAGCCAGGACCGGGCGCGCGCTAGGATTGCCGGCGATGAAGCGCACGCCCCGCCGACCGCCGCTGTCCGGCCATGCCGTGGTGGTGACCCGCCCGGTCGGCAGTGGCGGCGCGCTGGCGCGCGCGGTGCGCGCGCTCGGCGGACAGGCGCTG
>JAJTHZ010000171.1 GCA_021299185.1 Lysobacteraceae bacterium | reverse complement strand
TGCGGCGGGCTCAGGGGCTGCGGGCCGCGCGGCGGGTGGCGCCGCCACCGGCGGTGGCGCCGGCGCGCGCGAAGGCGGCGGCATCGTGATCGCCGGATCCTTCACCGGCGGCACGGGCGTGTCGCCGAGCGCGCCGGCCGCCTGCTGGATGCGACGCGCCGACACCATCACCGTCGACTGCGCGTCCTCGGGATGCCCCGCGTGCACCGCGCGCACGGCCTCCTCGATCTCCACCCGCACCACCGGACCCATCCAGCCGAAGCGGATCGTGTCGCCGTTCTTGAGCGCCTGCGCGCTGACCCGCTCGTCGCCGACGAAGGTGCCGTTGGTGCTGTTGCTGTCGACGACCTCGAACTGCCCGTTGGCCTGGCGGATCTCGCAGTGCCGGCCCGACACCCCTTTGTCGGCCGACAGCACCAGGTGGCAGTCGGGCGAGCGCCCGACCAGCACGACCGGCTGGGTGAAGCTGTCGACCTGCCCGGCGCGCGAGCCTTCGAGGTGGTGCAGCAGGATGCGTTCGAGCGCCTGGGACATGCGGCGATCCGGCGATGGATTACTGCGCCGAGTTTGCGGCATCGCCCGTCCGCCGACAAGGCGAATCCGGGGGATAGTGTGAGGCTGCGCACGTCCACGACGCCGCGCGCGCCACTACAGTGTCGCGTCGCACCGAGGACGCAGCGCAACGCAGTGGAATCCCAGCAGCCGCAATCGCAGGACGACGCCATGGCGCAGGGCAACGGCCCCGCCACGCTCGCGCTCGCCTGGCAGCGGCTGGCCGCGGCGTGGACGGTGGAGGACGCGCGCGCCTTCGCCGAGACGCTGGAAGCGCTCCTCGACGATGCGGACGACGCGCGCGCCGCGCGCGCCGGCGACCTCGCCGCCTACCTCGCGGTGTTCGCCGACGGCGCGCTGATGCCCAGCCGCGCGCAGCTCGCGCGGCTCGACGAGCTGGCCTGCGCGCTGTTCGGTGGCCGCCCCGCCGCGCCAAACGTGGTGGCGCTGCCGCAGGCGGCGGCCACCCGCCCGCACGAAGCGCGCGGCACGGTGTGCCTGTTCGGCGTCGACGACGCGCTGTGCCCCGGTCTCGGCGGCGCGCTCGGCGAGCACGGCTACACCGCGCGCCACATCGCCGAACCCGAGGCGCTGCTCGACTACCTGCGCGGCACCCGGCCCGGGCTGCTGCTGCTCGATGCGCCGCGCCTGCGCGTGCTGCCGCGCCTGCTGGCGGCGCTCGGCGAGGCCGCGCCGGGCACGCCGCTGGGCCCGGCGCTGATCGTGGTCTCGGCCAGCCGCGACGTCACCCACCGGCTGCTCGCCATGCGTGCCGGCGCGGCGGCGTTCTTCGGCGCGCCGCTCGACCCCTACCGCATCGTCGCGCGGATCGAGGAACTGCTCGGCCGCAGCGAGGCGACGCCGTACCGCGTGCTGATCGTCGACGCCGACCGCGAGCACGGCGCGCAGTGCGGGCGCTGGCTGGTCGAACAGGGGATGACTGCGCGCCTCGCGTTCGACGCGCCCGGCGCGCTGGCCGCGCTGTCCGAGTTCCGCCCCGACATCGTGCTGATCGACGACGAACTGCCCGACGCGCGCGGCCACGAAGTCGCGCACATGGTGCGCCAGCAGCCGGAGTTCGCCGCCATCCCGGTGGTGCTCTACGGCGAGCACGCCGACGATGCGCGACGCTTCGACGCGATCGCCGCCGGCGCCGACGAGATGCTGCTCGCGCCACTGAAGGCGCGCCACCTGACCGCGGTGATCCGCGCCCGCGTGCAGCGCGCGCAGTGGCTGCACGGCACCACGCCGCAGGGCGGTGGACGCGACCCGCGCACCGGCCTCTACGCGCGCCAGCACCTGATCGAGCGGCTCGCGCAGTCCGGCCTGCCGTCCGGCTCCGCGCTGCTGTTCGTCGGCTTCGACCGCGCGGAGCGCGTGCGCGAGGCGGTCGGGCTGGCCGGCCTCGCGCAGCACGAGGCGGAGGTCGCGCAGGCCTTCCGCGAGGCGCTCGCCAGCGGCGACCTGGCCGCACCGCTGCGCGACTTCGCCTACCTGGTGCTGCTCGCGCGCGAGCAGCGCGAGGCGGTGACCGAGGTCGCCGAACGATTGCGCGCCAAGCTCGCGGAGCGGCGCGCCGGCGGCGGCGAGGACGCGGTGCCGATCACCGCCAGCATCGGCGCCACCCAGCTCGACGATGCCGGCGGCAGCGCCGATGCGCGCGTCGCGCGCGCCGAAGCCGCCAGCCTCGCCGCCGCGCGGGTCGGCGGCAATCGCGTGATGTGGTACGAGCCCGGCGAGTACGCGCTGGTGCGGCCCGATCCCGCACTGGCCGTGCGCGCCGTGCTGGGCCGGCCGTGGAACGACGAGCACGTGCGCTGCGAGTTCCGCCCGATTGTGCCGCTGTCGGGCCGCCTCGCCGGCCAGTTCGACCTCGACTGGCTGCTGGTCGGCACGCAGGATCCCGGCGCGCGCGCGGCCTATGCGGTCTACGCGCCGGTGGCGGCGGAACTGGGCCTGCTCGGCGCGCTGGAGCGCCGGCGCCTCACCGCCGCGCTGGATGCGCGCCAGTCGCGCCTGAAGCTCGGCCGCCAGGTGCGCGTGTTCCTGCCGCTGCGCGCCGATTCGCTGCTCGCCGACGACCTCGTGCCGTGGCTGCTCGAGGCGCTGAAGGCGCGCCAGCTGTCGGGCACCGGGCTCACCCTCGAACTGGCCGGCGCCGAACTGCTCGACCGCCGCGCCGACCTCGAGGCCCCGGTCGCCACCCTGCGCGCCGCCGGCGTGCGTTTCGGGCTCGCCGACTACGGCCGCGACTGGGCCGCAGTGCACGTGCTGAAGTCGCTGCCGATGGACTTCCTGCGCCTCGACCCGGAACTGGTCCTGCACGCGACCAGCGAGAAGGCGATCGGCGGCACCCTGCTGGCGCTGGTGCGCAAGGCCCACGCGCTGGGCGCGGCGGTGATCGCGCCCGCGGTCGACAGCATCCACCGCGCCCACGTGCTGATGCGGCTGGCGATCGACTACGGCTGCGGCGACGGCCTCGGCCGCGCCGGGCCCGAGCCGGAGTTCGATTTCAATCGGCCGATCTGGTAGCGGGGGCTATCCGGGTTTTGTGCTGCCGGCAGGGCGCCGTGCGTGAGACCGTTGCGAGCGAGGGCCCAGGGTATAGGGCCCAGGGCCCAGAACTTTGGGGGCTTGCGCCAGCGATGCCGGTCGCAGCGTTCGACCTTTCGTGAGTAGTGCCTGAGTAGGGTAAAGCCTGCGTAGGGTGCAATGAGCGCAGCGAATTGCACCGATCCATCGGCGCGGTGCAATTCGCTGCGCTCATTGCACCCTACGCAGCGTCTGGGCCACGGACAGCAAGCCCGCATCGAAGGCTGCGCGCGGCGCGCCCCGCGACCGCTCAAAGGTCCTGGGCCCTGGGCCCTGTACCCTGGGCCCTCTACCCTTTGCGCGCAGCGCCCCTCACCCTGCCCAACGAACCGCCCCCTCAAAGCATCCCAGTCTCCAACCGCGCCGCCTCCGACATCATGGTCTGGTTCCACGGCGGGTCGAACACCAGTTCGACGTCGCTGTCGGTGATGGTCGGGATCAGGGCGAGCTTGCTGCGCACGTCCTCGACCAGGATGTCGCCCATGCCGCAGCCGGGCGCGGTCAGCGTCATGCGCACCGCGACGTGGCGGTTGCCGTCCGGGTGACGGGTCAGCGTGCACTCGTAGACCAGGCCGAGGTCGACGATGTTGATCGGGATCTCGGGATCGAAGCAGGTGCGCAACTGCGCCCACACGGCCTTCTCGACGTCCTCGTCGGTGGCGTTGGCGGCCAGGGTGGGCAGCGGCATCGGCTCCTTGCCGATCGCGTCCGCGTCGGCATTCGCGATCCGGAACAGGTTGCCGTCGACGTAGACCGTGAAGCTGCCGCCCAGCGCCTGCGTGATGTAGCCCACCTGGCCCGCGGGCAAGGTCACGCTCTCGCCCTGCGGCACCATCACGGCCGCGCAGTCGCGCTCGAAGCGCACCGGTTCGCTGGTCTGGCTGTAACCCATCATCGCCCTGTCCTTTCCGACCGCACATTGTGCCGCAAAGCGGCCCGGCGCGGCGGTGAAGGCCGCGCCGCCGGCAACAGCCGGGCCAGCCGGCGCGCGGCCTCGGCGAGGTCGCGCGGCGAGAGCCCCGCGTAGCCCAGCAGCAGGCCTGCCCGCGGCGGCGGGTCGGCATAGTAGGGCGCGATCGGGTACAGGCCCAGATCGACCTGCTCGGCGGCGGCGACCAGGGCCGGCACATCGCGCGGCGGCACGTCGCGCAGCCACGCCGTGATGTGCATGCCCGCGGCCGTGCCCTCCACCGCGACCCGCGCGCCCGCGTGGCGGGCCAGCGCATCCAGCAGCGCCGCGCGCCGCGCCTGCAGCACCAGGCCGGTGCGGCGCAGCAGGCGGTCGAAGCGCCCGCTGGCCATGAGGTCCGCCAGCGCCTGCTGCACCACCGCGGGCGAGCCGCGGTCGACCAGGAAGCGTGCCGCGCGGAACGCCTCGCGCAAGGTGGGCGGCACCAGTGCGAAACCGAGCCGCAGCGCGGGGAACATGACCTTCGAGAACGAGCCCACGTAGACCACGCGCCGATCGGCATCCAGCGCCTTCAGCGCCGCCAGCGGGCGGCCGTCGTGGCGAAACTCGCCGTCGTAGTCGTCCTCGATGATCCACGCGTCGTGGCGACGCGCCCAGTCCAGCAGCGCGAGGCGCCGCGGCAGCGACAGCACGGCGCCGGCGGGGAACTGGTGGGACGGCGTCACCACCGCCAGCCGCGCGCCGCCGCGCGGCAGGCGCGTGGTGTCGACGCCGTCGCGGTCGACCGGCAGCGGCAGCAGCCGCGCGCCCAGCGCATCCAGCGCACGCCGCGTGCCCTGGTAGCCGGGGTCTTCGAGCACCACGCGGTCGCCGGCGTCCACCAGCACGCGCGCGGCCAGTTCCACACCCTGCTGGGTGCCGCCGAGCACCACCACGTCGGCCGGATCGGCGGCGATACCGCGGCGCCGTCCGAGGTAAGCCGCGATCTGCTCGCGCAGCGCCGGCAGGCCGTGCGGCGGCATGTAGTCGAAGCCGCTGCGATCGGCCGCGGCCGACAGCGCACGCCGCCATGCCGACTGCAGCGCCGGCAGGACCAGCGGCAGGCCGTATTCGAGGTTGTAGCGCAGCGGCCGGCGGCGCGCGACCGCCGACGGCGTGCGCGCGCCGGCGGGCGCGCGCCGCCCCCAGGCCGACAGGCGCGCCGCCTG
>JAJTHZ010000235.1 GCA_021299185.1 Lysobacteraceae bacterium | reverse complement strand
TGCTCCAGGCCGCCGCCGGCGCGCATGCCGAGGCGGCGGCGCAGTTCGAGCGGGTGTGCGCGGCCGCACCCGGCGCCGGCGCGGTCTGGCTCGGCCTGGGCGAGTCGCGGCTCGCACTCGGCGAACCGCAGGCCGCGCGCGCGGCCCTGTCCCGCGCGGCCACGCTGTTGCCGCCCGGCGCGCGCCTCGCCCGCGCGCTGGCCGGGGCCGCGCTCGCTGCAGGCGATCCGACGGCGGCGGCCGAAGCGGCCGGACAGGCGCTGGCGCTGGATCCGGACGACACGGCGTCGCGCTTCGTGCTGGCGCTGTCGCGGATCCGGCTGGGCGACCGCGATGGGGCGGGCGCGGCGCTGGATGGCGTGCTGGCGCGACAGCCGGGCCACTCGCCGGCGCGCTGGCTGCGCGCGACGCTCGACGACGGCCCGGTGCACGCCGACGCGGCGGCCGAAGCGCGCGCGGTGGCGGACTACCGCACGGCGCTCGCTGCGCTGGCGGATGCGCCGCGCGACGACGCCGAGGCCCTCGCGCTCAAGCCCGCGCTGACCAGCCACCTGCGCTTCGACCTGCCCTACCTCGTCGAAGACCTGCGCCCGCTGGCGGCCGAGCACGGCGCGCTGCTGGCGCGCGTCGCCGCACGCGCCGAGGGCGTGCCGAGCCCGCCGATGGCGGTGCGGCGTCCGCGCACGCGGGTGGTGGTGGCGACCAGCCTCGCGCACGGCCACAGCGTGATGAAGCTGTTCGAGCGCGTGCTGCTCGCGCTCGACCGCACCGCCCTCGAGGTCCTGCTGCTGCACACCGGTCCGCACCGCGACGCGGTGACCGAGCGGCTGGCCGCCGGGCTGGACGGCTTCGCGCAGGTCACGGTGCTGGAGCAGGCGCGCGCCTGGATCCTCGACCAGGCACCGGACGTGGTGCTGTACACCGACCTCGGCATGGACGCGGCGATGCTGTGGCTGGCCGCGCAGCGCCTCGCGCCGCGACAGTACGCGCTGTGGGGCCATCCCGCGACCACCGGGCTGGCGACGCTGGACGGTTTCCTCGCGCCCGATGCGATGGAGCGCGACGATGCGGCGGCCGACTACGTCGAGCCGCTGCTGCGCCTGCCCGGCCTCGGCTGCGATTTCGACTGGCCGCCGCCGCTGCCTGCCGCGGCGCCGCGGCGCGACGACGACCCCGTGGTCCTGCGCGTGGCGCAGTCGCTGTACAAGCTGACCGTGCGCCACGATGCGCTGTTCGCGCGCATCCTCGCGGCGGTGCCCACGGCGCGCCTGCACCTGTCGCCGGGCACCGACCCGCGCGCGCTGGCCGCGCTGCGCATGCGCCTGCAGCGTGCCCTGCACGCAGCGGGCGTCGACGATCCCGAGGCGCTGTCGATCACACCGTTCCAGCCGGGCGAGGCCTGGGCGCAGGCACTGGCGCGCACCGACCTCAACCTCGACACCACGGGGTTCTCCGGCGGCATCACGAGTTTCGAGTTGCTCTGGCACGGCATCCCCACCGTGGCCTGGCCGGGCCGCACCCTGCGCGGCCGACAGACCCTGGCGTTGCTGCGCCGGCTCGGTCTGGAGGAACTGGTCGCCGCGGACGCGGACGACTACGTGCGCATCGCGGTCGACCTCGCGCGCTCGGCGGACCGCCGCGCGGCGCTGCGCGAGACGCTGCTCGCGCGACGCGAGCGCCTGCGCGACGGCGGCGCGACCGCGCGCGCGCTGTCGGACATCCTGCGCGGGGCGTGATTCAGGCCTTGTAGCCGGAGTGGATGGCGACGATGCCGGCGCTGAGGTTGCGGTAGCTGCAGCGGGCGAAGCCGGCGGCTTCCATCATGCCCTTCAGCGTGTCCTGGTCGGGGTGCTTGCGGATCGACTCCGCGAGGTACTGGTAGCTGTCGGCGTCGCGGGCCACCATCGCGCCGAGCCGTGGCAGGACCTGGAACGAGTACAGGTCGTAAAGCGGGCGCAGCGGGGCGGCGGTGACCTGCGAGAACTCCAGCACCAGGGCGCGGCCGCCGGGCTTGAGCACGCGGTGCATCTCGCGCAGCGCGGCGTCCTTGTCGGTGACGTTGCGCAGGCCGAAGGCGATGGTGACGAGGTCCACGCTGCGGTCCGGCAGCGGGATCGCCTGGGCGTCGACCTGCACGCAGTCGACGTTGCCCACCACGCCCTCGTCGAGCAGGCGGTCGCGGCCTTCGCCGAGCATCGCCGCATTGAAGTCGGTGAGCAGCACGCGACCCTTGGCACCCACCGCGCGCGCCATCGCGATCGCGATGTCGCCGGTGCCGCCGGCGAGGTCGAGCACCACGTCCCCCGCGCGCACGCCGCTGGTGGCCACGAAGTGCCGCTTCCACAGGCGGTGGATGCCCAGCGACATCAGGTCGTTCATGACGTCGTACTTCGACGCCACCGAGGTGAACACGCCATCGACCAGCTTCGCCTTCTCGGCGGTCGGGACGTCGCGGTAGCCGAAGTGGGTTTTTTCCGGGTCGGTCATGGGGTGGAGTTTAGGGGATGCGCGGGGTGGGCGGGGCTTGCTGCTTTGTCGGTGGAGGAAGGGCCCAGGGCCCAGGGCCCAGGGCCCAGAGAGCGGCCATGCCGCAGATTGACGATTGTGCTGGCGAGGGCCTCCCGCATCGGCTCTTTCTGGGCCCTGGGCCTTGGGCCCTACCTCCACCCCGTCAGCCCACCGGCTCCCGACTGGCCCCCGCCTTCTCCATCTCGTCCAGATACCGCTGCCAATACGTTTCCTGGTGCTTGCCCAGGTCGTACAGCGTCTGCCAGCTGTACAGGCCGGTGTTGTGGCCGTCGTCGAAGTCCAGCGCCACGGCGTAGTTGCCGACCGGGCTGATGCCGCGGATGTTGACGTGGCGCTTGCCGACCTGCAGCACGCGCTGGCCGGGCCCGTGGCCCATCACCTCGGCGCTCGGCGAATACACCCGCAGCAGTTCGCACGGCAGGCGGAAGCGCTCGCCGGTGTCGAAGGCGACTTCGAGCACGTGCGAGGCGCGGTGCAGCACGATGTCGGTGGGGCGCGGCGCGCTCACGCGGGACTCAGGGATGCGGGCGCGGCGCGCCGCTGCGCTGGGCGCCCGGCGGCAGTGGATCGGTGCCGTCGGCGAGCACCAGCAGCGGGCACGACTGGTGGTCCGCGCCGACCAGCGCCACGACCGGCGCACGAGGACGCGGGAAGTCGACGATCTGCACGTCGATCCGCTCGCGCACCTGCGGGGCGTAGGCCAGCACGCCGGTCACGCGCGCGCAGTACGGGCAGTGGAACAGACCCGGGCCCGCCGCGGCGTCTTCGAAGGCGGGTGGCAGCAGGAACAGGCGATCGCGGGCGGACATGGCGCGGCCGGCGCGATATCAGTGCAGCGAACCCTGGTCGCGGCTGAACGGCCGGATGTCGTCCGGCGGCGTGCCCGCGACCTGCGCCAGCGCCTGGTGGTAGGGCCCGTTGAAGGCCACCGCGCTGACCTCCTCGAAGCCGAAGAACGACTGCTCGCGCAGCCACTCGGCGTCGGGCGTGATCTCCTGCAGCAGGAAGCCATCGGGCTCGAAACCCAGCAGGCGGCCGACGTAGCAGATCTCGTCGTCGCCCTCGGTGTCGACGTGCACCGCGATCACCGCCGCGCTGGCCGCGGCCGAGCGCACCGCGCCGTCGACATCGTCGAGCTTGAAGTCGGCCGGCCAGGCCGGCTTGATGTCCTTGAGCGCCATCGCCTTGAGCAGGAACCCGGCGTTCTTGTCCGGCACTTCGATCTCGGTCACGTCGCGGTGGCGCAACGCATAGATGCCGTCGAAGCCGATGTAGTCGCCGAGCGCCCACAGCAGGAAGAACTCCTTGCCGATGCCGACCACAAAGCCGGTGAAGGACGCGGCCTCGTGCTCGGCGCGCCACAGGCGCACCAAGGCGCCACTTTCGTGCGCCTCGCGCAGCTTGGCGCGCACGCCACGCTGCTTCATCTCGACGATCTTGCTCATGCGCGCATTCTCCCACAGATGCCGCCGGCGGGCTCGGCGCCGGCCCGCCGCGGAGAACGACTACAAAATGTAGCGGCTCAGGTCCTCGTTGCGCACCAGGTTCTCGAGGTGGCGATCGACGTAGGCCGCGTCCACCAGCACCTCGTGGCCGGCCCGGTCGGGGGCCTCGTAGGAAATGGCGTCGAGCAGCCGCTCGAGGATGGTCGAGAGCCGCCGCGCACCGATGTTCTCCTGCCGCTCGTTGACCTGCTGCGCCAGTTCGGCGATCCGCCGCACGCCGTCCGGCGCGAAGCGCAGCGAAACGCCTTCCGTCGCCAGCAGGGCCTCGTATTGCCGGGTCAGCGCGGCGCGCGGCTCGGTCAGGATGCGCTCGAAGTCCTCGATGCCCAGCGCGGACAGCTCGACCCGGATCGGGAAGCGGCCCTGCAGTTCCGGGATCAGGTCGGACGGCTTGGCCACCGCGAACGCGCCGGAGGCGATGAACAGCACGTGGTCGGTCTTCACCGGGCCGTGCTTGGTGGACACGGTCGAACCTTCCACGATCGGCAGCAGGTCGCGCTGCACGCCCTCGCGGCTGACCGACGCCCCGCCCCACTCCGATCGCTGGCAGACCTTGTCGATCTCGTCGATGAACACGATGCCGTGCTGCTCGGCGGCCTCCAGCGCCTGGGCGCGGATCTCGTCCTCGTTGAGCAGTTTCCCGGCCTCCTCCTCGACCAGCATCGGCCGCGCCTGCCCGATGGCCAGCTTGCGCTTGACCGCGCGCTGGCCGGACAACTGCTGGAACATGCCCTTCAACTGCTGGGTCATTTCCTCCATGCCCGGCGGGGCGACCAGCTCCACGCCGGCGGGGCCCGCGAGCTCGAACTCCACCTCGCGCTCGTCGAGCTTGCCGGCGCGCAGCATCTCGCGGAACTTCTCGCGCGTGCCGTTCTCCTCCGGCGTGACCTTGGGCTCCTCTCCCCACACGCGCACCGCGCGCGCGCGCGGCAGCAGGGCGTCGAGGATGCGCTCCTCGGCGTTGCGCTCGGCGGCTTCGCGCACGCGCGCCTTGGCGGCCTCGCGCACCATCTTGATCGCCGCATCCATCAGGTCGCGCACGATGGTCTCGACGTCCTTGCCGACGTAGCCGACCTCGGTGAACTTGGTCGCCTCGACCTTGACGAACGGCGCGTTGGCCAGGGTGGCGAGCCGGCGCGCGATCTCGGTCTTGCCCACGCCGGTGGGGCCGATCATCAGGATGTTCTTCGGCACCACCTCGTCGCGCAGGGCGGGATCCAGGCGCATCCGGCGCCAGCGGTTGCGCAGCGCGATCGCGACCGCGCGCTTGGCGGCCTGCTGGCCGACGATGTGGCGGTCGAGTTCGGCGACGATCTGGCGGGGGGTGAGGGAATCCATGGAATCTCGCGAAAGGATGCGGGGTGCGTTTAGTGCGAATGGCGAACGGCGAATGGCGAATGGGAGAGCAGCGCAGCAGCGTGGCGGGTCGTGTCGCGAATCTGGTTGAAACTCGTCGAGGCGCGTCGCCAGCGGCTTGATGGTGGATCGGTCAGGCGGCGAGATCAAGCGGTGCGGGCGGCTGCGCGAGGCTCTGCCAGCCGTCGACCTTTCGCAGCGCGATC
>JAJTHZ010000002.1 GCA_021299185.1 Lysobacteraceae bacterium | reverse complement strand
GCAGCGCGCGAGATGGCGATCGCGCGCAAGCGCGCTCCTACGCGGGGTCTCCGCGGCTTGGTAGGAGCCCGCTTGCGGGCGACCGCAGCATCCCGGTCTTCCCGCAGCGCGCGAGATGGCGATCGCGCGCAAGCGCGCTCCTACGTCGGGTCTCCGCGGCTTGGTAGGAGCCCGCTTGCGGGCGACCGCGGAATGGGTGTCGTGCGGCACGCGCGCTTGCTCCAGCAACGGCACGGTGCACGATGCTGCTGCAGGGGCGAGCGCCGCCCGCGACCGTCTTCTCCATTCTTGTCGCAGAACACGATCGAACGTCGCCGCCCGCGGTGATGGGCGATGCGTCGATTGCGTCGACCCGTGGCGCGCGCTCAGCGCATCCCGGAGCGCCCGAAGCCCAGGTGCATGCGGCCGGGCACCCAGGCCCAGCGGGCCCAGGCCATGATGGCGAAATAGAGCATCCCGAAGGCCAGCACGCGCTGCGGTTCCTCGACCCACAGGCCGCTGCCCGGGATCGCGGCCGCGCTGCGCACGGCGTCGTCGATGCCGAGCTGCGGCACCGGGGCGAGACTGGTCAGGAACACGCCGCCCACGTAGGCGACCAGCGAAGTCGCCATCAGATAGCCCTGGCGCGGGCGTTCGTGGGCGCCGGGCACGGGCGCGAACAGCACCAGCGCGAACTTGCCGAGCAGCAGCCAGCCGAACGCCGCCAGCGGCCACCATTCGCCGAAGGCGAGCGAGAACGCGCCGGCGAACAGCAGGTAGAGCAGGCCGAAGCCCGCGACCACGCCGACCTTGGTCGCGCGCGACTTACCCGGGTCGACCACGGTCATGCCGATGAAGCCGCTGGAGTGCACGACCAGGAACTCCAGCAGCATCACGATCATCAGCGACTTGACCCAGCCCGCGCCGACGCTGAGCGGGAACATCCACACCCAGGCGAAGGCCACGGCATTCGCCGCGTCGGGCAGGGCGGAGACCGCACGACCGACCGGGTGGTTGCCGCTCACGGCGCGTCGTCTTCCATCCCGTCGGTCGCCGCGGTCGCGCGGCGCAGGCGGTCGCGCACCGCGGCCCAGGCCTCGCCCTCCGGCGGCGCCTGCACCAGGATGCGGTCCGCGCCCTCGGTGTCCATCGCGCGCAGCGCGGCGTACAGGTGCCGCGCATACTCGGTCGGCTGGGCCGGCAGCCCGAGGCCCTGCGCGTCGGCCGGCAACGGCCCGAGCGCGATCACGAGCACCACCTCGCCCTCGCGCGCCAGTGCCGCGCATCGCGCGGCGAGCGCCTCGCCCGCGACCAGTTCCGCCGGCGTGCGCGGTGCGTAGTGGCTGTCGTGGCTGCCCGACACGCGCGGGCTCGCCGCCACCGCGCCGGCCTCGAGGCGGATGCCGAGCGCGCCTTCCAGCTGGTCGACGCCGATCCGGCCCGGGCGCAGCACGCGCGGCGCGCCGGACGACAGGTCCACGATCGTCGACTCGATGCCGACCGGGCACGGCCCGCCGTCGAGCACCACCGGCAGCGCCTCGCCGAACTCCTCGCGCACGTGCTGCGCGGTGGTCGGACTGACGTGGCCGAAGCGGTTCGCGCTCGGCGCCGCCAGCCCGCCGCCGAACGCCTTGAGCAGGGCCAGCGCGACCGGGTGCGCGGGCACGCGCAGGCCCACCGTGTCCTGCCCGCCGGTCACCGCATCATGCACGCCGCGCGCGCGCCGGAGGATCAAGGTCAGCGGCCCCGGCCAAAAGCGTTGCGCCAGCGTGCGCGCCGCCGGCGGGATGTCGCGCGCCCAGGCGTCGATCTGCGCCGCCTCGCCGAGGTGCACGATCAGCGGATGGTCGGCCGGTCGGCCCTTGAGCGCGAAGATGCGCCGCACGGCCTCCGGGTTCGCCGCATCGGCCGCCAGCCCGTACACCGTCTCGGTCGGCAGGCCGACCAGCTCGCCACGGCGCAGGGCCTCGACGGCCTCGGCGAGTTGCGGCGGGGCGAGGGGGGACTTCGGGTGCATCGGCGGATTGTAGGGCGCCGCCCGCGCCGCGGCTCAGCCCAGTGCCCCGCCGCAGCTCGAACCCTGGCCCGCGGTGCAGCCGTAGCAGTGGCCGCTGGTGCGGATCGGGCGACCGGCCAGCGGGGCGCCGAGCAGGTCGCGCAGGTGCGGTCGGCGCGGATCGCCGGCCAGTGGCAGGTCCAGCATCTGGTTGAAGTCGCAGTCGTAGGCGTGGCCCTGCCAGTCGATGCTCAGCAGGTCGCGGCACATCACGTGCTCGAGATTGTCGTCACGGTGGTGGTCGCGCAGCAACGCGAGGTAAGCATCGAAGCGGCCCTTCGACTGCAGCCACGAGCCGAAGCGCTGCACCGGCATGTTGGCCAGCGTGTACAGGCGATTGAACACGATGCCGTGTTCATCGGCGAGGCGGCGCTTGTAGTCGGCCTCGAGTTTCTCCTGCGATCCGGGCAGGAAGTCGCCGCCGGGGTTGTAGACCAGGTTCAGCGCGAGGCCGCTGCCGTCGACGCCGTAGCCGAGCGCGTTCATCGCGCGCAGCACGCGGATCGAGGATGCGAACACGCCGTCGCCGCGCTGGGTGTCGACGTTGGTCTCGGTGTAGCAGGGCAGCGAGGCGATCGCCTCCACGCGGTGCGCGGCGAGGAATTCCGGCACCCATTCGAAGCCGGCGTCCTCGGCCACCGTGGGGTTGAAGCGGTCCATCACGTGCAGTCCCGCCGCGCGCGCCGATGCCACCAGCCAGCGGAAGTGCGGGTTCATCTCCGGCGAGCCGCCGGTGAGGTCCAGGGTGCGGATGCCATGCCGCGCGGCGACCTCGAGCGCGAGTTCCATCGTCGCCCGGTCCATCAGTTCCTTGCGCGTCGGGCCGGCATTCACGTGGCAGTGGATGCAGGCGATGTTGCACAGGTAGCCAAGGTTCAGTTGCAGCGTGGTCGGCGCGCGGCGCGCGATCGGCGGGAAGGGGATGCCCTCCAGCAGGGGCAGGCTGTCGCGCATTCGATTCAGGCCTCGGTGGCGCGGCCGGTCGCCGGCGGGTCGCGGAACGGATTGAGCAGCAGGGCCGGCAGGGTCTGGTCGGCCGGTGCGCGGAACTCGTGCAGGCCGATCGCCATGCCGGTGTGGCCGTCGCGCGGTGCTTCGACGTAGGAGCCGAACAGCCGGTCCCACAGCGAGAGGTGGAACGAGAAATTGCTGTCGGTCTCGGCGCGATGCACGGAGTGGTGCACCCGGTGCATGTCGGGGGTCACCACGAACCAGCGCAGGACGCGGTCGACGGCGGGCGGCAGGCGCAGGTCGGCGTGCGTGAACAGCGAGCCCGCCGACAGCGCGACCTCGAACAGCAGCACCGCCAGCGGCGGCGCGCCGAGGGCGGCCACCACCGCGAACTTGATCGCCATCGAGAGCGCGATCTCCAGCGGGTGGAAGCGTACCGCCAGCGTCACGTCGAACGCGGTGTCGGCGTGGTGCACGCGGTGCAGTCGCCACAGCAGCGGGATGCGATGGAACAGCCGGTGCTGCCAGTAGATCGCGAGGTCCAGCGCGAGGATGGCCAGCACGACCGCGATCCAGCCGTCGATGCCGAGCCACGGCAGCAGGCCGATCCCGCGTGCCGCGAGGCCGGCGGCGAAGGCCACCGCGAGCACCGGGAACACGACGCGCAGCAGCGCGGTGTCGATCGCCATCAGGGCGAGGTTGGTCGCCTGCCGCCACGCCGGGCGCGCGTCGCCGCGCCGCGGCCAGACCCGCTCGGCGATCGCCAGCGCGAGCAGCAGGCCGGCGAACACGCCGAGCCGCAGCGGGTTCTCCAGCGCGAGCACGGCCTCCGCGCTCACGTCCCGAGCGATCCCGGCGGCGCGTGGCGCGCCATCCAGTCGCGCAGCGAGGCCTGCGCGGGCAGCGGGGTGGCCAGCGCGGACAGCGCGCGATGGCAGGCGGCGAGGTCGTCGGCGGTGTCGACGTCGGCCAGGTGCGGCAGCTCCAGCCACTCACCCCAGGCGTCGAAGGCGGCGCGGAAGCGCTGCGCGGTATCGGGTGCGCTGTAGGGCACCGCGTCCCACAGCGCGCGCGGCAGCGGACGGTTGGCGCCGAACAGCCAGAAGCCGCCGTCGTCGGCGCGGCCGAGCACCAGCCGCGCCGCCGGCGAGGCCAGCCAGGCCAGCGCGCGCACCAGTTGCGCGCCGTCGAGGTGCGGCGTGTCGGCACCGAGCAGGACGCCGGCGCCGTGCCGCTCCACCAGCGCGACATGCACGTGATGCATGCGCGCGCCGAGCGTGCCGCCGCCCTGGCCGAGGATCGGCAGGCCGCCCCAGCGCGGATCCGACAGCGCGTCGGTTTCGGCGACCGCCCAGTACGGCGCTGCCGCCGAGGCGCGGCAGGCCTCGCGCGCCACCGCGGCGACCGCGCCGGCGGCGTGCGTGTGCCACTGCTCGGCGAACTCGCGGCCCAGCGTCGCGGCCAGCCGCGTCTTGAGCGCCGAGTGCCCGGGTGTCTTGACGAAGATCGCGACGCCGCCGCTCATGCGCGATGCTCCGGACCGCGCGAGAATCGCCAGGCCTGCGCCGCGGTCAGGCGCAGGTGGCGCCACGTGGTGCGCGCCCAGCCGTGCTCGGCGTAGCGCCGCGCGCTGGTGGTGATGGACGCGCCCGCGGCGCGCAGCGGCACGCCGGCGCGGCGCGCGGCCCAGACCAGGGCGTGGTCCTCGGCCGCGGGCAGCGATTCGTCGAAACCGCCGAGGCGCTCGAAGGTGGCGCGCGCGAGGAACAGCCCCTGGTCGCCGAACGGCATGCGCAGCCAGCGCGAGCGGATCCACGCGCCGGCCGCGTTGATCGCGGTGGCGGCCGGGCCGTCGTCGGCGAAGCGCAGGTCGAGGTAACCCAGGGCATCCGGATGCGCGGTCGCGCTGGCGAGCACCGCGGCGACCGCGCGCGCGGGATCGTCGAAGCGCGTGTCGGCGTGCAGGAACCACAGGAGGCGGCCTTGGGTCGCGCGCACGCCGGTGTTCAATTGCCGGGCCCGGCCGCGCGGCGCCTGCAGGCGCGCCCGGTCGGCCGGCAGGCCGGGCGCGGCATCGATCGCCGCCTGCGGCACGTCGTCGTCGCGACAGGCGACGACGCGCAGTTGCGCATCGGCCGGCAGCGCGGCCAGCGCCGGCAGCAGGCCGCGCCAGGCGAGATCGCCGGGCCCGACGGGGACGATCACCGACAGCTGGGGAGGCATGGCGCGAATTGTGCCGCGTCCGGCGGGTCAGCGCGCGCCGTTGAGGCGCCAGTCGTAGTCGGTCCAGTCGATCCCGACCGCGCCGCGCCCGATCCGGGCGCGCGCCTCGGCGACGTCGGCGAGTTCGGCGGCGTAGGTCGCCAGCCAGGCTTCGAGCGAACCTGCGGCGCGTTCGAAGTCCTCGCCGTACCAGTCGAAGATCGGCGACACGTGCAGCGTCGCTTCCGCCGCATCGGAGCGGTTGCGCGTGCGGTCGCGCAGGAAGCGCCGGGTCTGGTCGTCGAGCTGGGCTTCGAGCCGCGCCGCGACATACGCCTCCGGCCGCAGCGCCGGGCAGCCGATCGAGGCGCAGTTGACCGCGAAGTGGATGCGTGGTTCGTTGAAGCTGGGCGCGCCGCGCAGCAGGCGGTGCTCGACGTCGTCGAGGTGGCGCTGCTCGCCGAGCAAAACGAAGAAGCGGCGCTTCCAGGGCGAGCGCAGCAGCGAGCCGAGATCCTTGATCGAGGTGATTTCCGGCCAGCCGGTCAGGACGAGTTCGACGGTGAAGGCGTTGTACGCGTTGAGCAGGAAGGCCGTGCGCTGCGGCTCGGGCCAGGCGTCGAACGCCGCGCGCGGCACGGTCGACAGCGCATCAAGGTAGGCCTTCAGTGCCGCGCGGTCGGATGCGAAGCCGTCGTAATCCACCGCCGTGGCCGTGCCTTCCGCGTTCCAGCGCACGTGGCGTTCGAGCAGCGCCGTCCAGGCCGCATGGTCGGCGTCGATGGCGCGCGCGGGTCCGGCGAGCGCACCGAGCAGGGCCAGCAGCAGCGCGGCGAGGATGCGCACCGGTCCTGCCTCAGCCGCGCCGCCAGGCGAAGAAGCGCTGCGCCCAGCGCAGCGCGGCCTGCGGCGCGTGCGCGCGCTTCCAGTTCCCGGCCGCGTACTTGTTGGCCTCCATCAGCGTGGGATAGGCGTGGATGGTGCCGAGGATCCGGTTCATGCCCAGGCCGTGCTTCATCGCCATCACGTATTCAGCGATCAGTTCGCCGGCCTCGGCATGAACGATGGTGGCGCCGAGGATGGTGTCCTTGCCCGGCGCGGTGAGCACCTTCACGAAGCCCTCCGCCGTGCCGTCGGCGATCGCGCGGTCGAGGTCGTCGATGCCGTAGCGGGTGACCTCGTGGGCGATGCCCTGCGCCGTCGCTTCCGCCTCGGACAGGCCGACGCGCGCGACCTGCGGGTCGGTAAAGGTCGCCCAGGGGATCACGCGGTAGTCGACGCGGAACGACCAGAACGGTGCGAGCAGCTGGTTCACCGCGGCGTACCAGGCCTGGTGCGCCGAGACGTGGGTGAACTGGTAGGGCCCGGTGACGTCGCCGCAGACCGCGATGTTGGGGAAGTTGGTGCGCAGCAGCGGGTCGGCCTCGATCGTGCCGCGCGGGCCGATCCGCACGCCGAGTTCCTCCAGCCCGAAGCCGCTGACGTTGGCGGTGCGGCCGAGCGCGAGCAGCAGGCGGTCGAAGTCGAGCCGCACTTCGCCGCCCGGGCCTTCCGCGACCAGGGCGCCGCCGATGCCGTCGGCCGCGGGCTCGACGCGGACCGCGCGATGCCCGCAGCGCACATCGACGCCTTCGTGCGCGAACACCTTTGCCAGCAGCGCGGACACGTCCTCGTCCTCGCGCGGCAGCAGACGCGGCGCCATCTCGACCTGGGTCACCCGGCTGCCGAGGCGTGCGAAGGCCAGCGCCAGTTCGCAGCCGATCGGGCCGCCACCGAGCACCAGCAGCCTTCGCGGCTGCACGCGCAGGTCCCACAGCGTGTCGGAGGTCAGGTAGGCGATGCCGTCCAGTCCGGGCAGTTTCGGCACCAGCGGCCGCGCGCCGGTGGCGATGATGATCGAGCGCGCGCTGATGCGGCGCCCGTCGACCTCGACCTCCCACGGCGAGACCAGGCGTGCCGCGCCCTGGATGCAGTCCACGCCGAGCCCGGTATAGCGCTCGACCGAGTCGTGCGGTTCGACCGCGGCCACGACCTTCTGGACGCGCTCCATGACCTCGGCGAAGTCGAAGGTCGCCTCCACCCGGCGGATCCCGAGCTTGCTGCTGTCGCGCGCCTCGGCCAGCAGGCGCGTGGCGCGGATCAGCGCCTTGGAGGGCACGCAGCCGGTGTTGAGGCAGTCGCCGCCCATCTTGTGCCGTTCGACGAGCGCGACCTTGGCTTTCACCGCGGCGCCGATGTAGGCGCTGACCAGGCCCGCGGAGCCGGCGCCGACCACGACGAGGTTGTAGTCGAAGCGCGGGGGCTTGCGGTGGCCGCGGTAGATGCGGCGGGCGGCCAGCGCGTTGGCGACGAAGCGCATGAGCAGCGGCAGCACGCCGATCGCGGCGAAGGCGCCGAGCAGGCCCGGCGAGAGGATGCCGGACAGGCTCTCGAGCTGCGCGAGCTGCGTGCCCGCGTAGACGAACACGACCGTCGCCGGCAGCATCCCGAGCTGGCTGACCACGTAATAGGTCACGGTGCGGATCGGGGTCAGCCCCATCAGCAGGTTGACCAGGAAGAAGGGGAAGGCGGGCACCAGGCGCAGCGTGAACAGGTAGAACGCGCCGTCGCGCCGCACGCCCTCGTCGATCGCCGCCAGCCGTTGGCCGAATTTCGCGCGCACCGCGTCGCGGAACAGGAACCGCGAGGCGAGGAACGCCAGCGTGGCACCGACGCTGCTCGCGAACGACACCACGATGCTGCCCGTCACCAGCCCGAACAGCGCGCCGCCGGCGAGCGTCATGATCGCCGCGCCCGGCAGCGAAAGGCCGGTGACGGCGACATAGACCGCGAAGTAGCCGACCAGGGCCAGCACGAAGTTCGCCTCCACCCAGCCCGCCAGCGCCGCGCGCCCGGCCTTGAGCGCCTCCAGCGTGAGGAACCGGTCGAGGTCGAAGGCGAAGAAGGCGCCGATCGCGGCGGCGATCACGACGAGCAGGGCGAGGCGTGAACGGGACATGGAGGGAGCGACCGGCGGAATGGACGGGGCATTACACCGCGGATCGCGCGGTGGCGCATCCGGGTCGCGCGACTTCCTGCACAGGCGCTGCCCGGCAGGCGCGTGATGTCCTTCCCGCAGGGCATGCAGCCCGGGCAACCTGACCCCGAGGCCAGGCGTCCCTTCCCCTCAACGACTTGAGACCATCGGATGAACCACCGCCGCACCACGCTCGCCCGCCTTCCCGGCATCGCCGCGCTGATCCTCGCCGCCGCACTGCCGTCCGCACTGCGGGCGTCCGACCCGGCGCCGCCGGTGGCCACGCAGGCGGTGCCTGCGGGCCCCCCGGTGACCACCCACACCTACCTCGCCGCCACGCCCGGCCGGCGCGATGCGCTGGCGCGATTCATCGTCGCCAACTGGTTCGAGATGGACCGCATCGCGGTCGAGCAGGGCCTGTTCCGCAGCTACCGGCTGCTGCAGAACCCGCGCACCGACGAGGACTGGGACCTGATCGTCGAGGTGGTCTACAACGATGCCTGCGGCTATGCCTGCGTGGCCGAGCGCTTCCAGGCGATCCGCGGCGCGCACGCGACGGTGCTGGTGGACGGACTGGGGATGAAGGACCTCGGCCGCGTGGTGCGCTCGGTCGGCTTCCAGGAGCGGCCGGCCGGCTGAACGCGCGCTGTCCGCGCTGACGTCGCGCAGACGTCGGTTCTGCAATCTCTGCGGGTCCGTCGCGGTCCAAGCCGCAACCGCAGGAGTGCATCGTGACCCGAACCGCCGTGTTCCGCCCGCTGGCCGTCGTCGCCAGCCTCGTGTTCGCCGCCGGCGCGGCGCTGTTCCTCGCCAGCGGGTTGGCTCGCGCCGCGACCGAAGCCTCACCCCCTGCGCCCGAAGGCCTGGCCAAGGCGACCTTCGCCGGCGGCTGCTTCTGGTGCATGGAGCAGCCGTTCGAGGCGCTGCCCGGCGTGAAGTCGGCGGTCTCCGGCTACACCGGCGGTAGCAAGGCCAACCCGGCCTACCGCCAGGTCTCGGGCGGGTCGACCGGGCATGCGGAGGCCGTCGAGGTGCTCTACGACCCGAAGGTCGTCGGCTACGAGCGCCTGCTCGAGGTGTTCTGGGCCAACATCGACCCGACCGTGAAGGACCGCCAGTTCTGCGACGTCGGCACCGAGTACCGCACGGCGATCTTCGTGCACGACGCGGCGCAGCGCGCGGCGGCCGAGGCCTCACTGGCGAAGTGGCAGGCCGATCCGCGCTTCGCCGGCCAGACCCTGTACACGCAGATCGCCGACGCCGCCACGTTCTGGGTGGCCGAGGACTACCACCAGGACTACGCGGCCAAGAACCCCGCGCAGTACAAGTACTACCGCTGGGGCTGCGGGCGCGACGCGCGGCTCAAGCAGGTCTGGGGCCAGGCGCCCGCCGGCTGAGCGGCGCGCTTGAAGCCTGCCCTCGCCACCCCGATCATCCGATCCACCTCCGGAGTCCCGTCATGGACCGCCGTCACTTCCTCTCGCTCGCCGCCGGCGTGACCGGCGCAGGAGTCCTCAGCATGGCTTTCTTCGGTCGTTCCAGCGCCGCCGAGGGCGCGGCGAAGTTCGAGTTCGAACTCACCGACGCCGAGTGGCGCCAGCGCCTGTCGCCCGAGGCCTACAAGGTGCTGCGCGGCCACGGCACCGAGCGCGCCGGCACCAGCCCGCTCAACCTCGAGAAGCGGCCCGGCGTGTTCCACTGCGCGGGCTGCGACCTGCCGCTGTTCGATGCCGCGACCAAGTACGAATCGGGCACCGGCTGGCCGAGCTTCTGGAAGCCCATCGACGGTGCCATCGGCACCCGCGAGGACCGCTCGTTCTTCATGACCCGCACCGAAGTGCACTGCCGGCGCTGCGGCGGCCACCTCGGCCACGTGTTCGACGACGGCCCGCCGCCGACCGGACTGCGTTACTGCATGAACGGGGTGGCGATGGCCTTCAAGCCCGCCGGGACCTGAGCGGGCAGGCGCAGGAACACCGGCATCGGATCGAAGCCGTCCGGATGTTCCTGCGCCGCGAGCAGGCCAGCGTCGTCGTCGAGCAGCTGGTTGAATTCCGCGGTCAGCAGGATGTAGCGCGGCGCCGACACCGCGTTCTTGAGCAGGCGGTGCAGCAGGATCACCGGCTCGCCCGCCAGCTCGTGCAGGCCACGCACCTGCTTGTGCGCGACCTCGCCGAAGTGCAGCAGGGCCTTGATCTCCAGCGCGCCGATGTTGGCGCAGGCCCCGCACTGGCAGTGGCTGCGTTCCTGCGCGATCGCCGCGCGGCGCTGGTCGAAGGCGGCGAAGGCCGCCTCGATGCGGCGCAGCGCGGAAGCCGCCGCCGCGCGCGGCGTCAGGCCCGCGTCGGCCCACAGCAGGGCCGCGTCGCCCTCGAGCTTGTTCAACTGCAGCGGCAGTTCGGCGCCGTCGATCACCGCCTCCAGCAGGGCGGTGATGATCTCTTCCGCGTGCGGCAGGGTGGTGGCGCGCTGGCGGATGAAGCGCGTGTAGCCGCCGATGTCGAGGATCGCGAGCAGGGTCGGTTCGAAGCGCATGGCGGGCTCCGCGGCGTCAACCCATCCACGACCGGCCGAGCGTGCCGGATCTTTCGCCCGCCATTGACCGGGCCGCGCGCCGGCGTAGGCTGGCGCCATGGCCACCATCGACCTGCGCATCCATTCGCTGGCCCAGTTGTTCGACGCCATGGACCCGGCGCCGTTCCACGACAAGGCGCTCGATCCGCGCGCCGAGGACTGGATCCTGTCCTGCGCGCGCGAGTTCGCGCCGCACGAGCCGGTGACCCTGCGCGTGCACGGCCCGGCACCGCTGCGCGACCACCTGGGCGAGATCACGACGGCCGTCCACGCCCACTTCCAGTTGCTGCTGGAAGCGGCCGACCGCCACGGCCGCCAGCGCCTGCGCATCGGCCGCGACACGCTGCTGATCGGGCTCGCCGTGCTGGCGGCCTGCCTGCTGCTGCGCTCGCTGGTGCCGGCCGGCGACGCCGCCCCGGTCGAGGCCTTGCGCGAAGGCCTGCTGATCCTCGGTTGGGTGGCGCTGTGGCTGCCGGTCGAGATCCTGCTGTTCGAGCGCTGGGAGAGCCGGCAGGAGCGGCAGCGGCTGGCGGCGCTGGCGCGGGCGGAGGTCGGGTTTGCCGAGGTGGGCGAGGCGTGAGGGTTCGGTGAGGCCTCAGGGCCCAGGGCTCAGGGCCCAGGGCCCAGGGCTCAGGGCTCAGGGCTCAGGGCTCAGGGCTCAGGGCTCAGGGCTCAGAGAAGCGTCGCAGGGTCGCTGTTCGATGGAACATCGCTGCGGCAGCAGATCAATGGCCCGAACCGGAGTTCGAAGCGAGCGGTTCTGGGCCCTGAGCCCTGGGCCCTGGGCCCTTACCCAACGAACCACCCCAACCAAGCCCCCGCCATCATCGCCAGCAAGCCCGGCACCACGCGGCGCGCGTAGTCGCCGCCGCCGGCGGTGATCGCGAGCACGATCTTGGTCACCGTGTTCGCGCTGAATGCGAGCAGCACCGCGAGCACCGCCTGCGCGGTGGGGATCGCGCCGCCGGCGGACAGTTCAGCCACCGACACCGCAGCGGCGTGGGTGTCGGCGAAGCCGGCGACGGCGGCAGTGATCGTGATGCCGGCCTCACCCAGCCAGCGGCCCATAAGGGTGGCGGCGGCGAGCACGCCGGCGATCATCGCCGCGAAGGCCAGCGCATGGCCGAAGTGGAACGGTCGCGTGGCGACCACCGCGCCGTCCTGCACCGGATCCCGCAGTGCCCTTGCGCCGAGCCAGGCCGATGCGACCAGCACGGCGGCGCCGGCCAGGCCCAGCGGCAGGGCGAGCGCGACCAGCAGCGTGCGGTCGGCGGCGGCGAAGATCAGCGCGAACAGCGCCACCGTGGACAGGTTCGATGCCATCCCGCCCGCGGCGCAGGCGCGCGCCAGCGCCGGATTGGCGCGCGCGCGGTGGCCCATGCCGGCGATGGTGGCCGAACTCGACACCAGCCCGCCGACCAGGCCGGTCAGCGGCAGGCCGAGCCGCGGGCCGATCGCGCGGATCGCGATGTAGCCCGCGGCGTTGATCGCCATCACCAGCACCACCAGCGCCCACAGGCGCCGCAGGTTGAGGCCCTCGAACGGTGCGATCGGCGTATCCGGCAGGATCGGCAGCACCACCAGGGCGCTGGCCAGCAGCAGCAGGGCGTCGTTGAGTTCGCTCTCGGTCAGCACCTGGCGCGAGAAGGTGTGCAGCCACGACTTCGCCTGCAGCAGGATCGCCGCCACCACCGCCACGCCGGCCGCCAGCGCCGGCTGGGTCATCGCCAGCACGCCGATCAGGAAGGTCAGCACCAGCACCACCTCGCTGGTGAGCCCGGGGTCGGTCTGCTGCGTGCCCCAGTAACTGGTGACCGTGGCCAGCGCGATGAAGCCGCCGGCGATCGCCAGCGCGACCGGCCCGAGGATCCACGCCACCCCGCCGCACAGCGCGACCAGGGCGCAGGTGCGCACGCCGGCCGCCATCCGCTCGGCGTGCTCGGCCTTGTGCTGCTCGCGCTCGACGCCGATCACCAGGCCCGCGCCGAGGCCGACGGCGAGTCCGAGCACTTCACCGGGAACGTGTTCGAGCATGCGGCAAGCGTAGCGCGCCGCGCCCGGCGGCCTGCAACAAATCGGACGCGCGGCCTTCATCCACGTGACGCGCGCCAGCCACGGTCCTGACGCAGCGCGGGGCCAACATGCCCGCCCGGCGAGAACCCATCGAGGACGCGCCGGATGATCGACCTGCAACGCACGATCGAATCGCGGTTCCCGCACTGGTTCAAGGGCCGGCCCGCACGGGTGGCGCGGCCGCTGGTGCGCGGGCTGTCGCGCCTGTCGCGGATCGACGACATCGACGCCTTCCTGCGCGAGCACGCCCACCTGCGTGGTTTCGCCTTCGTCGATGCGGCGCTGGCGCGGCTGGATTGCCGCTGGCTGGTCGACCACGTCGAGCGGGAGCGCCTGCCGCAGGAGGGTCCGGTGGTGGTGGTGGCCAACCACCCGATGGGCGCGATCGACGCGCTGGCGCTGCTCGGCTTCGTCGGTAGCGTGCGGCGCGACGTGCGCATCGTGGCCAACGATTTCCTGCAGGTGTTCGCGGGGCTTTCGGACCTGCTGATTCCGCTGCGCGTGCTTGGTGGCAAGCCGTCGGCCGACAGCCTGCGCGCGGTGGACGCGGCGCTGGCGGCCGGGCAGGCGGTGATCGTGTTCCCGGCCGGCGAGGTGTCGCGGCTGGGCTGGCGCGGCGTGGCCGACTCGCGCTGGCGCAAGGGCTTCCTGCGCTTTGCCGAGAAAGCCGGCGCGCCGGTGCTGCCGGTGCACCTCGGCGGGCGCAATTCCGCGCTGTTCTACGGCCTGTCGAGCCTGTATTCGCCGATCGGCACCGCGCTCCTGCCGCGCGAGATGTTCGCCCGCCAGGGACGGCGCATCGAGGTGCGGGTCGGGCTCGCGCGGCCGGTGCAGGATCTGCTGCACGCCGCCGGCCACGCCGAGCGCGCGCTCGAGGTGGTGCGCGAGACCGTACGCCAACTCGGGCGTGGTCGCGACCTGTGGCGCCCGGCGCAGGCACCGTTGGCGCATGCACCGTGCCTGCGCCGCGTGCTGGCCGACATCGCGCGGCTCGACCTGATCGGCGAGACCGCCGACGGCAAGCGCATCCTGTGCGGCCGGCTGGGCAGCGATTCGGCGCTGCTGCGCGAGATCGCGCGCCTGCGCGAGGTGACCTTCCGCGCGGTGGGCGAAGGCTCGGGCAAGCGCCTCGACAGCGACCGCTTCGATACTTGGTACGAGCACATCGTGGTGTGGGACGCCGAGCAGCAGGAACTGGCCGGCGCCTACCGCGTCGCACCCTGCGCGCGGGTGCTGGCCGAAAAGGGGCTCGCCGGGCTGTACACGCACGGCCTGTTCGAATACGACCCGCGGCTGCTGCCGCAGATCGAGCGCCGGATGGAACTGGGACGTTCGTTCGTGGCGCCGAAGTACTGGGGCAGCCGCTCGCTGGACTACCTCTGGTACGGCATCGGGGCCTACCTGCGCCAGCACCCCGAGATCCGCTGGCTGTTCGGCCCGGTGTCGATCAGCGCCGACCTGCCGCTGCAGGCGCGCGAGCAACTGGTTGCCTACTACCGGCGCTACTACGGCGAGACCGTGCCGCTGGTGCGTCCGCGCAACCCGTTCCGCTTCGCCGGCGCCGAGCCGCAGTTCGGGTCGCTGGACGCCGAGCAGAGCTTCCGGCTGCTCAAGCAGAACTTCGATGCCCTCGGCGCGCGCGTACCGACCCTGTACAAGCAGTACGCGGACCTGTGCGAGCCCGGCGGCGTGCGCTTCATGACCTTCGGGATCGATCCCGACTTCGCCGGCGCGGTCGACGGCCTGATCTTCGTCGACCTCGCGCGGATCAAGCCGAAGAAGCGCGAGCGCTACCTCGAGGCGCGGCCGCGCCTCGAGGCCCGTCCCCGACCGGAGGTGCTGGCATGAACGCCCCGCTGCGCATCGATCTCCCCCTTCCGGTCCGCAGCGTGTTCATTTCCGACGTGCACCTCGGCTCGGCCAACTGCCATGCCGAGGCGCTGGCCGACTTCCTGCACACCGTGCGCTGCGACCGCCTGTACCTGGTCGGCGACATCTTCGACCTGTGGTGGATGAGCGAGCGGCGCGCGGCCTGGGGCCGCGACCACACGCGGATCATCGAGTGCCTGCACGCCATGCGCCGCGGCGGCACCGAGATCGTCTACATCCCCGGCAACCACGACCGCCCGATCCGCCGTTTCGTCGGCATGACCCTGCCGCGGATGACGATCCGCCGCCGCGTGGTCCACCAGGCCGCCGACGGCCGCCGCTACCTCGTCACCCACGGCGACGAGTTCGACAACGTGACCCACTTCGGCGGTTTCCAGGAGTGGCTGGGCGACAAGCTCTACGACGTGCTGCTGGCGGGAAACCGGCTGCAGAACAAGTTCCGGCGCGCCTTCGGCGGACGCTACTGGTCGCTGGCCGACTTCCTCAAGCGGCGCAGCGGCGCGGCCGAGCGCTACATCGAACGCTACGTCGCCGCCTGCCTCGACGATGCGCGCCGGCGCGGGCTGGACGGGATCATCGGCGGCCACATCCACCGCCCGGCGCTGTTCGCGCGCGAGGGCCTGGTCTACGCCAACGACGGCGACTGGGTGGAGAGCCTCACCGCGCTGGCCGAGGACGAATCGGGCGCGCTGTCGCTGCTGCGCTGGAACGGGCGCATCGAGGTGCTGACGCGCCTGCCGGCGCGCGAGGCCGCCGAACTGTTCGACCTGCCGCAGGCCGCCTGAGCGGCGGCACCCCGCTCGCGGCCCGCGGGCGTTCACGGCACAATCGCGCGTTCGCCGGTCGAATCGCGCCCCGCATGGATTCCTTGAGCCAACTCGTCCTCGGCGCGTCGGTCGCCGCCTTCATCGCGCCCGCGGGCCAGCGCCGCCGCGCCCTGCTGGTCGGCGCCGCGCTCGGCACCTTGCCCGACCTCGACGTGCTGATCCGCTACGGCGATCCGATCCGCGACTTCACCATGCACCGCGGCTTCAGCCATTCGCTTCTGGTGCTGCCATTCGTCGCTTCGGCGCTGTGGATGCTGTGGCTGGCGGCGTCGCCCGCGGCGCGGCCCTACCGCTGGCGCTGGCTGGCTGCCTTCCAGCTCGCGCTGCTGACCCATCCGCTGCTCGACGCGCTCACCGTCTACGGCACCCAGATCCTGTGGCCGCTGGCGACGCCGCCGGTGATGGTCGGCAGCATGTTCATCATCGATCCGGCCTACACGATCTGGCTGCTGGTCGGCGTGCTGGCCGCGTGGCGCCTGCGCGAGCATCCGCGCGCCGGGTTCTGGCTGGGCTTCGGGCTGGCCGCGAGCAGCGCCTACCTCGGCTGGTCGCTGTACGTGCAGCGGCACATCGCCGAGGCGATCGCCGCCGACCAGGCCAAGCGCGACATGCACGAGGCGCGCGTGCTGGTGGTGCCGGCCCCGCTGACCACGCTGGCCTGGCGCATCGTCGTGATGTACCCCGATGGCGACTACTTCGAGGGTTGGCACAGCCTGCTGGCGCCGCCGCGCGACGTATTGCTGAACAACCACAGCGGCAACCGCGACCTGCTGGAGCCGCTCGCCGACCAGTGGGCCGTGCAGCGGCTCGAATGGTTCACCTCCGGCTGGTACGCGGCGGAGGAGATCGACGGCCGGATCGTGATCGAGGACCTGCGCATGGGGCGCGAGGGCGCCTATGTGTTCCGCTTCGTGGTCGGCGAACGCCGCGACGGCGAGATCGTGCCGGTCGCGCCGGAACAGTTGCCGTGGCCGTCGCGCGCCGATGCGGGCGAGTGGCGCGCGCTGTGGCGGCTGGTCACCGAGGGCACGCCCTGAGCGTGCCGCAAGCGCGAACTGCATCACAGGACGGCGACCGCGCAGGCCGCGTTAACGGTTCGCCAACGCGCAGCGGTTAGCATGCGCGCATGACGACCGCCCTGCGCCTGCTCGCCATCGCGTCTCTCATCGCCCTCGCCCTTGCCGCCGCGCCGACAGCGCGGGCCGCGACCATCAACCTGCAGTCGAGTGCGGCGCTGCAGCTCGACGGGCGCTGGTACTTCATCCTGCCGGGCAACTTGGTCGCCGACGGTGCGACCGGGTACACGCTCAATGCGCCCGTCGGGTTCGTGAACTGCGCGCGCAGCAACCGCCAGATGCTGGTCAGCAACAACCGCCCGTTCCGCTGGAACAACGGCGCGGCGACGATCTGGCTGAGCCTCGCCGCCAACCCCGACGGCAGCAACGGCCCGCAGGTGCAGTACCTGTTCGATCGCCCGATCCTGCGCCTGCGCTCGTCGACCGGCGACCTGGTCTGCCAGGGCGAGGTCGCCGCACCGCCGGGGCTGGACACGCTGTTCCGCTGGGGGTTCGAGTAGCGCAGGGCGCGGCGGCTAGCTCGCCGCCAGCACCTCGCGCAGCGCCGACAACGCCAAGTCGACGTCGCTTTCGCGCGTCGACCAGTTGGCGAGCGCGCCGCGCAGGGCGGGGCGGCCGAACAGCACGGTAGGTGTGAGGAAAACGCGGCCGTCGGCGGCCAGGCCGGCCAGCACGCGGTCGCGTCGCGCGGCGTCCCCCTCGCGCAGGGCGAAGGTCACCACGTTGAGGTCGACCGGGTGCAGCACCTCGACCCCGGGGATCGTCGCCAGCCCGGCCGCAAATCGCCGCGCCAGCGCGCAGTCGCGCGCGACCCAGCCGGCCACGCCGTCGCGGCCGTAGGCGGCCAGGGTCATCCAGGCCGGCAGCGCGCGCAGGCGCCGGGAATTCTCGGGCGTGCCGTGCAGCGGGTCGCCCTGGTCGCCGAGATAGGCCGACGAGGCGCGAAACACCGCGCGCGCCAGCGAGGCATCGCGGGTGAACACCAGGCCCGCGTCGTACGGCACGTTGAGCCACTTGTGCAGGTCGGTGGCGATCGAGTCGGCCGCGTCGATGCCGTCGAGCCGCTGCGCACCGTCAGGCAGCAGCGCGGCGAACAATCCGAACGCGCCATCGACGTGCAGCCACGCCGCGTGGCGACGGCACAGCTCGGCGATCGCGCGCAGGTCGTCGAACGATCCGGTGTTCACTTCGCCCGCGCTGGCGACCACGATCGCTGGCGCGCCGGACAGGCCAGACAGCGCCGCGCCGAGCGCGGCGGGGTCGAGCCGGGTCGATCCCGGCTCCAGCGGCAGGCGCCGCAGCGCGCTGCGCCCGATGCCGAGGATGGCGAGCGCCTTGTCGATGCTGGCGTGCGCGGCACCGGCGAGCACGGTGATCGGCGGCGCGCCCGCCAGCCCGTCGGCGGCGACATCGACGCCTCGGCGCGCCAGCACCGCCTGCCGCGCGGCGGCGAGCGCCACCGTGTTGGCGGCGGTCGCCCCGCTGACCAGCGCGCCGTCGAACGCCGCCGGCAGCCCGAACAGTTCGCGCAGCCAGCCCAGCGCCTCGCGTTCCATCGCGGTGGCCAACGAGCCGACATCGTTGGAGGCGTTCTGGTCGTACGCGGCGGCCAGCCAGTCGGCGGCCAGCGCGGCGGGCGTGGCGCCGCCGGTCACGAAACCCCAATAGCGCGGGCCCGGCGAGGCCGACAGCCCGTAGGCCCAGCGCGATTGGAACCAGGCCAGCGCGGCCTCGGCGCCGATGCCGGGCGGCAGCGGCACGGGTGCCGGCGCGACGGCCACCGACGCGGCGGCGCGCGTCGGCAACTGCTCGACGAAGGCTCGCGCGGTCGCGTGCGCGGCGGCCAGCGCGGGGTCGAACTCGTGGGCGTGCGGTTGCATGGCGGGCTCGTGGATGCTCAGTGGACGCGATAGATCTTGCCGGTGTCGGCGCCTTCGACGCTGCGACTGAAGGCAAGCGCGGCGCGCGCCGCCGGCACCGGTTCGAAGCCGCGGAAGTATGGCGCGTAGCCCGGCATCGATTCCTGCAGCACGCCCGGACTCACCGCGTTGATGCGCAGGCCGCGCGGCAGTTCCACCGCGGCCGCGCGCACGAACGCCTCCAGTGCGCCGTTGACCATGCTCGCCGACGAGCCGTTGCGGATCGGTTCGTCGGCAAGCACGCCGCTGACCAGGGTGAACGAGCCGCCATCGGCCAGCACCGCGCGGCCGGCCAGCACCAGGTTGACCTGGCCTATGAGTTTGTCGCGCAAGCCGATGCCGTACAGCGCGTCCGTCATCTCCGCCAGCGGTCCGAAGTGGACATTGCCGGCCGCGCTGACGATCGCATCCAGCGGGCCGGCGCCGTCCAGCGCACGCTGCACGCTGTTGGGGTCCGTGAGGTCGAGTCGGAGATCGCCGTCGGTGCGGCCGGCGCCGATGACCTGGTGCCGGGCGGAGAGTTCGGCCGCGACCGCGCGGCCCAGGGTGCCGTGGGCGCCGACCAGAAGAATGCGCATGGAAGTGTTCCTGTCAAACGACAAAAAATCGGGATGTGCAGTGTGAGGTGCTGTAAACGCTTGATAAACCTTCCGCCGGACGATTCAATGTCCACTCATGGAAACAATCGGTCAGCAGATGGGGCGGGCTTTGGCGTTCGCGGCGGTGGCCGAGCTGCGCTCGTTCACCCGCGCCGCCGATCGGCTGGGCTGCTCCAAGGCGTTCGTCAGCAAGCAGGTGGCGCGGCTCGAACGCGAACTCGGCACCCAACTGCTCCACCGCACCACGCGCCGGATCGAACTGACCGACAGCGGGCGCACCTACCTCGAACACGTGCGCGACTTCGGCGAGCGCCTGGCCGACGCCCAGCGTGCGGTGTCCCTGCACGACGGCACGGTCCGCGGCAGCCTGCGCCTGACCGCGCCGCTGTCGCTGGGCGAGGCGCTGGTCGCGGAGATCGCGCACGGCTTCCGCGAGCGCTACCCGGACGTCCGCATCGACCTCGATCTGTCGATCGTGCGCCGCGACCTCGCCGCCGAGGGCTACGACCTCGCGATCCGCCAGGCCGCGACGCTGGAGGACTGGCTCGTCGCCCGGCCGCTCGGCGTGTCGCGCGAAGTGCTGGTCGCCGCACCCTCGCTGCTCGCGCGCATGGCGCCGCCGCAGTGCGCCGAAGACCTGGCCGGCGCACCGTGCATCGTCAACGCGCACTTCGGTGACGCGCAGCATTGGCTGTTCGACCGCGCGGACGGCGTGGTCAGTGTGCCGGTGGATGGCCCGCTGCGCGTGAATTCCTTTGCCGCGATCCGGCGCCTCGCGCTGCTCGGCGCCGGCGTCGCGCGCCTGCCGCTGTACGTGATCGACGCCGACCTCGCCGCCGGCAGCCTGCGCCGGGTGTGCGCCGGCGAGTCGCTGGTCGCGGCGCCGCTGTGGCTGGTGTGGCCGCAGCGCCGGCAACTGCCGCTGCGCGTCCGGGTGTTCGCCGACTACGTGCAGCGCTACTTCGCCGACCCGGTGCGGCGCGCGATGTTCACCTGAGCGGACGCCACGCCGCTCAGGGCCAGCGTGTGGTGCCGGGCAGGCCGGCCAGCGGGCGCTTGGCCTCGACGATGCAGAAGCGCTGCCCGGTCGGGGCCTCCATCACCCACCACGAGCGCACCCGCCGTACGCGCCGCGCGCCGAGTGCCTCCAGGCGTCGCGCCTCGGCGTCCACGTCGTCCGTCTCGAGGTCGAGGTGGACGCGGCTGTCGTGCTCGACGCGCTGCACTTCGATCGACAGGCCGTGGGCCGACGCGTCCAGCCGTTCGTAGTCCGGACCGTCCGGCCCCAGCGCGGGCAGCCCCAGCGCCGCCGACCAGAAACCGGTCGCGGCCGGCAGGTCGTCGGTGCGGCAATCGATGATGAATCCGGCGAGTCGGCTGTGGTGCATGGGGCCTCCTGACGCCGCGCTGGCAGCGCCCGGTGAGCATACGGCGGCCGGCGGTGGCAGTCTGCACGCCGCGCGCCGCCCCCGCCGGCGCACTGGCAGGAGCACACCCATGCACGAACCGACCCGCACCGTGGTCGAGCGCTACTGGGCGCTGATGGCAAGCAACGACTTCCACGCCGTGGGCACGGTGCTCGCCGACGACTTCGTGTTCGACATGCCGCAGTCGGGCGAGCGCATCCGCGGCCGCGAGCGCTACGCGACGATGAACGCGCAGTACCCGGCGCACGGTCCGTGGCGCTTCACCCGCCGCCGCCTGCTGGTCGACGGCGACAGCGCGCTGACCGAGACCGACGTCACCGACGGCGTGGTGCGGGCGCGCGCCCTGTCGCTGTTCACGGTGCGCGAGGGGCGCATCGCGAGCCTGGTCGAGTACTGGCCCGAACCCTGCGCCGCCGCCCCGGAACGCGCCGCCCTGGTCGAACCGGGGCCGTCGATGGACGACGGTTGAAGCGGCCGCGGCCGGGCTACCATCGCGACTTTCCCCGGAGCACCGCCATGGCCCTGATCCGCACCCCGGAACCCGCGATCGGCTCGCCGATCCACGACTTCCGCCTGCCCGCCACCGACGGCCGCACGCTGGCGCTGGCCGACGTGCGCGGCGCGCGCGGCACGCTGGTGATGTTCATCTGCAACCACTGCCCCTACGTGAAGGCGATCCGCGAACGGCTGGTCGACGACGCGCGCGACCTGCAGGCGGCCGGGATCGGCGTGGTCGCGATCAGCAGCAACGACGCCGAGGCCTATCCCGAGGACTCGTTCGCGCGCATGCAGGCGATCGCCCGCGAGTGGGCGCTGCCGTTTCCCTACCTGTACGACGCCTCGCAGTCGGTGGCGCGCGACTACGGCGCGGTGTGCACGCCGGACTTCTTCGGCTACGACGCGGCCGGCGCGCTGCGCTACCGTGGTCGGCTCGACGAGGCGCACATGGGCCCGCGCGCGCCCGGCATGCGGCGCGAACTGGTGGAGGCGATGCTGGCGATCGCCGGTGGCGGTCCGGCGCCGGCCGAGCAGGTGCCGAGCATGGGCTGCTCGCTGAAGTGGAAGCGCGGATGAGCGCGTCGCTGCGCGTGCGCCAGGCGGGGCTCGCCGACGTCGCGCGGGTCGCGCCGCTGTTCGATGCCTACCGCGGCTTCTACGGCCAGGCGGCCGACCTCGCGCTGGCGCAGGCCTTCCTGCGCCAGCGGCTGGCATCGGGTGAATCCTTCGTCCTGCTCGCCGAGCGCGGCGACGCGGCGCTCGGGTTCGTGCAGTTGTATCCGCTGTTCTCGTCGGTGCGCGCGCGACGCATCCTGGTGCTGAACGACCTCTACGTGGCGGAAGCCGCGCGCCGCGGCGGCGTCGCCGAGGCCCTGCTGCGCGAAGCCGAGGCGTTCGCGCGCGCGGCGGGCGTGCTGCGCCTGGTGCTGGAGACCGGCGAGGACAACCGCATCGCGCAGCGCCTTTACGAGAAGCTCGGCTGGCGCCACGTGTCGGAAAGCCGCTGGTACGAGCGCGCGGTCGATTGATCGGGCCTCAGCGCGACATCTGGCTCCAGTAGACGGCGTAGACCGCGGCCCAGGCCACGGCCCAGGCGACCACCACCCCGCGCGGCCAGCGCCGCCCGAGCCAGCGCGCCACCGCGGCCGCCAGCGCCACCACCAGCAGGAAACGCGCCGCGCGTCCGGGCAGCGTCCAGCCGACGAAGGCCGCCAGTGACTGCACCTCCGGCGCCTGTACGGCGAACAGCTTGTAGGGAAGCCCCTGGAACGCGCCGACCAGGATGCCGAGCCCGCCGTGCTGCGCCGACAGCGCGGCCGCATCGTCGAACAGTCGCGTGGGGATGAAGGGCACGCCGTCGACCGCGGCCTGCGCCAGCGCGGGATCGGCGCGCGCGAACAGGACCATCGCCGCACCGCCGAGCCCGGCGCCAGCGACCGCGGCGACGGTCGCGGCCAGCGCTGCGCGGGTGGAGCGCAGCGCGATCGCGGTCAGCAGCACGTCCGGCACCACGAAGAAGAACGTGGCCTCGGCGAGGCCCCAGGCGAGTCCGGCCAGCGCGGCAATCGCCGGCGTCGGCGCGCCGCCGGCGCGCTCAGTCCCAGGGTGCGAACGAGCCATCGGCGCGCAGCGCGTCCATCCGCGCCCGGTAGTCGGCCATGAACGCCGCGCGATCACCGGCGAAGCGCATCGGCATGCCGACGAACACGTCGAGGAAGAACGGCACCAGGACCCAGTCGCCGCGCGGCAGGGCCTTGCCGAGGCCGTGCATGAACACCGGGATCACCGGTACGTCCGGGCAGCGCTCGGCCAGCCGCGCCAGGCCGGACTTGAACTCGCCCAGTTGCTCCGGATCGCCGCGCGTGCCTTCGGGGAAGAAGATCAGGATCTCGGCGCGCTCGAGCGCGGCCTGCACCGGCGCCAGCAGGTCCTCGTCCGGCTGCGTGCGCTGGCGGCGGATCGGCACGATGCCGACCACCTCGGTGGCGAACCACGATCGAAGCCCGCCGCGCAGGAAGTAGTCCGCCGCCGCCACCGGCCGGATGCGTGGCAGCAGGCGCAGCGGCAGCAGGGTCGCCAGCACCATCGCGTCGAGATGGCTGTTGTGGTTGGCGGCGATGATCGCCGGCCCCTTCAGCGGCAGCCGTTCCCGGTGGCGCACGTTGAGCCCCAGCACGAACAGCACCACGAGGCGCACCACCACGCCGTAGAACAGCAGTCGCAGGACGAGGCCGATCAGGCGCATGCGGGTTCACCGGGTCGAGCGTGCGCGCGGTTTCGCGCGCGGCAGCGATCGACCGCGGAAGGGCCCAGGGCCCAGGGCTCAGTCGGGTAGGGTGCAATGAGCGCAGCGAATTGCACCGCAGCCTCCCGCCGGAACCTCAGTAGTAGAAGTACTTCATGAAGTGGAAGAACACCGGCCCGGTGAACAGCAGCGAGTCGATCCGGTCGAGCACGCCGCCATGGCCCGGAATCAGGGTCCCGGCGTCCTTGACCCCGAGGTCGCGCTTGAGGGCCGAGATCGTGACATCGCCGATGAAGCCGCCGAGCCCGATCATCAGGCCCGCCGCCAGCGCATGCGGCGGCGACAGCGGCGTCAGCACCGGGGCGATCACATAGGCCAGCGCGGTGGTCGTCAGCACGCCGCCGACCAGGCCCTCGACGGTCTTCTTCGGGCTCACGGTCGGCAGCACCGGCCGCTTGCCTAGCAGTTTGCCCCACACGAACTGCAGCACGTCGTTCAACTGCGTGAGCAGGACCACGAACAGCAGCAGGCCGGCGCCGGAGGCCATGTCACCCTGCTTTTCCGGCAGCACCAGCAGGTAGGCGAGGTGCGACAGGGCGAAGACCATGGTCAGCATGCCCCAGTGCAGGATGCCCACCGCGCGCAGGAAGTCGCGGGTCTCGCCCCGCAGCACCATGCGCGAGGCCACGAACAGCACCGCCCACACCGGGATGAACACCAGGAACATGTTGTACCAGCGGTCGTGCACCCACCAGAACTGCAGCGGCACCGTCAGGTACACCCAGAACAGCACGCGGCGGTCGGCGCGCCGGGTCGGCACCAGCGAGAGGTATTCCTTCAGGGCAAGGAAGGACAGCAGCGCGAAGAACACGATCGCCCCGGTCTGCGAGAGCAGGATCGCGGTGGCGAACACCGCGACCATGATCCACCAGGACTTCACCCGCGCGACCAGCTCGCCGTGGCGCGCCGCGCGCTCGCCGCGCGCGATCCAGCCGACGATGGCGCTGGCCACGACCAGCAGCCCCACCACGCCGGCGAAGGTCCTCGCGACCTGCGGCGGCACCCAGGTATCGATCATGGGCGAACCTCGCGCAGCGCGCCGCGCGCGCGGTTGATGATGGTGACGAGCGAGAGCAGCAGCACGAGGCCGAGCACGACGTCGAGCCAGGCGCCGCCCGGCGCGCCCAGCGCCAGCGCGAGCCCGAGCGCGCCGAACACGAAGGCGCGGTCGCTCTTGCCCATCGGGCCGTCGTAGCGCCGGCTGGCACCGACCTGCACGCCGATCACGCCGGTCATCTCGGCGATCGTGCCCGCCAGCACGATACCGACCACGAGGCGCGGATCGAAGCCCGCGACCCAGCAC
Organism: Lysobacteraceae bacterium; assembly: GCA_021299185.1. GTDB lineage: Bacteria > Pseudomonadota > Gammaproteobacteria > Xanthomonadales > Ahniellaceae > UBA4656. The sequence continues at coordinate 3,358 of JAJTHZ010000002.1, read as the reverse complement.
AACGGCAGGTACAGCACCGCGTCCGCGATCACGTCGCCCAGTTCGTTGAGGATGGCGCCGAGCCGCGACTGCTGGGCGTGCTCGCGGGCCAGCATGCCGTCGACGGCGTTGAGCGCCATCCGCAACAGCAGGACCGCGGGCAGCAGGCCGAGGACCGCGGTCGACGGCTGCGCGAACGCCACGGCGAGCCCCGCCGCCAACGAGAGCAGCGCGGCTGCGATCGTCACCTGGTTGGCTGTCATGCCGGCGCGCGCGAGCGCCGCCACGCCCGGCCGCAGCAGGGCCTGGAAGCGCGGCTTCAACTGGTAGATCGAGGGCATGACGTAGCCATGGGCTTGCGCGCGACCGCGGCCCCGAAGGCGACGACCGCCCCGCGTTCCGCGGTCGCCCGCCGGACGGTCGTGGTGCCCGCCCGGCCTGCACGGGCTGTGGGGTGGGTTGAGCCCATGCGGTGAGTGTGCCGCAGCGCTGCACGAATCGCACTCGCCCCTTCGGCCAGCGAGCGTTGCTCGCGACCGCCCCCCGGACCTCGCAGCCTCCCTGTGGGAGCGAGCACCGCTCGCGACGGCACCCTCCGACTCCCTGTGGGAGCGAGCACCGCTCGCGACTGCACCCTCCGACTCCCTGTGGGAGCGAGCACCGCTCGCGACTGCACCCTCCGACTCCCTGTGGGAGCGAGCGCCGCTCGCGGCTGCACTCTCCGACTCCCTGTGGGAGCGAGCACCGCTCGCGACTGCAACCTCCGATCGAGACGTGGAACGGGAGGTCGCGGTCGCGAGCGGTGCTCGCTCCTACAGGGGTTCGGCAGCGCTCAGGCCGCTTCGGCCAGCAAGCCGCGCGCCTCGAAGTGCGCGCGCACCGCGTCCAGCTGCACCTTCGGCTCCTCGCTCGCGTTGACCGCCGCCCGCAGTGCGGCGGCGTCATGGTCCTTGCAATACCAGCCGACGTGCTTGCGCGCGATCCGCGCGCCCTGCACCTCGCCGTAGAAGGCGTAGAGCGATTCCAGGTGCCCGAGCAGGATGTCGCGCACCTCGGTCGGCGCGGGCGGCGGCAGTTCGGCGCCGGTCGCGAGGAAGTGCGCGATCTCGCGAAAGATCCACGGCCGCCCCTGCGCCGCGCGGCCGATGAGCAGTCCATCGGCGCCGGTGTGGCGCAGCACGGCGGCGGCCTTGCGTGGCGAGTCGATGTCGCCGTTGGCCAGCACCGGGATCTTCAGCGCCGCCTTGACTGCGGCGATGGTGTCGTACTCGGCCTCGCCCTGGTAGAGGTCCTCGCGCGTGCGGCCGTGCACGGCCAGCGCGGCGATGCCTGAATCCTCGGCGATGCGCGCGATGGCCAGCCCGTTGCGCTGCGCGCGCGCCCAGCCGGTGCGGATCTTCAGCGTCACCGGCACGTCCACCGCGCGCACCACCGCCGGCAGGATGCGCGCCACCAGCGCCTCGTCCTGCATCAGGGCCGAGCCCGCCCAGACGTTGCACACCTTCTTCGCCGGGCAGCCCATGTTGATGTCGATGATCCGGGCGCCGTGGTCGACGTTGTGGCGCGCGGCGTCGGCCAGCATCGCCGGATCGTAGCCCGCGATCTGCACGCTGACCGGCTCCGGTTCGCCCACGTGGTCCATGCGCAGGCGCGACTTGCGCGTGCCCCACAGCTTCGGGTCGGCGGTGGTCATCTCGGACACGGCGAGTCCCGCGCCCAGCCGCTTGCACAGCAGCCGGAACGGCTTGTCGGTGACGCCCGCCATCGGGGCGAGCACCAGCGGAACGGGGAGGGCGTGGGGGCCGATACGCAGCATGGGGTGCAGTGTAGCCGTTGGGTGACCAGGGCGACCCAGTGAGGTCGCGCAGGGCGGCGCTGATCATGCGGACGCAGTCTGTTGGCTGTTTCGATATGCGCGCGCTACCGTGGGCGCGGGAGACGCGTCGATGACAGTGTCGACCGGGCTCGCGATCTGGTTTCAATCCGCGCCCGCTCCCGTGGGGCGACGTTGCGCGCCAGGCGGGTTGACGCGCTCGGGGACGTTTCAATCCGCGCCCGCTCCCGTGGGAGCGGGCGACGCCTTGAGCGCCGCCGGCGAGGTCCTGCGCCGCGTGTTTCAATCCGCGCCCGCTCCCGTGGGAGCGGGCGACTCGAGACCAACGCTGGCACGGTGAACTTCGGGCAGTTTCAATCCGCGCCCGCTCCCGTGGGAGCGGGCGACGGTCGTGGGCGTGCGTGGCGCGCTGCTCGGCCGGGTTTCAATCCGCGCCCGCTCCCGTGGGAGCGGGCGACATCGCACTCGCCGTTGACCGGCGGGGCTGGGTTGTTTCAATCCGCGCCCGCTCCCGTGGGAGCGGGCGACGATGCCGGACTGCAAAAGCGTAGACGCGAGCGGAGTTTCAATCCGCGCCCGCTCCCGTGGGAGCGGGCGACTTAGGCAATTGGTGAGGTAAAGAGGGCGTAAGGTGTTTCAATCCGCGCCCGCTCCCGTGGGAGCGGGCGACCTACGTCATATGTGCCTTGTGGTCATCCCACGACGTTTCAATCCGCGCCCGCTCCCGTGGGAGCGGGCGACCGCCACCGCGCTGACCACGGCGCCCGCATACGACGTTTCAATCCGCGCCCGCTCCCGTGGGAGCGGGCGACACTGGCAGCACACGCAACGCCCACAGCGCATCTTGTTTCAATCCGCGCCCGCTCCCGTGGGAGCGGGCGACAACCGCCTGATGGAGGACGCAGCATGATTACCGTGTTTCAATCCGCGCCCGCTCCCGTGGGAGCGGGCGACCGCACACTGCGCGCGTTGCGTTCGCGCCTCACGCGCGTTTCAATCCGCGCCCGCTCCCGTGGGAGCGGGCGACAATGGGACGTGCTCGATTACGCTGGTGACGCTTTGTTTCAATCCGCGCCCGCTCCCGTGGGAGCGGGCGACGCCTGGCTCGCTGGAAATCCGCGCGCTGTGGGCGGTTTCAATCCGCGCCCGCTCCCGTGGGAGCGGGCGACAGGAGACTCGGAGCGCCCGCGCCGTATCCGCCGCGTTTCAATCCGCGCCCGCTCCCGTGGGAGCGGGCGACGTAAAGCCCGGCTCCACCCACCGATGCCGGCGAAGTTTCAATCCGCGCCCGCTCCCGTGGGAGCGGGCGACACCTCTTCCTGGTCGCGCCGGCTCAGGCCGCGCGGGTTTCAATCCGCGCCCGCTCCCGTGGGAGCGGGCGACAGGGAGACTCGGAGCGCCCGCGCCGTATCCGCCGTGTTTCAATCCGCGCCCGCTCCCGTGGGAGCGGGCGACCGACGCCATCGCCGCCACCGACGCCGCCGACGCTGTTTCAATCCGCGCCCGCTCCCGTGGGAGCGGGCGACCGAGTATGCCGACGATTTG
>JAJTHZ010000156.1 GCA_021299185.1 Lysobacteraceae bacterium | reverse complement strand
CGCTGCGGGAAGACCGGGATGCTGCGGTCGCCCGCAAGCGGGCTCCTACCAAGCCGCGGAGACCCCGCGTAGGAGCGCGCTTGCGCGCGACCGCCACCCCGCGCGCTGCGGCGACACCGGGATGCTGCGGTCGCCCGCAAGCGGGCTCCTACCAAGCCGCGGAGACCCCGCGTAGGAGCGTGCTTGCGCGCGATCGCCATCTCGCGCGCTGCGGGAAGACCGGGATGCTGCGATCGCCCGCAAGCGGGCTCCTACCAAGCTGCGGAGACCCGACGCAGGAGCGCGCTTGCGCGCGACCGCCACCTGCATGCACGCCGCAAGACGCCGGTCCCGCGGCCACCTCGAGCGGGCGCCCTCGATACCTCCGCACCGCTCAGCGTGCGGCCATCAGCGCCAGCGTGGTGTCCAGCATGCGGTTCGAGAAACCCCACTCGTTGTCGTACCAGGACAGCACCTTGACGAAGTTGCCTTCCATCACGCGGGTCAGGGTGGCGTCGTAGATCGACGAGCGCGGGTCGTGGTTGAAGTCGATCGACACCAGCGGCGCCTTGTTGATGCCGAGGATGCCTTTCAGTTCGCCCTCGGAGGCGGCCTTCACGGCGGCGTCGATCTCGTCCTTGGTGGTGGCGCGCGCGGCCTTGAACACCAGGTCGACGACGGAGACGTTGATCGTCGGCACGCGCATCGCGAAGCCGTCGAGCTTGCCGTTGAGCTCCGGCAGCACTAGGCCCACCGCGGCGGCCGCGCCGGTCTTGGTCGGGATCTGGCTCATCGTCGCGCTGCGCGCGCGGCGCAGGTCCTTGTGGAAGACGTCGGTCAGGACCTGGTCGTTGGTGTAGGCGTGGATGGTCGTCATCAGCCCGTGCTCGATGCCGATCTTCTCGTGCAGCACCTTGGCCAGCGGCGCGAGGCAGTTGGTGGTGCAGGAGGCGTTGGAGATCACCTGGTCGGTGGCCTTGAGCGTCCTGTGGTTGACGCCGTAGACGATCGTGGCGTCGACGTCCTTCTCGCCGGGCGCGGAGATGATGACCTTCTTCGCGCCGCCCGTGAGATGGGCGCAGGCCTTGGCCTTGCCGGTGAACAGGCCGGTGCACTCCAGCACCACGTCCACGCCGTGTGCGCCCCACGGCAGCTTGGCCGGGTCGCGCTCGGCGAACACCTTGATGCGGTCGCCCTTGACCACGAGGTCGCCACCGTCGACGCCGACCTCGAACGGGAACCGTCCGTGGGCGGTGTCGTGGCGGGTCAGGTGGGCGTTGGTCTCGGCGTCGCCCAGGTCGTTGACCGCCACGACCTGGATCTCGTTCGTGCGGTTGGACTCGTACAGCGCGCGCAGGATGTTGCGGCCGATGCGGCCGTAGCCGTTGATCGCGACCTTGATGGCCATGGGAGGTCCTCGGGGCGGTGGCGTGAAAGCCCCGTAGTGTACCGCCCGACCGCCGGCCGGGCACTGCCGGGACGGGACGCCGACGCCCCCGGGCGCCGGTTTCCTGTCGCCCCGGGGCCCGCACGGCGCGCCAGCGCGCGCCCTGACGGGGTCGGCACGACGCTTGCCTCGCAGGTCGGGACCGCCGCGTCGGGGCGCGGCACCCAGCACCGAGGAGAGGCCATGTTCGTCGTCGTCGTCGATGGAGCCGCCGGTCAACTGACCGAGCTGGAGTCGCAGCTCGCGCGCCTGCGCGCGGACTGGGAAGTGGAATGCCCGCCGGACGCGCAGACCGCGCTGGCGATCGCCGACAGCCGGCCGGCCGACGTGGTGATCGCCGACATGCGCGCCGCCGGCATGGACGGCGCCACCCTGCTCAAGGAGTTCCAGTCGCGGCGCCCCGAGACGGTGCGCATCCTGCTGTCGGGCCAGGACGACGAGGACGAGGCGCTGCGCGCGCTCAACGTCGCCCATCGCGTGCTGGCCAAGCCGATCAGCGCCGCCGAGACCGCGGATGCGGTCGACCTGGTGTGCTCGTTGCACGGCATCCTGGCCAGCGAGCGCATCCGCGAGATGGTCGGCCGGGTCGACCGCCTGCCGCCCGCGCCGCGCCTCTACCTGCGCCTCATGCAGGCGATGGACGATCCCAATTCCGACGCCGGCCAGATCGCGAAACTGGTCGCGCAGGACCCGGCGCTGGCCGCCAAGGTGCTGCAGATGTGCAACTCGGCCATGTTCAGCGCCGGCCGGCAGATCACCGACATCCGCTCGGCGGTGGCCCGCCTCGGCCTGCGTGCCCTGCGCACCATCGCGCTGGCGGCCGAAGTGTTCGCCCGCCCAGGTGCCGGGGCGGGCGATGCCGAGGCCCTGCAGCGCAAGGCCCTGATCGCCTCCACCCTCGCCTCGCGCCTGCTGCCGCAGCGCGCCGCCGCCGACCTCGCCGGCACCGCCGCGCTGCTGGCCGACGTCGGCCTGCTCTTGCCGGGGCTCGGCAAGGACCACGCGGAACTCGAGCGCTTCGAGGAATCCCGCGAACTGCCGCCGCACGCCGGTGCCGGCGCCTACCTGCTGGGCCTTTGGGGCCTGCCGATGCCGATCGTCGAGGCGGTCGCCTTCCATCACCAGCCGGCGCGCGGCGGCACGCGGCAGTTCGGCATCGTCGGCGCGGTGCACGTGGCGGTCGGCCTCGCCCAGGGACATGCGCTCGACGAGGCCTTCCTCGAAGCGACCGGCGCGATCGAACGGCTGCCGCAGTGGCAGTCGATGTTCGAGGGTTTCGCCGAAGCCGCCTAAGCGGCGGCGGCGGAGCGCGGCGATGTTGCCGGCCTCGGCCCACGAACCCCGCCGCTTGCCGTCCGCGGCCACGTCGCACGACGAGCGCGCCGCGCCGGGCGCGCCGCGCCGTTTGCTGCTGCTGCATGAACGCCCCGACAAGGTCGCCGGCGCCGCGCTGGCTGCCGCGCTCGGCGGCCAGGCCGCCTGGCAGGTAGTGGCCACGACCGACCCGGTCGAGGGGCGCCGCCTGCTGCGCTCGCAGGCCTTCGATGCACTGGTGGTCGAATCGCTGGACGCACGCTGCCCCGCCGCCGAGGTGATGCGCGAGACCGCGGCGCTGAGACCAGGCACGATCCGCGTCCTGCTGTGCGGCGCGGAGCCGGAGACCGCGGTGCGCGCGCTGGCGATCGCCCACCGCGTGCTGCCGGCCCACGGCCACCCCGCACAGGTCGGCGAAGCCGTGCTGCGCATCGAGCGCCTGCACCAGCTGCTGGCCAGCCCGCGTCTCGCGGCGCTGGTCGGCGGCGTCGGCCAGCTGCCGCCGGCGCCAAGCGTCTACCTGCGCCTGACCCAGGCGCTGCAGCAGGACGACGTCGGCGTGCTGGAACTGGCCGCCATCGTCGCCACCGACCCCGCGCTGGCGGCCTCGGTGCTGCGCCTGTCGAACACCGCCTTCTTCTCCACCGGCCGCCCGCTGGCCAGCCTCGACCAGGCGGTGCAGCGGCTGGGCACCCGCACGCTGCGACACCTGGTGTTGGCCTGCGAGGCCTTCGCGCGCCGGCCGGGACCGACCGCCGTCGACCCGGACGCGCTGCAGCGCCGCGCCCTGCTCGCGTCGGTGCTGGCGCCGCTGGTGCTCGACCAGTGGGCGGACGCCGAACTGGCGCGCACCGCCGCGCTGCTGTGCGACGTCGGCCTGCTGCTGCCGCCGCTGCCGCGCGGCGACGGGACGAGACCGCCGCACTGCGAGGCCGGCGCGGCGCTGCTCGCGCAATGGGGCCTGCCCGAGGCGGTGGTGGAAGCGGTCGCCTTCCGCCACGACCCGGGGTCGGCCGGCGAGGCCCGGTTCGGCGTGGTCGGCGCCGTGCACGTCGCCGCGGCGCTGGCCGCCGGCGAGCCGGTGGACGAGGACTACCTGCGCCGGCTCGGCCAGCACGGCCGGCTGCGCGACTGGCGCAAGCTGGCGGGCGAGCTCTCGGCCATGGCCTGAGCGCAGGCTCCACGCGGGGACGGCTACACTGTCGCGGACGGATCCCCTGGAGCTTGCCGATGGCCCTCGAACGCGTACCCGCCGGCCGCAACGTGCCGCACGAAGTCAACGTCGTCATCGAGATCCCGATGAACGCCGAGCCGGTCAAGTACGAAGTCGACAAGGACACCGGCGCGATCTTCGTCGACCGCGTGCTCACCACGCCGATGCGCTACCCGTGCAATTACGGCTACATCCCGCACACCCTGTCGGGCGACGGCGATCCCGCCGACGTGCTGGTGGTGATGCCGCTGCCGCTGATCCCGGGCTCGGTGATCCGCGTGCGCCCGCTGGGCATGCTGAAGATGACCGACGAGGCCGGCGAGGACACCAAGCTGGTGGCGGTGCCGGCCTCGAAGATCTACCCGCCATACGAGCCGTTCGCCGACATCGGCGACGTGCCCGAGCACACGCGCGACCGCATCGCGCACTTCTTCGAGCACTACAAGGACCTCGAGAAGGGCAAGTGGGTGAAAGTCGAGGGCTGGGCGAGCGCGGACGCCGCGCGCGAAGAGATCCTCGCCTGCGTCGCACGCTTCGGCGCGGCGAAGGTCAAGCCGGCGTTCTGATCGCGCCGGTCGCGACTCCCGCGCATGGCGCGGGAGTCGCACCCGTCCGCGATCAGGCTCCGAAGCGACGGCGCGTTGTCAGCGCGCCGCCGAGCAGCACCAGCAGCGCCAGCAGCAGCCAGCCCATCGCATTGCCGGCCGGGATCGAGATCGGCTGCGTCACCTGCACGTCGTCGATGTCGTCTTGGCCATCCTGGCCGTCGTCCGGCACCGAGTCGATGTCGCGAACCGGATTGTTGCCGTCGTCGCGCGCGTCGCGGATCTCGGCGCGGTTGACGAAGGTCGGCACCAGGTTGCTCGCCACCCGCAGGCGGATCCCCACCGTCGCCGAGGCTCCCGGCGCGAGCGGCCCGGCGATGGTCCGCGTGGCCGTATTGCCGGGGCCGGCGGTCCACGCCGCATCGTCCAGCGTCATGCCGGTCGGAATCCGGTCGACGATCGTGATCGCGGTCGCCGCAATCGTACCCTCGTTGCTGACCGTGATCCGGTAATCGACGCTGGCGCCGACGGTCACCACCGTCGGCTGGCCGGGCGCGAGTGCCTTGCGCAGCGCGAGGTCGAAGTTCGGCACCAGGCCGAAGTCCACGCGCCAGTAACCGTTGGTGCCGTCGTCGGGTTCACCCTTTGGGTCCAGCGTGACCGAACGCGAGACGATTTCGGTCACCGCCGTGCCGGCGCCCGTGCCCTTGTCGCGGCTGTTCACGGTGTCGGTGTCCGGGTCGGCGGCGGGCTCGCAGGCGCCGCTGCCGGTGTACGGCAGGCTGCCGGTGGAGCCGATGTAGCGCGCCGGACGCACGATCGCCACGCGATAGTTGTCGGGCACCAGGTTGGTGAACAGGTAGCCGCCGGTCGGCGTGGTGTTCTGCGTCGACACCGCCGGGCCGTCCGGCAGGTTGTCGTTGTCGGCATCGCGGAACACGCTCACCGCCACGCCGCCGACGCCGGGCTCGCCGGCATCATGCACGCAGTTGTTGTTGCGGTCCTCGAAAACCAGGTCGCCGAGGCTCATCAGGCCGGCGCCGGTGGTGCTGCCGACGCGGTAGTCCTCGACCTCGCCGTTCGGCGACGGGCCGGCCGCATCGCCCGCGGTGCAGGTGAAGCCCGGCGTGGTGCTCAGGCGCACGCGCGCATACGGCTGCAGGACCGCGCCGGTGGGCGGAACGCCGACCGTACCGGGCGGCGGAACGATGCCGAGCTGCACCACCAGGTTCTGCACGGCGGCCGCGCTGGGCACCGACTGGGCGATGGTCTCCGCCGTGGTGCCGCCGCCCGGCGTGGTGATGGTGAAGGTGTCGCCGAAGTCGCCGTCGTTGTTCCAGTCGACGAACACGCACAGCGTCGCCGGCCCGCCGGTGCTGTTGAGCACGCTGAGGTTGGCGCGGCCGGGACTGCCGAGGTTGAGCGGATCGAAGGTCACGCCGTCCTCGTCGTCCGGCGCCGGACCGGCGAGATCATCGCCGCTGGCGCCCACGTTCGGCTGGCCGTCGCCCTCGGCGTCGACCACGGCACCGAGCCGCAGGCCCGGCACGATCTCGTGGCGCGGGCCGCTGGCCGAGCGCAACGTCGGGTAGAGGCCGGCGCCGCTGCCATTGGGCAAGTCGCCGAGGTCGAAGGCGATGATGGTGGCGCGGTAGTCCTCCACATCGCCGTCCGGCGCGAGGCCGTTCGGCGCGCAGGCCGGCGCGGTGCTGATGCGGAAGCGCGCGTAGGTGTCGCGCACCGCCGTGGCCGGCACGGCGAACGCCAGCGTGCCGGCCAGCGGGTTCGAACCCGCCGGCACCGCCGCCTGCGCCGACTCGCCAGCGTCGGCAAAGTCGCCGTCGCCGTTGAAGTCGATGAAGCCGCACACGCTCGCGGGCAAGGCGAGCGTGTTGGTCGCGCTGAAGCTCACCGTCGCCGCGGTCGCGGCGGTCATGGTGAGGTTGGCGACCGTGATGCCGTCTTCGTCATCGCCGGCGAGGTCGTCGCCATCCGCGCCCGCCGAGGGCTGGCCATCGGCCTCGGCGTCGATCGCGCCGCCGAGGCGCAGCGTCGCGCCCGGCAGGTCGAAGATCGGATGCTCGGCGCCGCCCGCGGCGCGCAGCGTCTCGTAGTTGCCCGCGCCGACGCCCGGGCCCGCGTCCGGCAGGTCGCCGAGGTCGGGCTGGGTGATGCGCACGAGGTAGTCCTCGACCTCGCCGTTCGGCGCGCTGCCGGTCGGCAGGTTGCCCTGGCCGGTGCCGGTGCTGAAGCGGCAGCGCAGGTAGTAATTGCCGCGCGCGATGGCGAACGGCGGCGTCAGCGCGACCACATTCGCGCCGGCGTTGATCGCCAGTTCGTTGGCGAACTGCTCCGGCTGGCCGCCGACGGTGTCACCCAGGGTGCCGTTGGCGTTGTAGTCGAACCAGCAGTTCAGGCGTCCCGCCACGCCGGCGGTGGCGACGATGCTACTCGCGCGACCGGCCACGATCGGCGTCGGGAACGTGATGCCGTCCTCGTCGTCGGGCTGTCCCGTCGGCAGCGTGTCGTCGCCATTCGCCGCCAGCGTCGGCTGGCCCTGCGGTTCGGCGTCGACGCTCGCGCCGAGGAAGGTGTTGGCGCTGGAGATCACGTGCACCGCGCCGTTGTTGGCGTTCAGGGTCGGGTACGAGGGCGCACCGCCCAGCCCGTCCGGCAGGTCGCCGCGGTCCTCGGCGATCACCGCGCCACGGTAATCCTCGACCTCGCCGCTGGCGGCGGGGCCGTTGGCGAACGCGGCCGCACAGGCGCCGGCGACGGTGTTGGTCAGGCGCAGGCGCACGTAGGTGAGATCGATGTTCAGGCCGGCGGCCGGAATGGTGCCGAAGTTCAACTGCACCACCGTGCCGCCCGCCGGGCCCGAGGCCGGCACCGCAACCGCGGGTGCGACCTCGCCAGCGTCGGCGAAGTCACCGTCGCTGTTCAGATCGAGGAAGCCGCACAGCCGGGCCGCAGTGGCGGTGGTGTTGACCACGCGCACGTCGAGCACACCGGGCTGGCCGCGGAAGAAGCGCAACTGCGCCGGCGTGACCACGCCGTCCTCGTCGTCGGCGCCGGACGGGTTGGCGTCGTCGCCGTCGGCGCCCGCGTTCGGCTGGCCGTCGAGTTCGGAGTCCCACACGGTGCCGATGGTCAGCCCCGGCGTGCGCACGTGGCTCGGGCCGTTGTTGACGAGCAGGGTCTGGTAGTTGCCCGCGCCCGTGCCACCGGTGGTGTCGGGCAGGTCGCCGAGGTCGTCCTCGGTGCTGCCGGTAGCCGAGAAGCCGAAGTCGACCGAATAGTTCGACATCCCGTCCGGCCACGGCTCGGCGCTGCCGGTGCCGTTGTTGGGATCGTCATCGGTGCCGCTGCCGCTGCGAATGGTTTCGTTGGTGGGCTCGAAGTTGGACGGCGTGCCGAGGTCGAAGGCGGACGACACGAAGGCCGCGCCACCGCCGCAGGCCGCGGCCACCGACGCCAACTGCGCGTTGTTGTCGTTATCGACGTTGTTGCCGGGAGCCAAGCCGTTGACCGCCGAGACCTGCAGCCCGGCGAGTGCCGGCTGGCCGGCAGCGATGGCAACGTAGTAGTCCGTGCGGCGCTCGAGCACCTCGAACAGGTACTTGCCGGCCTGGCTGCCGATGGTGGCGGTAGTGGTGGTGCCGACGGTGGCATCGCCTGCGCTCGGGCCGGCGCTGCCGTCGTCGTCGCGGCACAGCCGCACGGCCACGCCGTCGATGCCGGGCTCGCCGACCTGCGAGGTGCCGTTGTCGTTGACGTCGCGCCAGACCAGGTTGCCGAGGCGATACCGTTCGGGACTGATGAAGCCGACCTTCGGCGGCTCGGCCGTGGGCAACAGGTTGATCGGGTCGAGCGCGGCACCGGTCACCGCGCGATAGGCGCGGTGCGCGAACGAACCCCAGGCCACGTTGAACACGGCAGCGCTGCCCACCACCGACGGCGGGACCCGCGGCGTCGTGGCCGGCACTTCCAGCGGGACCTCGAACACCACCACGTCGCCCACGCCCCAGTTGACCGGGTTGCTGCCGTTGGGATCGACGAAGGCGCGGATGCGGATCGCGCGCACGTTGGCGAAGCTGCCGCCGGGCGGCGTGGTGGCCCAGTCGTTGGTGCACGCGCCCTGCCAGCCCGACGTGTCGTCGTCGGAGGAAACTTCCGGACGACAGGCGTTGCTCGCGCCGGAGTACTCGATGGTGAAGACACCCGCGCCCTGCAGGTTGAGCGAGGTCAGCGACGGCACCACGGCAGGCGGGCCGAGCAGCTGCGGGCGGAAGTCGGTGTTGCGCTGCTGGCCTACCAGCGGCTCGCCGACGCCGGTGTCGCCGACGAACGGCAGCACGTCGTAGAGGACATAGTTGTCGTAAGCCACGTTGCCCGCGTTCTGCACGCGGATGCGCCAAGTCGCGCGACCACCGGCGGCATCGCCGTAGCCGCGCGTGCGCGCCACGCAGGGAAAGCGACTGAAGCCGTCGCCGGTGCCCGCGCCGAAGGCCTGGCTGAAGGTCGGGCATGCGGCGGGGAGGACCGACGGTGGCTCGGTGGGATCGTCGACCAGCGGGTCGGCCGGGTTGTCCACCGGCCCCGTGCCGGCAACCCACTTGCTGCCGTCGAGAACCGCGGCCTCCGCGATCACGAAACTGATCGAACGTTCGCAGCGCAACTCGGTGGTGTTGCCGTCACCGTCGCGATCGTCGGCGTCGGCGACCTCGGTCGCGGCGCAGGTTCGCGGCGGCACGCCGTTCTCGAACACGCTCACGCGGTTGGTGTAGGTTCCATCGCCGGTGAAGGCGCGCACCCGCGTGGTGAGATCGACGCGCGGCATCTGCGCGAAATTGCGCGGGAAGGTCCCGCTGTAGGCGATCCGCACCAGGGTCTGGTTCGCCACCCCGTTGAAGTTCGCAACCGTGGTCACCACCGGAACGGGCGCGCCCGGCTGCACCACCGCGAACGACAGATACTCGAGCTCCGGCGGCAACAGGTCGACGATCACCGGATCGACGATGTCGCCGGTGGAATCGCCCGCGGTGTGATCGACGCCGACCCGGAACACGATCGTATCCAGCGGTCGCAGCGGCGAGGGCGCGGACTGGATCGCCTTCACCGGGTCGACGCCCGGGCGCGGGCGCTCGATGCGCTGCGTGCGGCACAGGCGCTGGGTCTGCGGCGTGCCCGCGGTCCAGCGCGCGCGGAAGCAGTTGTCCGGCTCCAGCGCGTCGGGCAGCGCCGGCGGGACGATCGAGGCCGGCACCGCCTGGGTCACCCGCGGCTGGGTGGTGAAAGCGAAGTCGCGCGGCACCTCGGTGGCGGGCCCGGATGGCAGCGCGTTGCGGAACGACCAGCAGAATCCCGTCGCCCCGGCCAGTCCGGTGGTGAACACCGCGCTGTTGGCGCCGAGGATCCCGGTGCCCAGCGCAGTCCAGCCGGCACCGCCGCAGCCGTCCTCCGGCGCGGGGTCGACGGTGGTCACGTAGACGTCGGCCACCACCTCGTAAACCGGCGCCGCGGAGGCCCAATTGCCCGGCGCGAACGCGGTGACATCGAGCCGAGGCAGGGTGGTGCCGCCGGGGCCGGACTCGGGCAGCGGCAGGATGTCGTAGAACGAGACGTTGCGCAGCCCGACGTTGGACTCGAAGCCCGCCGCCAGGCGCCAGTTGATGCGTCCGATGCCCAGGTCGTTGGGCGTGTCGCTCGGTGTGGCGTCGTTGCCGGTTTTGGCGAATGGGGTGAGGATCGACTGCGGTGCGCCGCGGATGCCGGTGGTGGCGCCGAAGCACTGCGGGTTCGCGGTGTCCCCGGGCGGCGGCACGCCGAGGCTGCCGATCGCGCAATAGGTCGGGTCGGGCGTGCGCACGTGGGCGCGGTCGGGGACCGCCACCGCGCCGGCCGGCAGGTCGTAGGTCACGAAGAAATCGAAGCAGGACGGCGCGCCGAGGTTGGACCCCGGCGGATACAACACGTCGACGTCCAGCCGCTCCGGCGGGATGGTCCAGGTGACCCGGTTGCCGGCGATGCTCTCGGAGATCGGGGGCGTGCCGCCGGGGACCGCGGTGCGGATATTGGTCGCAATCGAGGGCAAGTCGTCGTAGATCGTCGCCCCGCCGAGATCGACCAGGTCGACGCCGCTGGTCGCGCAGAAGCGTACGCGGTCGGTGACGAAAGTCGCCTGGTCGGAGATCACCAAGGCCTGGATCGGGTCGATGCGTGTCTTGGTGATGTTGTAGCTGCGCTGGCTGGCGCCCGAGATGTTGATCGGCGGGCTCACCGCCACCACCGGCATCGGCTGCGGCGGATTGGTGCTCGGCAGCGAGATCGTGCCTTGCGCCGTATTGGTCACGTTGGTCGCCGGGCCGGCGCCGGGGCGGACACGCGTGTCGATGAATCCCTCGCCGGTGGTGCCGGCGTTCAGCACCGCGCGGTTCGCGGTGATGGTTGCGCCCCCCGGCGTGCAGGCCGAGACGGCGAAACCGGGGAAGTCGCAGCCGACGATCTCGAGCTGCGGCGGCAGCGTGTCGGCGAAGGCCAGCGAGCCGCAGGTGGTCGCGACCAGGCCGTTGCAGCGGTAGGTGATGCGGTAGCGAACGGGCGTGCCGGGCGGCACGGTCGACCCCGCGGCTGGCGTGACCAACTGCTTGGTCAACTGGAAATCGGGGTCCTGCGCGGCCGCAGGAAGGGCGAACAGCATCGGCATCGTCGCGGCGAAGGCCGCGAGCAGGCGCGTCGACATCGGAGAGTCCCCAGGCTGTTGTTGTGTTGTCGCGCTGCACGGTGCAAAGACCGAGCCGCCGCATGGTAGTCGAAGCGCCCCGCCGACTCTGGAAATTCTGGTCAATTTTCCGACGGCCGGGCGGGCGCCCGCGTGCGACCGCTGCGCCAGGCCCGGCTGCTGCCGGCGCCGTTCGCGTCGCCCGGCCGGGATTAGCCGGTGGCCAGCAGCTTGCGCAGGTCGATGATGGCCGCGTTGGCCCGGGAGATGTAGTTCGCCAGCACCAGCGAGTGGTTGGCGAACATGCCGAACTGGCTGCCGTTCATGATCACCGGGCTCATCACCGGCGCCTGCGCCTCGTCCAGTTCGCGGATGATCTGGCGCAGCGAGACCAGCGCGTTCTTGTCACGCAGCACCGGCTCGAAGTCGTGCTCGATCGCGCGCAGGAAGTGCGCCAGCGCCCAGGTCGATCCGCGCGCCTCGTAGAACACGTCGTCGATCTCGAGCCACGGCGTGCGCACTTCCTGTTCCGGCGCCTGCGGCGTCGACTGCTGCGCGTTCGGGTCGTTGCCGAGGTTGGTGTTGATGCGCTGCTGCCCGAGGCTGGCCGACAGCCGCTGCGAAAGCGACCCCAGGCGCTTCTCGACCGACTCGAGGTAGCGCGAGAGGTTGTCCGCGCGGGCGTAGAACTGCGCGTCATCGGCGCGATCGTCGCCGAGGCGGGTGAGGTAGGACTCGGTCTTCTCGATGCCGCCCTGCAGCCCGCTCTCGAACGAGGGCAGGATCCACTTCTCGCGCTTGTAGGAGAAGAAGTTCTCGGCGTCGCGCAGGTCGACGTCCTCCATCGACTGGGTCTGCGCGCGCGAGAAATCGTCGCGCAGCGCGCGCGCGAGGTCGCGCATCTGCAGCACCACGCCGAGCTCCCAGTTCGGCACGTTGTCCATCAGCGCGCCGGGCGGGGCGAGGTCGTTGGCGAGGTAGCCGCCGCGCTTGTCGAGCAGGGTGCGCGCGACTTCGACCAGGGTCGAGGTGGTGGTGGTGCCGGTGACCGGGCGGTGGCCGTGCGCGCTCGCATGGGCCTGGGCCCGGGCCACCACGTCGAACGGCCCGGGTTCGTGGTCCCACCACCACATCACGGCCAGCAGCGCGAGCAGCAGCACGCCGGTGACGCCGAGCGCGACGCGCGCGCGCCAGCCACGGCGGGTGGGCGCGGAGGGGGTCGACAACGGCTCGGCCATGCGGGCGGTCCTGCGGCGCGGGGGTCCGGCCACGATGGCGGCGCGACCCGGCCGGGTCAAGTCACCGGCCTGCGGTGAGGGAATCGCCCGCCGTCCCCCGATTCCGGGCATGAGCGCCACGCGGACCTGCGTGCGCGCCGTCCCGTGGGCCGCGTCGAGGGGCCCGCCGGTGCAGCTGCGGATGCCCTCGACGGTCCTGACAGGAACCCTCGCCATGCGCACCCATCCCGCATTCCACCGGTCGCTCGCGGCGCTGTTGCTCGCGCTGTCGTGCGCCGCCGGCGCCCGGACCGCCTCGCCCGACGACGTGGCGCTGGCCGATTACCTTGACCAGGTCGCGCGTCGCGACACGCTCGGACTCGGCGCGCGCAAGTTGGCCGACGGCCACCAGGAGCTGCCGCTCGAGGGCCGTTTCCAGCAGGTCGCCCTCGCCCGCCTCGGGCCCGACGGCGAGCCGGTGCTCGGCTGCGTCGGCAGCATCGACGAGGCGCAACGCTTCCTCGGCCGCGACCTGCTCGGCGGCAAGGCGCTGCCCACGCCCCCCGCGGCGCCCGCGCACGACGACGTGGCCAGTCGCGCCGCCCGCCACGGCCTCACGCCGATGCAGCAGCGCCGCTATGAAACCCTGATCGAGCAGGCGAATCGGTCCCAGGGCGCCAAGGCCGCGGCGTTCTCGGTCACCACCGGCGCCGGCTTCAACGACAACACGCCCGCCACGCCGGTCGGCGGCAATCCCGGCACCACCCGCGGCCAGCAGCGCGCCAACCTGCTCAACCGGGCAGTCGGCATCTGGGGCCTCGCCCTCGACAGCACGGTGGCGACCAACGTCTCGGCCCAGTTCAGCCCGCTCACCTGCAATCCCGGCGGCGCGGTGCTGGCCGCGGCCGGCCCCACCTCGGCGATCCTGATCGTGGGCCAGGGCATCGGCGGGCCCGGCGGCATCACCTTCCCGGTCGCGCTCGCCAACAAGCTGCTGGGCGCCGACCAGAACGGCGCCACGTCCGAGATCACCGCCACCGTCAACAGCAGCGTCGACAACGGCTGCCTCGGCGGCAACGTGCGCTTCTACTACGGCTACGACACCAACACGCCGAACGGCGAGATCAACCTGCTGGTGGTCCTGCTGCACGAACTCGGCCACGGCCTGGGCTTCCTGTCCCTCGTCGAGCCGGACGGAACCTACCCCTTCGACCGTTCGGACGTCTTCTCGCGCTTCCAGCGCGACCAGGACAGCGGCCAGACCTGGGCGCAGATGACGGCTGCCGCGCGCGTCGCTTCGTTCACCAACACCAGCGACGTGATCTGGACCGGCGCCAACGTGCGCATCGCATCCGGCTTCCTCACCGCCGCGCGCGAGCCCGACGGCAGCGTCGAGACCTTCAACCCGCCCACCTTCCAGCAGGGCTCGTCGATCTCGCACTGGAACGGCACGGCCGGCCCGAACCTGTTGATGGAGCCGTCGATCAACGCCGGCCAGCCCCTCGACCTCGACCTCACCCCGCAGTTGCTGCGCGATGTCGGCTGGTTCCGCGACAGCAACGCCGACGGCAACGCGGACACGATCACCAACGTCGCGGTGAGCGCCGCGAGCTTCACCGCCGGCCAGCAGGGCACGATCACCTGGACCAATTCCCCCGGCCTCGCCGGCTTCGTCACCCTGGAACTGTCCACCGATGGCGGCGTGACGTTCCCGGTGACGATCGCCAGCGGCGTGACGAACACCGGCTCGCGCACCTTCACGGTGCCCAACCATCCGACCACCCAGGCGCGCGTGCGCGTGCGCGAGGACGACTTCGCCGAGCCGGCCGGCGTTTCGGCCACGAACTTCACCATCAACGGCAACGCGGCCCCGGTCATCAACGCCGCCCCGGCGCTGTCGCGCCAGCAGGGCAGCCCGGCCGGCGCCGCGGTCACACTCGCCACCACGAGCGATGCGGAGACGCCCGCCGGCTCGCTCGCCGTCAGCGTGGTCCCCGGCGGCACCGCCACCGGCGTCACCGTGGGACCGATCACCAACACCAACGGCACGATCACCGCCACCGTCGCAGCCTCCTGCACGGCGACCAGCGGCACCGTGCGCCTGCAGTCCAGCGACGGCGTCGCCAGCGCCAGCGCCAACCTGCAGGTGAACGTGCTCGCCAACGCAGCGCCGACCTTGGGCTACGGCACCGTCGCGCTGTCGCAGGGCAGCGGCATCGTGGTCAATCCCGCGACCGGTCCGTCGGACAACGGCAGCATCGCCGGCATCAGCGTGCCCTCGCTGGGCGGCTTCACGGGCAGCGTGTCGATCAACGCCGCGAGCGGCGCGGCGACGCTGGGCAACGCCGGCCCCACCGGCGGGCACGTCATCTTCGTGCGCGCCACGGACAACTGCGGCGCGATCACCAATGCCTCGATCGACGTCACGGTGACCGCGGTCGGCAACACCGCGCCGACCTTCACGCCCGGTGCCGCGATCGCGCGCCAGCAGGGCAGTCCCGCCGGCAGCGCACTCTTCATCGGCACCGTGGGCGACGCGCAGACCACGGCGACCGCGCTGGCGATGAGCCAGGTCGCCGGCGGCACCGCGACCGGCGTCACGATCTCCAACTACAGCATCGCCGCCAACGGCACGGTGTCCGCCAACCCGGTCGCGTCGTGCAGCGCCACCTCGGGCACGGTGCGCCTGCAGGTGAGCGACGGCTCGCTCGCCGGCAGCGGCGACCTGCAGGTCAACGTCGCAGCCGACACGCCGCCGACGCTCGCCTATCCGGCGGGCGTTTCCGGACCCGTCGGCGCGGCACGGACCGTCAACCCGACGAACGGCCCCGCCGACAACGGCAGCATCGCCAGCACCACGCTGGTCTCGCAGGGCAGTTACACCGGCGGCGTTGCGGTGGGTGCGTCCAATGGCGTGGTGAGCCTGTCCAATCTGCAACCGACCGGCATCCACACCATCACGGTCCGCGCCACCGACAACTGCGGCGCCACCCGCGAGTCGCCCCTGTCGGTGACGGTGACGGGAAACACGCCGCCGTTCTTCAGCGCGACCTTGAGCCTGCCGTGGAACGTGGTGCAGGGCAGCCCGGCCCGCACCGGCGTGTTCATCGCGCGCGTGCAGGACACCGAGTCGAGCGCGGGCTCGCTGGTGGTCACCCAGGTGCCCGGCGGCACCGCCACCGGCGTGACCGCGACCGCGATCGCCAACACCAACGGCGAGATCACGGCCAGCCTCGGCGCCTCGTGCGCGGCGACCTCGGGCAGCCTGCGCTTCCAGGTCAGCGATGGCGAACTGTCGGCGGCCGGCAACGTCGTCAACGTCAACATCCTCGCCAACACCCAACCGGACGTGGCCTATCCCACCTTCGTGTCCGGGTTCCTCGGCGGCAACCTGACGATCACGCCCGGCGTGTTCTCCGACAACGGCAGCATCGCCGCCACCGTGCTGGCTTCGCAGGGAAGCTTCGGCGGGACCGTCTCGGTCGGCGCGAGCGACGGCGTAATCAACCTCGGCAACCTGCGGCCGCTCGGCGACCACGGGCTGACCATCCGGGTGACCGACAACTGCGGCGTCGAGATCCTGGTCCCGGCCGTGGTCCGCGTCAACGACGACCTGCTGTTCCGCGGCGGATTCGAGTCGGCGACCCCTTGACCTCGACGCGGCATCGCGGGCCGCGGATCCGGCCGGCTCGCGATGCCCGGGACGTCCGCGTGCGCGGCGGGGCGACACGCACGGCTGGCGCTCCGTCCACGTGCAAACGTATGCAGGCATGACCCGCGGGGGACTCGGAATTAGGCTAGGGTGATCCCCACCCCGGCCCCTCCATGACCCACCAACCCGCCACCCTGCTGGTGATCTTCGGCGCCACCGGCGACCTCGCGCAGCGCATGCTGCTGCCCTCGCTGTACGGCCTGCAGCGCAACGGCCTGCTGCCGCAGCGGCTGCGCATCCTCGGCACCGCGCGCAGCGCGCTCGACGACGCAGGCTTCCGCACCCTGGTCGCGGAATCGATCGCCCGCCGCGTGCCGCAGGGCGAGGTCAGCGAAGCGCACCTGCGCGCGCTGCTCGAGCGCTGCGTCTACCAGCCCGCCACCCTGGGCGACATGACCAGCATGGGCGCGCTCGGCGAGCGCATCCTGTCGTTGCGCGACGGCGACGTCGTCTACCACCTGTCCACCGCCCCGCGCTTCTACGCGGCGACCTGCGAAGCCCTCGGCGCGATGGGCCTCGGCGCCAAGGGCACGCGCGTGCTGCTGGAAAAGCCGATCGGCCACGACCTCGAGAGCGCGATCGCGATCAACGACGGCGTGTCCTGCGTGTTCGACGAGGCCCGCGTGTTCCGGGTCGACCACTACCTCGGCAAGGAGGGCGTGCAGAACCTGCTGGCGCTGCGCTTCGGCAACGCGCTGTTCGAGCCGCTGTGGAACGCGCGCCACATCGCCCAGGTGCAGATCACCGTGGCCGAGACGGTCGGCGTCGAGGGCCGCGGCGACTACTACGACGAATCCGGGGCGATGCGCGACATGTTGCAGAACCACCTGCTGCAGCTGCTGTGCCTGACCGCGATGGAGCCGCCCTCGCAGTTCGACCCCAGCGCGGTGCGCAACGAAAAGATCAAGGTGCTGCGATCGCTGCGCGGCATCGGCGCGGCCGAGGTCGCCGGACACAGCATCGCCGGCCAGTACACGCCGGGCGCGATCGACGGCCACGCGGTGCCCGGCTACCGCGACGAGCTCGGCCGCGCCAGCGGCACCGAGACCTTCGTCGCGCTGCGCGCCCACATCGACAACTGGCGCTGGTCGGGCGTGCCGTTCTACCTGCGCACCGGCAAGCGCCTGCCGCGGCGCATGACCGAGATCTACATCCAGTTCCGCGCCGTGCCGCACTCGATCTTCGCCCGCGGCGGCGCGCAGGCGCAGCCCAACGAACTGGTGATCCGCCTGCAGCCGGACGAGCGCATCGAACTGACCCTGATGAACAAGACGCCGGGCCTCGACCGCGACGGGCTCAAGCTGTCCCAGGTCTCGCTCGACCTCGACCTGCACGAGACCTTCGACGGCGTGAGCCGGCGGCTTGCCTACGAGCGGCTGTACCTCGACGCGATCGAGAACAACGGCACCCTGTTCGTGCGCCGCGACGAGACCGAGGCCGCCTGGCAGTGGGTGGACGGCATCTTCGCCGGCTGGAAGGCGGCCGGCATGGCGCCGAAGAACTACCCTGCAGGCACCTGGGGCCCGGCCAGCGCGCTGGCGCTGACCGAGCGCCACGGCCATTCCTGGCGCGAGTGAGCGGCACGCCATGGCCTGGACCCTGATCCAACACGCCGACGCCGACGCGCTCGCCGCAGCGGTCGCCGCACGCATCGACGCCGCGCTCGATACGGCGCTGGCCGAGCGCGGCGCGGCGGTGCTGGCGCTGGCCGGCGGGCGCACTTCGCCACCGGTGTTCCGCCGCCTTGCCGCGCGGCGGCGCGACTGGTCGAAGGTCGTCGTGCTGCCCTCCGACGAGCGCTGGGTGCCCCGCACGCATCCCGACTGCAACCTGCGTCAGATGCAGGACGCCTTCGCGGGTGCCGATGGCATCCGTTGGCTGCCGCTGGTGCCCGAGTCGCCGGCCGGCGCGCCCGACCCGGCGTTCGCCGAAGCGGGGCTCGAGGTGCTGCCCGATCCGTTCGACGCCACCCTGCTCGGGATGGGCGTCGACGGCCATTTCGGCTCGCTGTTCCCCGGCTCGCCCAACCTCCCCCGCGCGCTCGATCCCGCCGGCGGCGACGCCGCCGCCGCGATCCTGCCCGACCCGATGCCCGCCGCCGGCCCGCATCCGCGGGTCAGCCTCACGCTGTCGCGCATGCTGCGCAGCCGGCGCGTGCTGCTCGCCATCACCGGACACGACAAGAGCGCAGTGCTCGAACAGGCGCAGCGCGCGCCCGACCCGCTGCGGTTGCCCGTCGGCGCCCTGCTGCATGCGCCGGGCGCGACGATCGAGATCCACTGGAGTCCCTGATGTCCCTGCACCCCGCCGTCGAACGCGTCACCGCCCGCATCACCGAGCGCAGCGCACCGACGCGCACCGCCTACCTCGCGCGCATCGATGCCGCGCGCGAGGCCGGCACCGCGCGCGCGCGCCTGTCCTGCGGCAACCTCGCGCACGGCTTCGCCGCCTCCGGCACCGACAAGGACCTGCTGCGCGGCCAGCGGGCGCCCAACCTCGGCATCGTCACCGCCTACAACGACATGCTCTCGGCGCACCAGCCGATGCAGCACTATCCCGAACTGATCAAGATGGCCGCGCGCAACCGCGGCGCCACCGCGCAGGTCGCCGGCGGCGTGCCGGCGATGTGCGACGGCGTCACCCAGGGCCGCACCGGGATGGAGCTCTCGCTGTGGTCGCGCGACGTGATCGCGATGGCCACCGCGGTGTCGCTGTCGCACGAGATGTTCGACGCCACCCTGCTGCTCGGCGTGTGCGACAAGATCGTGCCGGGCCTGCTGATCGGCGCGCTCGCCTTCGGCCACCTGCCGGCGATCCTGGTCCCCGCCGGCCCGATGACGCCCGGCCTGCCGAACGCGGAGAAGGCGCGCGTGCGCCAGGCCTACGCCGAAGGCAAGGTCACGCGCGAGGAACTGCTGGAGGCCGAGTCGAAGTCCTACCACGGCCCCGGCACGTGCACCTTCTACGGCACCGCCAACAGCAACCAGATGCTGCTGGAGATGATGGGCCTGCACCTGCCGGGCACTGCCTTCGTCAATCCCAACACGCCGCTGCGCGACGCGCTCACCATCGCCACCGCCGAACGGGCCTGCGCGATCACCGCGCTCGGCGCCGAGTACACGCCGATCGGCCGCACCGTCGACGAGAAGGCGATCGTCAACGCGATGGTGGGCCTCGCGGCCACCGGTGGCTCGACCAACCATGCGATCCACCTGGTGGCGATCGCCCGCGCGGCCGGGCTCGCGATCGACTGGGACGACCTCGACGAACTTTCGCGCCACACGCCACTGCTGGCGCGCGTGTACCCCAACGGCAGCGCCGACGTGAACCACTTCCACGCCGCCGGCGGTCTGGGCTTCGTGATCGGCGAACTGCTGGCCGCGGGCCTGCTGCACGACGACATCCGCACCGTGCACGGCGGCCCGCTGTCGGCGCAGGCGCAGGAGCCCTGGCTCGACGGGACCACGCTGCGCTGGCGCGCGCCGGCGACGGCCTCGCGCGACACGGCCGTGCTGCGGCCGGTGGCCGAGCCCTTCGACCGCGAAGGCGGGCTGCGCCGGCTCACCGGCAACCTCGGCCGCGCGGTGGTCAAGGTCAGCGCGGTCAAGCCCGAGCATCGCCGGCTGGAAGCGCCGGCGCGCGTGTTCGACTCGCAGGACGAGCTGCTCGCGGCGTTCAAGGCCGGCACGCTCACCGGCGATTTCGTGGCCGTGATCCGCGGCCAGGGCCCGCGCGCCAACGGCATGCCGGAACTGCACAAGCTGACGCCCACACTGGGCGTGCTGCAGGACCGCGGGCAGAAGGTCGCGCTGCTCACCGATGGCCGGATGTCCGGCGCCTCGGGCAAGGTGCTGGCGGCGATCCACGTGGTGCCGGAGGCCGCCTGCGGCGGGCCGATCGCGCGCCTGCGCGACGGCGACGTGGTGGTGGTGTGCGCCGACACCGGCACGCTGGAGGCGAAGGTGGATCCCGCCGACTGGGCCGCGCGCGCGCCGGCGCCGGTGGACGTGGCCGGCAACCAGCACGGCGTCGGTCGCGAGCTGTTCGGCCCGATGCGCGCGCACGCGACGTCCGCCGAGGAAGGCGGCAGCGCGCTGTGGGTGGGCGGCTGAGGCCGCGATGGGCGCGCCCTCACTCGATCTCGTCGCCGACATCGGCGGCACCAACGCGCGCTTCGCGCTGGTCGACCGCGCGGCAGCGACGCCGACGCTGCACGCGCAACGCACCCTGCCCTGCGCCGAATTCGCCAGCCTGCAGCATGCGGCCGAGCACTACCTCGCCGCGGTGGGCGCCAGGCCCGCGCGGGCGGCGATCGCGGTCGCCTCGCCGGTGACCGGCGACGCGATCCGGCTCACCAACCGCGCGTGGTCGTTCAGCACCGCGGAACTGCGCGCCGCCCTCGGCCTGGCGCGGCTCACCATCCTCAACGATTTCGCCGCCGTCGCCTGGGCCGTGCCCGCGCTCGATGGCGGCGATCGCGAGACCCTGCACGGCGATCCCGCCGCGCCGCTGGCCGGGCCGGTGAGCGTGCTCGGCCCGGGCACCGGGCTCGGCGTGGCGCTGCTGGTCGGCGATGCCGCGCGCGGCTGGCAGGTAGTGCCGACCGAGGGCGGCCACGTGACCTTCGCGGCGATCGGCGACGAAGAGCGCCTGGTGGCGCGCTGGATGGACGCGCGGCATGGCCGCACGTCCAACGAGCGCCTGCTGTCCGGCGCCGGCATCGCGCAGATCGACGCCGCGCTGGCCGCCGGCACCGATTCGCCGACGCTCGACCAACTGAAGGCGCCGCTGCGCGACCCGGCGGCGATCGTCGCCGCCGCGCTCGACGGCCACGACGCGGTGGCCCGACGCACGCTGGCGCGGTTCTGCGCGGTGCTCGGCAGCGTGGCCGGTGACTGCGCGCTGCTGCACGGCGCGCGCACCGTGATCATCGCCGGCGGCATCGTGCCGCGCTTCATCCCGTTCCTGCGCGCCAGCGCGTTCCGCGAACGCTTCCTCGCCAAGGGGCGCTTCGCGGCGCTGCTCGAGGGCGTGGCGGTGCACGTGGTCACCCATCCGATGCCGGGCCTGCTCGGCGCCGCCGTCGCCCTGCACCGCGAGGAGCCCGCATGAGCCGCTGGACCCCCGAATCGCGCGCAGCCGCGGTCGACGCGGTGTTCGACGCCGCGCCGGTGATGCCGGTGCTGGCGATCGAGCACCTCGCCGACGCCCTGCCGCTGTGCCGCGCGCTGGTCGATGCCGGGCTGCCGGTGCTGGAAGTGACGCTGCGCACGCCGGTCGCGCTGGAGGCGATCGCCCTCATCGCGCGCGAACTGCCGCAGGCGGTGGTCGGCGCCGGCACGGTGCTCGGCGCCGCCGACCTCGACGCGGTCACCTTTGCCGGCGCGCGCTTCGCGATCGCGCCGGGCGCGACGCCGGCACTCTACGCGGCGGCCGAGCGCGCGCCGATCCCCTTCATCCCCGCGGTGGCGAGCGCCAGCGAGATCATGCATGGCCTCGACCACGGCCATCGCCGCTTCAAGTTCTTCCCGGCGGTGCCGGCGGGCGGCACCGCGGCGCTGAAGGCGTTCGGCGGTCCGTTCCCGCAGGTCCGCTTCTGCCCCACCGGCGGCATCGACGCGGCGAGCGCGCCGGGCTTCCTCGCGCTGGCCAACGTCGGCACGGTCGGCGGATCGTGGATGGTGCCGGCCGATCGCCTGCGCGCGCGCGACTGGCCGGCGATCGCCGCCCTCGCCGCGACCGCCGCGCAACTGCGAAAACCGCGTGAATCGATGTGATGCGCCGCAGCATCCGATCGCTGCCATGCGACACGAAAGGCGCATATCGACAGACGATATCGCGCACTCCTCTGCCTGCCGCATTGCAGCATCGCGGGCGCCTGGGCGGCGTCACACACGGAGACTGATCGATGGCCCGCTCCAGCGAACCCGCGCCCCGCTACCGCTCGGCGCACGATCACCGCCAGAATAGCCGGCGCCAGATCGGGAATCGCATGAAGGGCAAGGCCACCTCGTTCGACATCGCCTACCGCGCCGGCGTCTCGCAGGCCACGGTGTCGCGCGCGCTGCGCGGCAGCCCGCTGGTCAGCGTCGAGACGCGCAAGCGCGTCCAGCAGATCGCGAAGGAGCTCAACTACAAGGTCGACAAGAACGCCAGCAACCTGCGCCGCCAGCATTCGGTGACGCTGGCGCTGCTGCTGTTCGAGGACCCGACCAGCGACGA
Organism: Lysobacteraceae bacterium; assembly: GCA_021299185.1. GTDB lineage: Bacteria > Pseudomonadota > Gammaproteobacteria > Xanthomonadales > Ahniellaceae > UBA4656. The sequence goes on along the minus strand of JAJTHZ010000156.1, from coordinate 15,261 downwards.
CTCGCTGATCAACCCGTTCTTCCTGTCGATGCTGGGCTCGATCACCCGCGCGTGCGCGAGACAAGGCTACGACCTGCTGGTGTCGTTCCAGCAACTGAGCGAGGACTGGCATGCCGACTACCAGGACAGCCACAAGGCCGACGGCCTGATCCTGCTCGGCTATGGCGACTACACCGCCTCGAAGGCCAACTTCGAGCGGCTGGTCGAACAGGGCACGCACTTCGTGCGCTGGGGCGCGGTGGTGGATGGCCAGCCCGAGGTCTCGATCGGCTGCGACAACCGCCTCGGCGGCCGTCTCATCACCGAGCACCTGCTTGCGCGTGGGCATTGTCGCATCGCCTTCGTCGGCGATGTCTCGCCGCGCTTCCCCGAGTTCGGCGACCGCTACCGCGGCCACCTCGAGGCGCTGCAGGCGGCCGGCATCGGCATCGATCCGCGCCTGCAGGTGGACGCTGACGAATCCACCGAGGTCACCGGCGCGCGCGCGCTGGCCGAGCTGCTGGAGCGCGGCGTGGCGGTGGACGCGGTGTTCGCCGCCAGCGACCTGCTCGCGATCGGCGCCATCCGCGCGCTGGCCGAGCGCGGCCTGCGCGTGCCGCAGCACGTCGCGGTGGCCGGCTTCGACGACATCCCGATGGCGAGCTTCTGCATCCCGCCGCTGACCACCGTGATCCAGGACACCAAGCAGGCCGGCGAACTGCTGGTCGACACCGTGCTGCGCCAGATCCGCGGCGAGCCGGTCGCCAGCCGCATGCTGCCGCCGCGGCTCGTGGTGCGGAAGTCCTGCGGCAGTTGAACCGCCGCGCGGGCCGCGCCCCCAAAGCGCCCGACCGGTCGAAGGGCCTGCAAGACGCGAGGACTTCAGATGCGCTGCGTGCAGCGCGACTGGGCTGCCGCAAGACTGAACAGCATCGCGGCGCACGCGCCGCTCCCACACGGCTTCGCGCCGGCCTCGCCGTCCCGGCAAAGCCTCCAATGTAGGAGCGCTGCGTGCAGCGCGACCGACCCTGCCGTAGTGCCGAGGTTGCAGTCGCGGCGCACGCGCCGCTCCTACAAGGCCACGCTCCGGCTTCGGTGCTTCGGCAAGGCCGGCTGGGTAGGAGCGCTGCGTGCAGCGCGACCGATCCTGCGGTGGCGCGAAGGTTGCGGTCGCGGCGCACGCGCCGCTCCTACACGGCTTCGCTCCGGCCACGCGGTCCCGACGCGGCCAGCCATGTAGGAGCGCTGCGTGCAGCGCGACCGATCCTGCCTTAGTGCCGAGGTTGCGGTCGCGGCGCACGCGCCGCTCCTACAAGGCCACGCTCCGGCTTCGGCGCTTCGGCAAGGCCGGCTGGGTGGGAGCGCTGCGTGCAGCGCGACCGATTTTGCGGTGGCGCAAGGGTTGCGGTCGCGGCGCACGCGCCGCGCCTGCAGCGGCGCACCATGAAGCGCCCTCGCCGGGGCGATCAGCGCGCCGTGGTGCCGCGGCCAGTCATCGCGCTTGCCGCCCGCTCGCGCAGCGCCGGCAGCGTGATCGGCGCATCGAGCAGGAACACCTGCGCGCCGTGCGGCGGCACGCTGGCCTCGATGCGACCGCCGGCGGCCACGTCCACCGGATCGCCGCCGAGTTGCGGCACCCAGCGTCCGGGCTGCAGCGCCTCGCTGACCGTGAACGACGCCGGCGCATCGCCCTTGTTGAGCAGCACCAGCGCGACCTGTGCGCTGCCTTCGTGCTGGTACACGCGGTAGAACGCCGCGCGCTCGCCCGCGATCTCCAGCGGCAGCATCAGCCCGCGCTGCAGCGCCACCGAAGCCGCGCGCACCGCGCCGATGCGGACCAGGGCCGCGTGGATCGGATGGCCCTGCGCGGCGGCGATGCGCTCGGCCCCGAAGTAGTTGCGGTTGCCCTGGTGCTCCGCGAGCCCGCGCATGAAGCCGACCTCGGAGCCGTAGTAGACGACCGGCGTGCCGCGCGCGGTGAACAGCCAGTGGTGGGCGTCGATGAACCCCGCGTCGTCGGCGTCCAGGCGCCGCACGTCGTGGTTGTCGTAGAAGGTCATCAGTTCGTAGGCGTTCGCGTACGGTCCGTCCTGCAGCGCCAGCCAGGGCAGCAGCACCTCGAAACCGGCGCGCTCGCGCCCGAAGGCGCGCACCATGGCGCGCATCTGCGGGAAATCGAGCACCGAGACGCCGCCGTTCTCCGGCTTGGTGAACTCGGCCAGCGTGGCCATCGGATCCGGATCGTCTTCCGGCACGAACACCTCGCCGAACATGAACAGGCCCGAGTGCCGCTCGCGGATGCGCCGCGTGTACTCGGCCCAGGCGGTGAACGGCACGTGCTTCATGGTGTCCAGCCGCAGCGCTGATGCGCCCTGCTCCAGCCAGTGCAGGGTCGAGCCGACCAGGTAATCCATCACCGCCGGGTTCGCGTGGTCGAGGTCGGACAGTTCGGCGAGGTCGGGCTTGGCAAGGTAGAACGCGTGCAGCGGGTTGCCCTTCGGGTCGAGCTGGCCGGGCGGCAGGTTCTGGTGGTCGGCAACGAGCTTGCCCTCGGCGTCGTACAACTGGCCGAACTGCGGCTGCGCCACCGGCATCGTGTACGCGGGCGAGCCGTGGTTGGCCACCACGTCGAGCACGATGTCGAGGCCTTGCGCCCGCATGCCGGCGGTGAACGCGCGGAAGTCGAGGCCTTCGCTGGGCAGGTGCTCGTCGAGGCGCCAGAAGTTGATGCCCCAGTAGCCGTGGTAGCCGCTCTTGCCCTGGTCGGTGAGGAACGAGGTCGGCGTCGGTCGCCGGCCGCCGGTGAACGACTGGTCGGGATTGTCGACGATCGGCGTGATCCACACCGCGCCGAAACCCATGCCGCGGATGTGGGCCGCGTGATCGAGCACGCCCCTGAAGTCGCCCCCGAGATATCCGAGATGGTCGCCGGTGCCATCGGGGCCGAGCGACAGCGAGCCGTCCTCGTTGCGCAGCGGCAGGTCCCAGGTCGGATGCGCGCCACCCTGGTCGCGCTGGTCGTTCGACGGATCGCCGTTGGCGAAGCGGTCGGTGACCACGAAGTACACCGGCTTGGCGGCGATCGGCGCCAGCGTGCCGTAGAAGGATTCGGTGGCGGCCGGCGTCGGCGTCGGCGCCGGCGCGGGCGGCTCCGGCGCGCGCCCGCAGGCGGCGAGGGCGACGGAGAGCATCAACCATCCGACTCGCCGCAGCGCCGGGAACGCTCGTGACCCGGCTCGACCACGCTCTGTCTCGGCGCCTTTCGTCCGCGCTCGTGTTCCAACCTTCGACCCCATGCCGGGACCCTCCAGCTCGCGCACCATTTCGCCACCATTCGCTTGTTCACTCCCGCCGAGCATACCCGCCGAGGTGCTCCGATATCGGCAACGGATCGGCGACGATGGGCTGGCGTAACGATGCAGGCGATGCATACGAATGCAGGCGGTGCACAACACCCCAGGCCGATGTACCGTGCTGCCGAATAGCGACGGGGGTGGGAGATGGCCGAAGTGACGCGCGGACAGGGCGTGGGGGCGACTCGAAAGGAGCGTCCCATCCTGTCCTTCTGGCAAATCTGGAACATGTCCTTCGGATTCCTCGGAATCCAGTTCGGATTCGCCCTGCAGGGCGGCTTCGTATCCCGGATCTTCCAGACGCTCGGCGCCGAAAAAGACATGATCCCGGGGCTGTGGCTGGCCGCGCCCCTGACCGGATTGCTAGTCCAGCCCATCGTCGGCTATTTCAGCGACCGCACGTGGCACCCGTACTTCGGCCGTCGCCGGCCCTACTTCCTGATCGGCGCCATTTTGAGTTCGATCGCGCTGCTCTACATGCCCCACTCGCCGACGCTCTGGATCGCCGCCGGCATGCTGTGGGTGCTCGATGCGTCGATGAACATCAGCATGGAACCGTTCCGCGCACTGGTCGCGGACAAGCTGCCGGAGCGCCAGCGCAGCTACGGCTTCGTGATCCAGACGCTGATCATCGGGATCGGCACCTGGATCGCCAGCAACCTGCCGTGGCTCATCAATCAACTCGGCGTCACCAACGAAGCACCGCCGGGCGTGATCCCGCCGTCCGTACAGGTGGCCTTCGCGGTCGGTGCCTTCGCTTTCCTCGCATGCGTGCTGGTGACGGTGTTCACGACCAGGGAGTATCCGCCGGAGGATCTCGAACGATTCGAAGCCGAGAAGTCTCGCGGTCGCCTGGTGTCCGACATCCTGCACAACATCCGCCACATGCCGAGGCAGATGCGGGCGATGGGCCTCGTGCAGTTCTTCAGTTGGTTCGCATTCTTCGCGATGTGGAGCATGGCGACGCCAGGCCTGACCGAACATGTCTTCAATGCACCTGCACCGGTCATCGGCGCCTACGACATGTCCGTCCCCGAAAGCGCGGAAGCGTTCGCAGCCGACAATCGGGCGTTCCAGGACGCGGCGGACCTCGTCGGGTCCTACATGGGCATCTACGGACTCTCGTCGATGGTGGTGGCCCTGCTTCTGGCCTTCTATTCGGCGCGCTTCGTGCTGAACCGCCGTCTCGTCCACGGCAGCGCACTGGTCCTCGGCGGAATCGGGTTCCTTTCGATGTACGTGGCGCCGCAGCCTGTTTGGCTGCTGGGGAGCTTTGCGCTGGTCGGGGTCGCCTGGGCCAGCATCCTGTCGATGCCCTATGCCTTGCTGGCCGGATGCATCGAGGAAAAGCGCATGGGCGTGTTCATGGGCCTGTTCAACATGTTCATCTGCCTGCCCCAGATCGTCGCCGCGCTGGGCCTCGGCATGCTGGTGAGGGACCTGTTCGAGAACCGCGCCATCTTCGCCCTCGTGCTCAGCGGGATCAGCCTGCTGCTGGCCGCAGCGTGCCTGCTGAGGGTCGAAGAGGACCCGAGCATCGAGCCGGTCCCCGAGCGCGACCCCAGCCATTCGGCCGCCTGAGGGTTCATCGCGCCGGGACAGGTGCCACCCCGCGAGGGGCGGTGCGGTGGCGCGACCGCCGCCCGACCCCCGGCGTCCATACCCTGGGCCCTATACCCCGATTGCAGCGGGCCCAGGGCCCAGGGCTCAGGGCCCAGTCAAGAGCGCGCCCGAAGCACTGCTTCTCTGGGCCCTGGGCCCTGGGCCCTCGCTCCCTACCCCAGAGCGACGACCGCCACCCCGCCACCGCGCACCATCCAGCGCGACAACAGCAGGATGAAGGCCACGGTGGCGACGAGGGTGATGAACATCAGGTGGATGTAATGCAGCGGCGTCCAGGCGAAGGTGAACACCGCGTACAGCGCGGCACCGAAGGCGAGGCCTGCGCGCGCCGCGCGGCCGTCTACGCCGGAGAAGGCGATGGCGACGATGAACACCGCCAGCACCGGCATCGAGTACAGCCCGTTCAACTGCTGCAGCAGGGCGATGATGCTCTTCGCGTCGGCGTACAGCGGCACCATCAGCACCGGCACGATGGTGTAGAGCACCGCCACCCACTGCCCCACGCGCTTCACGTCGGCCTTCGAGCCGACGTACTTCAGGTGCAGGTCGCAGGTGTACAGCGCGGACGCCGAGTTGAGGCAGGAATTGAACGACGACAGCACCGCGCCGAAGATCATCGCCGCGAACGCGCCGCTCATCCACGGCGGCAGCACGTCGGCGACCAGCCGGCCGTAGGTCGCATCGCCGGTGTCGCCGTACAGCTTGTAGGCGATCACGCCCGGCACCACCACAATGGCCGGCAGCAGCAGCTTCATCACCGCCGCGGCGTAGATGCCCTTCTGCGCCTCGCGCACGCTGCCGGCGGCCAGCGCGCGCTGCGCGATGACCATGTTGGTGCCCCAGTAGAACACGTGGATGAACAGCATCCCGGTGAGCAGGGTGTGCCAGGGGATCTCGGAGTCGGCCGCGCCGACCAGGGTCCAGCGCTCGGGCGGGATGCCGGACACGTCGAAGCCCACCGCGTCGAGGGCGAACCACAGCACCGCGCCGCCCATCACCAGCAGGCCGATGCCGTTCCAGGTGTCGCTGACCGCGATCGCGCGCAGGCCGCCGAACGCCGCGTAGGCCAGGCCCGCCAGCGCGTAGGCGGCGGCGATCGCGATCACCGGCAGGTCGGGCGCGAACATCTCGCGCATGAACACCGCGCCGGTGTAGAGCACCACCGGCAGCAGGATGAAGAGATAGCCGAGCAGGAACAGCACCGACACCGTGGCGCGCACGCCGGCATCGCCGAGCCGCTTCTCCAGCAGTTCGGTGGTGGTGGTGCAGTTGTAGCGGTAGTACATCGGCACCAGCACGTGGGCCAGCACCAGCAGGCCGGCCGCGGCGCCGAACTCCCACCACGCCACCAGCATCAACTGCGCCCCGTTCATGCCGACCAATTGCTCGCAGGAGATGTTGGTCAGCAGCAGGGAGCCGGCGATGAACGGCCAGGTCAGGCCGCCGCCGGCGAGGAAGTACTCCTTGGCGGGGTCCTTGGCGTGCACCGCGCCGCGGCACTTCCACCATGTCGCCACGGCCACGGCCAGCGTGAGCGCGACGAACACACCGACCTGGATCGCGGCACTGCCGATCATCGGCCCCTCCCAAGGTCGGCGATCACGCAAGGCGCTGAAACTAGTGCGATTTCATGCCGCAACTGCGATGAATACGTTTGCACGGGCGTGCCCGCCGGCGACCCCCGGCCTAAGCTGCCGCCACGCTTGTCGCGGGCCTGTCGCCCGCCGGGATCGACACCGGATGCCCCTGACCCCCGCCGCGCCGCCGGCCGCCCTCGGCGATGAGATCGTCGCCCGCTTCCGCGTCCTCGCCGAGGGCGAGCCCGGACGACTCGATGCCCGCCTCGCGCTGCGCTGCGCGGCCGATGCCTGCCGCGACGTGCTGGCGCGCCGCTTCGCCCGCACCCAGGCCGAAGACGCCACCCGCGGCCCCGCGGCCTGCCGCCGCGTGCACTACCTGTCGATGGAATTCCTGATGGGCCGCGCGCTCGGCAACGCGCTGTCCGCGCTGGGCGTGGAGGGTGCGCTGCGCGCCGAGTTCGCCGCGCGCGGGATCGAAATCGGCGACGTGCTGGAGGCCGAACCCGACGCCGCGCTCGGCAACGGCGGGCTCGGCCGGCTGGCCGCCTGCTTCCTCGATGCCTTCGCCGAACTCGGGCTGCCCGCCTTCGGCTACGGCCTGCGCTACCGCTACGGCATGTTCGCGCAGGGCACGCCGGGCGGACGCCAGTCCGAGTCGCCCGACGACTGGCTGCGCGACGGTTCGCGCTGGGAATTCGAGCGCCCCGAGGTCGAATACACGGTGTGCTTCGGCGGCCGGGTCGAATCCGACCACGCCGGCGGCAGCCGCTGGGTGCCGGCCGAACGCGTGGTTGCGCGCGCCTTCGACTTCGTGGTGCCCGCGCACCACGGCGAGCGCGTGGCGACCCTGCGCCAGTGGCATGCGCGGCCGGAGCGCCCGATCGACTTCGCCGCCGTGTGCCGAGGCGACTACGCCGGCGCCGCGCGCGACGCGGTGGCCGCCGATACCCTGAACTGGGTGCTCTACCCGGACGACAGCCACGACGCCGGCCGCGAGCTGCGCCTGCGGCAGGAGGCCTTGCTGGTCTCGGCCTCGCTGCAGGACCTGCTGCGCCGCCACCTCGCCGAGCGCGGCACGCTGGACGACCTCGGCCGCCGCAACGCGATCCACCTCAACGACACGCACCCCGCGCTGGCCCCGGCCGAACTGCTGCGCCTGCTGGTCGACGAGCACGGCATGGGCTTCGACGACGCCTGGCGCATCACCACCGAGGCGGTGTCCTACACCAACCACACCCTGATGCCGGAAGCGCTCGAAACCTGGCCGCTGCGCCTGTTCGAGCGCCTGCTGCCGCGCCACCTGGACCTGATCTACCAGATCAACCACCGCTTCCTGGCCGAGGTGCGCGCGAAGTTCCCGGGCGACGAGGCGATGGTGCAGCGCGTGTCGCTGATCGACGAGTCGGGCGAGCGCCGCGTGCGCATGGCCGCGCTGGCGGTGGTGGCCTCGCACCGCGTCAACGGCGTCGCCGCGCTGCACTCGCGGCTGATGGTGGAGACGATCTTCGCCGATTACGCGCGTTTGTTCCCGCAGCGCTTCCACAACGTGACCAACGGCGTGACCCCGCGCCGCTGGCTGGCGCAGGCCAACCCCGCGCTCGGCGCGCTGCTCGATGCGCGCCTCGGCGACGGCTGGCGGCGCGACCTGGCGCAGTTGTCGCGCCTGCGCGAGCAGGCCGACGATCCCGCCCTGCACGCCGCACTCGCCGCCGCCAAGCGCGCCAACAAGCGTCGCCTTGCGGCGCGCATCGCGCGCGACGCCGGCGTGCGGGTCGATCCCGCCGCGCTGTTCGACGTGCAGGTCAAGCGCATCCACGAGTACAAGCGGCAACTGCTCAACCTGCTGCACGTGGCCGCGCGCTACCGCGCGATGCTCGCGCAGCCGCACGGCCCCGATGGCCGCGGCTGGCCGGCGCGGGTGGTGGTGATGGCGGGCAAGGCCGCCACCGCCTACCACGCGGCCAAGCAGGTGGTGCGGCTGGCGCACGACATCGGGCGCGTGGTCAACGCCGACCCGCGGCTCGACGACCGGCTGAAACTGGTCTTCCTGCCCAACTACGGCGTGAGCCTGGCCGAGACCATCATCCCGGCGGCCGACCTCTCGGAGCAGATTTCCACCGCCGGCACCGAGGCCTCGGGCACCGGCAACATGAAGTTCGCGCTCAACGGCGCGCTGACCATCGGCACCTGGGACGGCGCCACGATCGAGATGGCCGAGGCGATCGGCACCGAGGACGTGTTCGTGTTCGGCCACCGTGCCGAGGGCATCGCGCGGCTGCGCGAGGTGGGCTACCACCCGCGCTGGATCGCGCAGCAGAACCCGGCGCTGCAGGCGGTGCTCGACGACATCGCCGGCGGCCTGTACAGCGCCGATGAGCCGCAGCGCTACCGCGCGATGGTCGACGACCTGCTGCACGTCGACCGCTACTTCCTGCTGGCCGACTTCGCCGACTACTGCGCCGCCCACGCGCGCGTCGACGCCCTGCGCGCCGACCCCGCGCGCTGGCACGCCGCGGTGGCGCGCAACATCGCCGGCATGGGCATGTTCTCGGTCGACCGCACCGTGCGCGACTACGTGGCCCGCGTCTGGGCTCCCGCCACCCTGCCCCCGCCGACCGGCGGTCGTCGCGGCTGATCCATGCTCGGGGGGGCGGACGCCGCGGCGCTGCTCGGCGCGCGCCACGCCGATCCCTTCGCCGTGCTCGGCCTGCACGCCGCGGCCGGCGGACGCTGGTGGCTGCGCGCCCTGCTGCCGGGCGCCGCCGCGGTGTCGGCGATCGACGCCGCCACCGGGCAGACGCTCGGCGCGCTCGCGCGGCGCGACCCCGGGGGCCTGTTCGAAGGCGAACTGCGCGGCCTCGCGCGGCGCATCCCGTACCGGCTCCGCGTGGCCTGGGACGGCGGCGCGACCACCGAGTCGGCCGATCCGTACGCGTTCCCGCCGCTGCTTGCCGACGGCGACCTGCATGCGCTGCGCGACGGCCGCCACCCGCGGCCGTGGACCGTGCTGGGCGCGCATCCGCTCGTGCTCGACGGCGTCGCCGGCACCCGCTTCGCGGTGTGGGCGCCGAACGCGCGCCGGGTGAGCGTGGTCGGCTCGTTCAACCAGTGGGACGGGCGCCGCCACCCGATGCGCCTGCGCCACGACGCCGGCGTGTGGGAGCTGTTCATCCCCGAGGTCGGTGCGGGCGATCTCTACAAGTACGAACTGCTCGACCGCGACGGCCACCTGCTGCCGGCGCGCGCCGATCCCTACGCCTTCGCCAGCGAACTGCGACCCGCCACCGCGAGCAAGGTCGCCGTGCCGCCGCCGGCCACGGCGTTGCCGGCGGCGCGCGCGGATGCCAACCGGCGCGATGCGCCGATCGCGATCTACGAGGTGCACGCTGCCTCGTGGCGGCGCGCCGACGACGGTGGCTTCCCGTCGTGGGACGCGCTCGCCGACACCCTGCCCGGGCACGCCGCGTCGCTGGGCTTCACCCACGTCGAACTGCTGCCGCCCGGCGAGCATCCTTTCGACGGCTCCTGGGGCTACCAGTCGCTGGGGATGTTCGCACCCAGCGCGCGCTTCGGCCCGGCCGAGGGCTTCCGCCGCTTCGTCGCCGCCTGCCATGCGCGCGGCCTCGGCGTGCTGGTCGACTGGGTGCCGGCGCACTTCCCGGCCGACCCGCATGGGCTGGCGCGCTTCGACGGCACCGCGCTTTACGAGTACGCCGATGCCTGCGAAGGCTGGCACCCGGACTGGCGCACCCACATCTACAACTTCGGCCGCAACGAGGTGCGCGACTTCCTCGCCGGCAGCGCCCGCTTCTGGGTCGAGCACTACGGCGTCGACGGCCTGCGCGTGGACGCGGTCGCCTCGATGCTCTACCGCGACTACTCGCGCAAGCCCGGCGAATGGATCCCCAACGCGCACGGCGGGCGCGAGAACCTCGAGGCGATCTCGCTGTTCCGCCGCATCAACACCGAGATCGGCGCGCTGCCCGGCGCGATCGTGGTGGCCGAGGAATCGACCGCCTTCCCGGGCGTGAGCGCGCCGGTCGATGCCGGCGGCCTGGGCTTCCACTACAAGTGGAACATGGGGTGGATGAACGACACCCTGCACTACATCCACGAAGACCCGGTGCACCGGCGCTGGCACCACGACAAGCTCACCTTCGGCCTGGTGTACGCCTTCAGCGAGAACTTCGTGCTGCCGATCTCGCACGACGAGGTCGTGCACGGCAAGGGATCGATGCTGGGCAAGATGCCGGGCGACGACTGGCAGCGCTTCGCCAACCTGCGCGCCTACTACGGCTTCATGTGGGGCCATCCCGGCAAGAAGCTGCTGTTCATGGGCCAGGAGTTCGCCCAGCCGCACGAATGGCGCCACGACGAGGCGCTGCCGTGGCACCTGCTCGACGACCCGCGCCACGCGGGCGTGATGCGGCTGGTCGGCGACCTCAATCGGCTGTATCGCGCCACGCCGGCCCTTCACCGGCGCGACTGCGAGGCGGCTGGCTTCGAGTGGCTCATCGGCGACGACGCCGAGCACAGCGTGCTGGCCTGGGCGCGCCGCGACGGCGAGGGCGGCATCGCGCTGGTGGCGTGCAACTTCACCCCGGTGCCGCGGCACGGCTACCGCGTGCCGTTGCCGGACGATGCGCCGGCCACCTGGCGCGAGGCGCTCAACACCGACTCGCGCCACTACGGCGGCAGCGACCTCGGCAACGGCGAAGGCGTGCTGCGCACCCACGACCTGCCCGCAGGCGAGCGCCGGCGCACGCTCTCGCTGACCCTGCCGCCGCTGGCGACCGTAGTCCTGGTGCCGGCATGAGCGACGCGCTCGCACTGGACGACGGCCGCCCGCAGGTGCTCGGCGCCGTACCGTGCGACGACGGCGTGCGCTTCGCGGTCTTCTCGCAGCGCGCGCGCGCGATCGACCTGTGCGTGTTCGACGATGCCGGCCGCGAAACGCGCGCGGCCCTGCGTGGCCCGGACGACGGCGTGTTCCACGGCCTGCTGCGCGGCGCGCGCGCCGGCCTGCGCTACGGCTTCCGCGCGCACGGCGAGTGGCGCCCGGAAGCGGGGCGCCGCTTCAACCCGAACAAGCTGCTGCTCGATCCCTATGCGCGCGCCATCGAAGGCCGCTTCGCGTGGCAGGACGAGCACTACGGCCACGTCACCAGCCTCCCGGACGGCGAACGCCTGCCCGACCCGCGCGACAACGCCGCCAGCGCGCTGAAGTCGGTCGTGCTCGACGATCCGGGGCCCGCCCCGGGCTGCGCCAACCGGCCGCGCCACCGGCCGCGCGACGTGGTCATCTACGAACTGCACGTGCGCGGCTTCACGATGCAGTTGCCCGGCATCCCGGATCCGATCCGCGGCACCTTCGCGGCGCTGGCGCATCCGGTGGCGCTCGCGCACCTGCGACGGCTCGGGGTGACCACGCTGTCGCTGCTGCCGGTGACGCACGCGCTGGACGAACGCCACCTGGTCGAGCGCGGGCTTCGCAACTACTGGGGCTACAACCCGATCGGCCTGTTCTGCCCCGACCCGCGGCTGGCCGCCGACCGCACGCCGGCCGGCGCGGTCGCCGAGTTCCGCGCCATGGTGCACGCCCTGCACGAGGCCGGCATCGAGGTGGTGCTGGACCTGGTGTTCAACCACACGGCCGAGGGCGACGAGCATGGCCCGACGCTGTGCTTCCGCGGGCTCGACAACCCGTCGTGGTACGCCCTGATGCGCGAGGACCGCAGCCGCTGCGAGAACCACAGCGGCTGCGGCAACATGCTGCGCGTGGTGCACCCGCGGGTCACGCAGTTCGTGCTCGATGCGCTGCGCTTCTGGGTCTCGCGGATGGGCGTGGACGGCTTCCGCTACGACCTCGCCAGCGTGCTCGGTCGCACGCGCGGCGGCTTCGACGCCTCGGCGCCGTTCTTCGTCGCCCTGCGCCAGGACCCGCTGCTGGCCGACGTGCACCACATCGCCGAACCGTGGGACGCGGGGCACGCGGGCTACCAGCTCGGTCGTTTCCCGGGGCGCTTCCTCGAGTGGAACGACCGCTTCCGCGACGCGGTGCGCGGCTACTGGCTCGGTCTCGGCACCGGCCGCGGCGACTTCGCGCGCCGGATCACCGGCTCCAGCGATCTGTTCCACCACGGCCAGCGCCGGCCCACGGCCAGCGTCAACTACGTCGCCGCGCACGACGGCCGCACGCTGGCCGACGTGGTGGCCTACGCGCAACGCCACAACGAGGCCAACGGCGAGGGCAACCGCGACGGCCACGCGCACGAGGTCTGCGCCAGCTTCGGCGTCGAAGGCCCCAGCGACGACCCCGACGTCGCGCAGGCGCGCCACCGCGCGCGCCGCGCGATGCTCGCCACCGTGCTGCTGTCGCAGGGCACGCCGATGCTGTGCGCGGGTGACGAGTTCGGCAACTCGCAGCGCGGCAACAACAACGCCTACTGCCAGGACAATCCCACCGGCTGGCTCGACTGGCCCGACGCCCCCGCCGACGCCGACACCACGGCGCTGGTCGCGCGCCTGCTCGAACTCCGGCGCGGCGAACCGCTGCTGCGCCACGACGGCTGGTTCCCGCCGGGCGACGCGCCGGCGGATGGTCCGCGCGTGCGCTGGCTCGCGCCGGAAGGCCATGCGATGCAGGTCGCCGACTGGCACGCGAAGCACAGCGGCGCGCTCGCCTGCACCCTGTGTGACGAGGCCGGCGCGCCGCCGAGGCTGGCCCTGCTGTTCAACCCGGACCCGCGGCCGGTGCGCTTCGTGTTGCCGCCCGCGCCGTGGCGCGGCGTGCTCGACAGCAGCGCGCCGGACGGCCACCTCCCGGTCGCCGGTCCCGACCACGCCACCATCGCACCGGCGCGCAGCATGCTCGTGTTCGCGCGCCACCACGCACCACCAGGGGATGTTCCATGATCGACCTCCACCAGCGCAGCGCCGGGGTACTGCTGCACGTGACCTCGCTGCCGGGCCCGCACGGGATCGGCGACTTCGGCCCCGACGCCTACCGCTTCGTCGACTGGCTGGCGTCCTGTGGCCAGCGGCTGTGGCAATGGCTGCCGACCAACCCGATCGGCCCGGGCGATTCGCCGTACCAGAGCGTGAGCGCCTTCGCCGGCTCGTCGCTGATGGTGGCGCTGGAGCCGCTCATCGAGGGCGGCTGGCTGGCGCCGCCGCAGGCACCGGAAGGCGGCTTCGAGGCGCTGCGCGTGCGCTTCGCCGACGTGGTGCCCTGGCGGCTGTCGCGCCTGCGCGAGGCGCACGCTGGCTTCCGGGCGAAGAAGGACCCGCGCGAGTTCGAAGCCTTCGCCGCCTGGCGCGCGCGCGAGGCCGGCTGGCTGGACGACTACGCGCTGTTCATGGCGCTGGAGACCGAACACGCCGGGCAATGCTGGTGGCAGTGGCCGGCGCCGCTGCGCGACCGCCAGCCGAAGGCGCTGTCCACCGCGCGCGCGCGGCTCGCCGCCGAGATCGACTTCTGGTCCTTCGTGCAGTGGTGCTTCGACACCCAGGTCGCGGCGCTCAAGGCCTACGCCAACGCCAAGGGCGTGGCGATCATGGGCGATCTACCGATCTTCATCGCCCACCACAGCGCCGACTGCTGGTCGCGCCCGGACCTGTACTTCCTCGACGACGCCTGCCAGCCCACCGTGGTCGCCGGCTGCCCGCCGGATGCGATGGCGCCCACCGGCCAGCGCTGGGGCAATCCGCTGTACCGCTGGGACCGCATGGCGGCCGACGACTATGCCTGGTGGAGCGCGCGCCTGAAGCGCGCGCTGAGCCAGGCCGACGTGTTCCGCATCGACCACTTCCGCGGCTTCGCCGGCTACTACGAGATCCCCGCGTCCTGCCCCACGGCAGAACAGGGCACCTGGGTGCCGGGCCCCGGCAAGCCGCTGTTCGAGGCGATCGAACGCACGCTGGGCGAGCTGCCGATCGTGGCCGAAGATCTCGGGCTCATCACGCCGGATGTCGTCGCGCTGCGTGACGCATTCGAATTCCCCGGCATGAAGATCCTGCAGTTCGCCTTCGGCAGCGATGCCTCGGATCCGTTCCTGCCGCACAACTGGGGCCACCACTTCATCGCCTACACCGGCACCCACGACAACGACACCGTGCGCGGCTGGTGGGATTCGGCGACGCCGCGCGAGCGCGCCTACGCCGGCGCCTACCTCGCCTGCGGCCGCGACGACGCGCACTGGGCGATGATCCGCGCCTGCTGCAACTCGGTGGCCAACGTGGCGGTGTTCCCGCTGCAGGACGTGCTCGGCCTCGACGGCACGCACCGCATGAACGTGCCCGGCACGCTGGGCGCGCACAACTGGACCTGGCGCTTCGAGTGGCCGTGGATCGGCAGCGAGGCCACCCGCGTGCTGGGCCTGATCACTGCCGCCAGCGGGCGGGCGCCGATCGGGTTGGTGGGCTTGCCGGGCTGAAAAAACTGGGGTCACCATTGCGCCGCCCGTGTCAACAAGGCCGACAAAACTTCTCCCGAGACCCGGGCTTCTCTACTTCTACCGCTGACCCGCTCTTGGCTTGACCGTCCCCGCCTGTGTTCACGTGTGGCTGCGGCCCTTGGCCGCACCTGTCACCATTCTGGTTTAGGCGGTCATCCCGCCCTCGGCATCGCTGCCCCAAACACTCATCGGTTCTGCCCTGGCGTCCATGTGGCCGGTGTCGGCTGCACAGAGTGCATGGTTCGCGTCGCGCGCGTCCAACCCTTGATG
>JAJTHZ010000212.1 GCA_021299185.1 Lysobacteraceae bacterium | reverse complement strand
GACGCAGCCTTGGGCTTGGTAGGTGCATGCCGGAAGCGTGCCAGATTTCCGGGCACCCGGTGGGTGCACGATGTGCCCTGATTCAGGCACTCTGGCGCAACTTCGGGGCGTAAAGTCGCCCACACGGATTCACGAAGACCCTCCTGAAGTGGCGCGACTACGCGCGCACCGTCGACGTGTTTCCGACCGGCGCGATCGTGGCGCGCGGCTGCACCACCCCGCTGCCGCCCGCGGTGCAGGCGGCCTACGACGCGCCGTTCCCCGATGAGACCTTCAAGGCCGGCGCGCGCGCTTTCCCCGTCCTCGTCCCGGCGACCCCCGACGATCCGGCCAGTGATGCGAACCGCACGGCGTGGCAGTCGCTGATGCGCTTCGAGCGCCCCTTCCGCACCGCCTTCAGCGACCGCGACCCGATCACCGCCGGCGCCGACCGCGTGCTGCAGAAACTCGTCCCCGGCGCCCGCGGGCAACCGCACGTCGTGCTCGCCGGCGGCGGCCACTTCCTGCAGGAAGACTGCGCGGACGCGCTGGCCGACGCGCTGCTGGACTTCCTGCGCGCGGCGTGAGGCCGCCCGCATCGCGCCATCTTGGCGCCCTGCAATCGGCTCGGCCCGGAGCGAAGCTGGGCGCAACATCCGCGTACCTAATCGCATGCTCATCCGACCCCGCGCCATCGCCTGTCTCACCGCCGCGCTGCTCGCGCTGCCCAGCGTTGCCGAAACCGCCGGCCTCCTGCATCTGCGCGCCGAAGGCTATGCCTTCGTCGACGGGCTCGAAACCTCCCCGCTGCCGGCCGACGGCTGGCTGGCGCTGGTCTGCGCGGACGGCAACTGCCGCCTCGAGCCGGCACGCGCCTGGGTCGAGCGTGCGTCGGTGGACACCCACGACGGGACGGTCGATGGCGAAGTGCTGCGCGGCGACGCACCGCCGGGCACGCTGGCGCTGCTGCGCGGTGTCGCTGGCGTGCAGGCCGGGCCGGTCGCGACCGAATGGATCAACCCGCGCTTCCCCGACGTCAGCGCCGGAGATTGGGCCGGCGAGCACGGCACCGCGGCACCGCCGACGCTGGCGTGGTCCGCCGCCACCGGCCTGCGCAGCGTGAGCCTGGTGATCGAGGAGGCGTCGGCAGAAGCGTGCTGGAGCGGGGACTGCATCGCGCGCTGGTGGCTGCACGGCGACGGCGAACCGGTCGTGCTCTCGCGCACCGCGGGCGATCCGGTATTCGGCCGCGCGGGCTTGCTCGCGCCCGCCGACGCGCTGGTCTGGGCCGGCGATCTCGATGGCGATGGTCGGCTCGACCTGCTGCTGCGCCCGCAGCCGCGGCCGGATTACCTCGACCTGCGCCTGCTGCTCGGCCGTGATCGGCCCGCCACCGGCGAATGGCCGGCCTCATTGCAGTTCTACTGGTGGGACCCGTCGAACCCTGGCTGCTGAGCAGCGTCAGGGCGCCACGGGGGCAGGCAGATCGGGCAGCACCTGGCCCGGCGTCCACCCGGCCTGCACCAGGCCATCGAGCCACTGGCTCACGCGCTCGCGCGCCTGCGTGCCGTGGGTCGGCAGCACCACCAGGTCGCCGTCGCGCGCCCAGCCGACGAGGCTGCGCGCGGCCTCGGCCTCGTCGAGCACGGTGTCGATTGCGTCCGGCGCGATGCCGGCGGCGAGCAGCGGCTCGCGCAGGATGGCCGCGATCTCGCCCGGCGCGCGGCCACGCAGGAAACCCGCGATGTCCTTGAGCACCACGCGCTCGGGGCGGTGGCGCGCGGCGACCGCGCCCAGTTCGCGCACCGCGTCGTCGTCGCGATTGCCGGCCTGGCCGAGCAGCAGGCCGAGCCGCCCACCACCGCGCAGGCCATCGGCGATGCCGAGCAGTGCGTCGAGGCCTTCCGGGTTGTGCGCGTAGTCGAGCAGCACGGTGGTCGCGCCCAGCGACCAGCGCTGCAGGCGGCCGCGGTTGTCGGCGTGGCGCGCGCCGAAGCCGGCGTACAGCGCCGCGACCGTCGACGCCGGCACGCCGAGCGCATGCGCCGCCAGCGCGGCCGCGGCGAGGTTGCCGATGTTGTAGGTCGCGCGACCGCCGAACGTGAGCGGCATCGCGGCGACGGCGCCGAGGCTCGCCACCTGCCCGCCGTGCGCCAGCAGCAGTTCGCCGTCGTGCACGCCCGCGGTGCGCCCGCCGGCGTCGCGGTGCGCGCGCAGCAGCGGATGCGCGTGCTCGCGCGCGAACCAGGCCAGCGGGCAGCCGAGTCCGTCGCCGCGGCGGCGCAGGATCGGATCGTCGGCGTTGAGCACCAGCACGCCGCGCGCGTCGATCGCGCGCGCCACCGTCAGCTTGACGTCGGCGAGGTCCTCGAGGCCGTACACGCCGTACTCGCCGAAGTGGTCGGCGCTGATCCCGGTCACCACCGCGACATCGGCCCGCGTGACCGCCATCCCGCGGCGCAGGATGCCGCCGCGCGCGGTCTCCAGCACCGCCGCCTCGACGCCGGGATGCCGCAGCACCTGGCGCGCGCCGCCGGGGCCGGACCAGTCGCCGCCGGCCACCGCGACGTCGTCGACGAACACGCCGTCGGTGCAGCAGTGGCCGACCGGCGCACCGCGCGTGCGCAGCGCGGCGGCGAGCAGGCGCACGGTGGTGGTCTTGCCGTTGGACCCGGTGACCAGCGCCTTCGGCACTGCGCGCAGCGCGTCCCACGGCACCGCATCGGGCGCGGGCAGGTCGTCGACCGGCCACGAACGGCTCCAGCGGCCCTCGCCGATCGACAGCGTCGCATCGTCGATGCTGGCTTCGAGGCCGTGCGTGCGCGCGGCGGCCACCAGCGCCAGCAGCGCCGGCGCGCGTTCGCCGGCGGCGAGGCGGCGCAAGGTGTCCAGCGCGGCGGCTGCGTCCCACGACGCGGGATGGCCCGGGGCGTGGAACCCATCGCGCGCGCCGCTGGCGCGCTGCCAGGCCCATTCGTTCACCTCGGTGGCGGCGAACAACTGGTCGAGCGGCGCCGACAGCAGCAGCGAGGCGCCGCCGGGATGCGCGCGCGCCACCCGCTGCGGCGGCGGCCAGCCGAGCGCCGCGCAGGTTTCGCCCACGATCGCGTGCCAGCGTTCGAGCACGCCGGCCGCGATCGGCTGCGCGGACACCGCTTCCAGCACCGCGCCGGGCGCGGCGAAGTCCCGGTGGGGTCCGGTCAGGCGCCGCGAGTCGACGAAGGAGGGACTGGCGGCGGGCGCGTTCAGTCTTCGCTCTCGCGCGCGAAGCGGATGCCGCGCTCGTCACGCACGATGCCTTCCATGCCGACGAAGGCCATCTCGCCGACCGGCGTGCTGGGCAGCGGCACGTCCACGCTCTTCGGGCGTTCCAGGACCGGCGCCATGCCCTCGGGACGGAACTTGATGATCTGCTTCCACGAGCGCACCAGCGCATCGGCGAACACCAGCAGCAGGTCGCCGGGCTGGCCCATGCGCAGCGCGGCGTCGATCGCCTCCTGCTCGTCGGGGATGACCGAGATCGCCGACTTCGGCACGCCCTTGGCTTCCAGCGCGCGCGCCTGGATGCGCGGCACCTCGTCGCCGTCGCGCCCGCGCAGGGCGTCGTCGCGGCGGCAGATGTAGTGGTCGAAGCGGCCCGCGACCGCATCCGCGATCGCCACCAGGTCCTCGTCGCGGCGATCGCCCGGACCCGCCAGCACCACGATGCGCCGGCCCGTCACGTCGAGCCGCTGCGCGAGGTCGGCCATCACGCCGACCGCGTGCGCGTTGTGGCCGTAGTCGAACAGCACCTTGAACGGATGCTCGTTGAACACGTTCATCCGGCCCGGGGCCTGGAAGAAGGTGCTGTCGAAGGTGCGCAGGCCCTGCCGGATCGCGTCGAGCTTGATCCCCATCGAATAGGCGATGGCGGCGGCGAACATTGCGTTCTGCACGTTGTGCAGCGCGCGGCCCTCCAGGGTGGCCGGGATCAGGTGCGTCCACAGCAGGGGAATGTGCCCGCCCTTGTCGTACAGCGCGATCATGTGGCCGTTGACACCGGCTTCCAGCGCGCAGGCACGCCCGCCGGCGCGGATGTGCTCGCGCACCAGGCCGTGGGTGGGGTTGAGGGTGACGTAGCAGATGGTCTTGGCGTCGGTGTAGGCCGACATGCGCACCACGTTGGGATCGTCGGCGTTGAGCACTGCGCAGTCGTCGGCCACCTCGACCACGATGCGCTTGACCTCGGCGAGCTGCTCCAGGGTGTCGATGCCCTTCATGCCGAGGTGGTCGGACTGCACGTTGAGCACCGCACCGACGTTCACGCTGCGCACGCCCATGCCGGCGCGCAGCAGCCCGCCGCGCGCGGTCTCCAGCACCGCGAAGTCGATCAGCGGGTTGGACAGCACCATGCGCGCCGACACCGGGCCGGTCATGTCGCCCTCGACCGTGCGCTGGCCGTCGACGTAGACGCCGTCGGTGGTGGTGAGCCCGGGCGTGTAGCCCGCCATTTTCGCGATATGCGCCAGCATGCGCGAGGTCGTGGTCTTGCCGTTGGTGCCGGTGATCGCCGCGATCGGCACCCGGCTGGGCGAGCCCGCCGGGAACAGCATGTCGATCACCGGACCGGCGACGTCGCGCGGCGTGCCCTCGCTGGGTGCCACGTGCATGCGGAAGCCGGGTGCTGCGTTGACCTCGCAGATGCCGCCGCCGATCTTGCGGTAACTGGCGGCGATGTTGGTCGACAGGAAATCCACGCCGCCGACGTCGAGCCCGATCGCGCGGATCGCGGTCACCGCCATCTCGCGGTTGTCGGGGTGGATGATGTCGGTGACGTCGGTGGCGGTGCCGCCGGTCGACAGGTTGGCGGTCGAGCGCAGGTACACGACCTGGCCCTCGGGCGGGATCGAATCGGCGGTGTAGCCCGCGCGCGCCATCATCATCTCGGCCTGCGCGTCGAGCTGCAGCCGGGTCAGCACCTTCTCGTGGCCGATGCCGCGCCGCGGGTCGAGGTTCACCAGATCCACCAGTTGCGCGATCGTGTGGCGACCATCGCCGACCACGTGGCCCGGCGTGCGGCGGGTGGCGGCGACCAGTTCGCCGTTGACCACCAGCAGGCGGTGGTCGTCGCCTTCGAGGAAGGTCTCGACGATCACCGAGCGCGAGATCTCCTGCGCCTTCTTGAAGCCCTCGACCACTTCCTCGTCGGTGGTCAGGCGGATCGAGATGCCGCGCCCGTGGTTGCCGTTGTAGGGCTTGGTCACCACCGGGAAGCCGATCCGGCGCGCGGCGCGCACCGCGCCCGCCTCACTCTGCACCAGTTCCTGGCGCGGCACCGGCAGGCCGAGCGCGGCGAGGATCTTGTTGGTCTCCTCCTTGTCGCTGGCCAGTTCCACCGCGATGTGCGAGGTGCGCCCGGTGACCGTGGCCTGGATGCGCTGCTGGTACTTGCCCTGCCCCAGTTGCACCAGCGACTGGTCGTTGAGGCGGAACCACGGGATGCCGCGCGCCTCGGCGGCCTTGACCAGCGCGGCGGTCGACGGGCCCAGCGCGCGGCGCTGCGCGAAGCGGATGAAGGCATCGCGCGCCTCGACCCAGTTCCAGCCCTCGGGCACGCTGCCCGCCGGGCGCAGGGCGTCGGGCAGCAGCGAACACAGCAGGCGCAGCGAGAGCTCGCCGGCCTCGATGCCTTCTTCCTTCTGCGCATACTCGTAGACCACGCTGTACACGCCGGGCTTGCCGGTGCCGCGGGTCTTGCCGAAGCTCACGTCCTCGCCGGCGACGTTCTGCACCTCGATCGCGACGTGTTCGAGCACGTGGCCGAGCCAGGTGCCCTCGTCCTCGCGCATGCGGCGGATCAGGCCGCCAGGCTCGCGGTAGGAACAGCCGTGCTCGGCCAGCCCCGGCAGGGCGGCGACCAGCCCGTCGATGAAGGCCGGGCCGAGCCGGGCGGTCGGCCACTGCTCGAGCTCGCCGAGGTCGAGCTCCAGCCGGATGACCGGGAAATGCGCATACAGCGAAGGACCGACGTAGACCGCACGATCGAGGATGCGCATTCGGGGCTCCTGGCGGTTGGACCCTCAGGTCTTGCGGCTGGCGAGCGCGTTCGCCTGCGCCTTCCGAGTATGCAAATTGAAACTCGCACCGGCAACCAGGATATGCACGGTCAGGCCCAGCAGGCAGACCGGCTCGCCCTCCTCCACCGCGGCCATCGACGAAAACTCCAGCGCGGCGGCATCGACCACCGTCACCGCGCCGCTGCCGACCACCTCCAGTTCGTTGTCCGGCGCGATGAAGGCGGCCGTGTCCTCGTCCAGCCCGATGCCGATTGCGAACGGGTTGTAGGCCAGCGCGGTGACCAGCCGGCCGAGGCGGTCGCGCTGGCGGAAATGCTGGTCGATGATGAAGCGGTTGGTCAGGCCCAGCCCGGGCGCCAGCCGCACGCTGCCGGCCATCGGGGACCCGCCCTCGTCGCCGAAGGCGATCATGTGCTCGCTGAGCACGCTGGCCCCGGCGCTGGTGCCGCCGACCGTCACCCCCGCGGCGTTGCGCGCGCGGATCGTGCGCGCCACGTCGGTGCCGCCGATCAGGGTGGTGATGCGCAACTGGTTGCCGCCGGTGAGGAAGATGCCGGTCGCGCGCGACAGCGCGGCGACCCGGCGCGGGTCCCCCGCCTCCTCGCGCGTCTCGACGTCCACCACCACCGCATCGGCCGCGCCCAGTTCGCGGAACAGCCGCGTGTAGCGCGGCCCGGTGTCGGCCAGCCGGCTGGCGGTGGGGATCACCGCGATGCGGGCGTCGCTGCCGCCGCACAGGTCCACGAAGCGCTGCAGGATGCGCGGGTCGTTCTCTTTTTCCTCCGCCCCGCCGATCGGGACGATCCAGCCGCGTTCCTCCCCGTCGGGGACCTTGCTCGGACTCATGCACCACCTGGTCGCGTGAAGAATGGGTGGAGGATAGCAGCGGCACCGCCTGCGCCGCCGCGCCAGCCGCGGGCGATGGGGCATACTGCAAGGCCGCTCCGAGGCAACCCGATGCGAATTCCCCCCGGCCTGCAGCCGCTGGTCGACGACGGCGTGGTCGACGCGGTGGTGCGCCCGCTCAAGAGCGGCAAGGAGGCCTCGGTGTGGATCGTGCGCTGCGGCGACGCGCTGCGCTGCGCCAAGGTCTACAAGGACATGGCCCAGCGCAGTTTCCAGGCGCGCATCGTCTACCAGGAAGGGCGCAAGGTGCGCGGCAGCCGGCAGGCGCGCGCACTGGCCAAGGCAACCCGCTTCGGCCGCCGCGAACTGGAGGAAAACTGGAAGAACACCGAGGTCGAGGCCCTGTACCGCCTGCACGCGGCCGGCGTCTCGGTCCCGCGCCCGCACGGCTTCTTCAACGGCGTGCTGGTGATGGACCTGGTGCGCGACGCGAACGGCGACAACGCGCCGCGCCTGGGCGAGGTGGCGCTGGAACCCGAGGTCGCCCGCGCCTGGCACGCGCGGCTGGTCGCCGACGTGGTGCGCATGCTGTGCCTCGGCCTGGTCCACGGCGACCTGTCGGAATACAACGTGCTGGCGGCGGCACACGGCCCGGTGATCATCGACTTCCCGCAGGTGGTGGACGCGGCCGGCAACAACGCCGCGCGCGCGATGCTGCTGCGCGACGTGCACAACCTGCGCGACAGCCTCGCGCGCTTCGCGCCCGAACTCGCCGACACGCGCTACGGCGAGGAGATGTGGGCCCTGTACGAGAAGGGCGAACTGCGCCCCGACAGCGTGCTCAGCGGCACCTTCGAGGACGCGGCCGGCGACGGCGACGTCGAAGCCGTGCTGGACTCGATCGCCGAAGCGCGGCGCGAGGCGCAGATCCGGCAGCAGGGAAGGGATGAGGCTGCGGCGCAGGATTGAGGCTTACACCACCGCGGGGCGCCCATCCCATGGGCGTGTTCAGCTGCGTGCTCGTCGGGTGGGAGAACGAGTCAACCGCGAGCGGCAACGCCCGGCAGCCGAGAATCCGCCGTCATTGAAAGGCGCTCGTCAGGCTGCAGCCACTTCGATGAACACGCTCGACGAGGAAGGCACAGGGGGTTGCTGGCCTTGCGCTTGAAGTGCTTCGAGGTGTAGCTCGATGGCCTCACGAATGAGGTCCAGCGCTTCTGCTTCCGATTCGCCCACTGCGGCACAGCCGGGGAGGTCCGGAACGTACGCACCCACGCTGGTTGGACCGTGCTCGACGACGACCATGTACTTCACGCGACACCTAGCCCTTGAGGAGCCTCTGAACAAGTCTCCACCCCCGCGCCGGAGGTTGTGCGGCCAGCCAGCAAGGCGCGCGTCGCAGGGCGTGGTGGTTCCACGCCCAAGACGCGCAACGCAGCTGGATGGCCGCACAATCCTGGCCCGAAGGGTTGCTTCCGTGTGCGCCCACACCCGCGTTGGACGCCTTGCCCGTGGAACCACCACGGCCTGCGGCGTCCGCCTTGGTGCGGACGCACACGGAAGCAACGCGGGGGTGGAGACTTGTTCAGAGGCTCCTTAAGCCCAGCTTGCTTGAGGATGCTGTTGAGCGTGCCTGGCGGTACGTCGATGCTGGGCTTGCCGGCGACGATGACCGTACCAGGGCGGGAAGCATGCTGAAGTTGGCGGTGGCTGCCTTTCTGGCGAACGATCCGCCAGCCCTGCGACTCGAGGAGCTGCAGCACCTCCGCGACCTTCATGGGTCAAGAATGCCACAGCGCTGCCCACGGCCCAAGGATGCCCGACGCAGGCCGCGCGAGACGCAGTGGTAGAAGCCGGGCGCCTCGGGATCAACCAGACGGCTTCGGGGCGAGCTCATGGCGCCAGTGTCGCCCCACGACAGTCGCGTGACTGTCAGCGGGTCGCGCGGCGGCGTGTACGAAAAGCGCTACCCGGTGGTTGTCCTCGTCTGCGGCGTTTGGTGGCTGTCCTCGCCCGCGACCGACGCGTCAGCGCGCGGCCTCCACGTGGTCGCGCACGAAGCGGTCGAACAGGCGCACGCCGTAGCCGCTGGCGCCCAGCGGCACGGTCGGCAGGGCGGGATCGTCGCGCCACGCCATCGAGGCGATGTCGAGGTGCGCCCAGGCCACGCCGGGCTGCACCCAGGCGCCGATGAAGAACGCGCCGAGCCCGGCGCCGGCCTTGCCGCTGGAGCCCGCGTTGCGCAGATCGGCGATCGGCGATTCGAGGTCCTTGGCGTAGGACGGGTGCAGCGGCAGGCGCCACACCTCCTCGCCGCTGGCCGCGCCGGCGGCGAGCAGTTGCGTGGCCAGCGTCTCGTCGCGCGCGAACAGGCCGGCGTACTCGTCGCCCAGCGCGGTCACCTGCGATCCGGTCAGGGTGGCGATGTCGATGATCGCGCGCGGCTGGTCGCGGGTCTGCACGAACCACAGTGCGTCGACCAGCACCATGCGCCCTTCCGCGTCGGTGCTCATGATCTCGTAGGTCTGGCCGCTGGCGGTGCGCACCACGTCGCCGGGGCGGGCCGCGGTGCCGGACGGCATGTTCTCCGCCAGCGCCGCGACCGCGATCGCATTCACCTTCGCGCCACGACGCGCCAGCGCAAGCACCGCGCCGACCGACGACGCGGCACCGGTCATGTCGTACTTCATGCGCCACATGTTCTCGTTTGGCTTGAGCGAGATGCCGCCGGTGTCGAAGGTGATGCCCTTGCCGACGAAGGCGATCGGCGCCTCGCCCTCGGGCCCGCCGGTGTAGCGCGCCACGAACAGCCGCGGCGGGCGCGCGCTGCCCACGCCCACGGCGAGGATGGAGCGCATGCCCAGGCGCGCCATCGCGCGCTCGTCCAGCACCTCGATGCGCACGCCGCGCACGCCCTCGAAGGCCTTGCGCGCACGCGCGACGAACTCCTCGGGATAAACCGCGTTGCCCGGCTCGGTGGCGAGGTCGCGCGCGAAGCGCACGCCCTCGGCCACGTGGCGCCAGTCGGATTCCCACGCCGCGCGCGACGCATCGGCATTGGCAATCCGCAGCACGATCGTGCCCTGCCCCAGCACCGGCGCACCCGGCTTCGGATTGCGGTACTGGCGGAAGGTATAGCCGCCCAGCGCGGCACCCAGCGCGAGGTGCGCACCCGCCGTCGGCACCGAGGCATCCGGCCACAGCAGCTCGATGCGCGGCGCGGCACTCGTCACGCCGGCCTGGCCGACCAGCCCACCGACATCCTCCAGCAGCCGCGGTGACGCCAGATCGGCGCCGATGCCGACCAGCACCACCTGCTGGTACGGCCCCACGCCCGGCAGGTTCAGCATCGTGCCGCGATCGCCGAGGAAGCCTGCCGTGGCCACCGCGCGCTGCAGGCCACCGCCGGTCCGCGCGTCCACCGCGGCGAACGCACCCTCCAGCACCGCCCCCTGGCGCACCGTCACTGCCACCGCGCCCTCGGCGGGCACGCCATAGGCCTCGAACGACAGGCTGCGTTGCGCCTGCGCAGCGGAGGCCAACAGCAGCAAGACCACGACGAACACGGGGCGGACGAGACGCAGGGAGCGGGCTGGGATCACGACAGGCTCTCGATGGGGGATCGGGGCGAACCCGCGCAGCGCACGGGCCCGATCCGCCTTGTCGCATGCCATCCGTGCACGCGGGCTCAACGCGCGCTGCACACGCCGTGGCCCCGCGTTCCGCGTCGATCCGCCGCATGGCACAGGGCCCGGCCAGGCCCGCGGCAGGGGACGATTGCCGACGTCGTTGTCAGTCGACGACGAACAACCTGGCGCCGATCGCCGTCCTGGACCGGTGGGCCTCCGCCGCGTCCGCGACCTGATAGCTCATGCCGGGCTTGAGGAGGAACTTCCGTCCATCCTCCAGTTCGGTCTCGAGCTCTCCGTCAAGGCAAAGGAGCACATGACCCTTGCGACACCAGTGGTCGGACACGTAGCCCGGCGTGTACTCGACCATGCGCACGCGGACATCGCCGAAGTGCCGAGTCCGCCAATAGGCCATGCCGACCTCCCCGCGGTGCGCCGTGCGTTCGACGGCATACCAGTCGGTGGTGCCGAACGGAATTGCATCCAGCTTCATGGTGGCGCACCGTGCTCCGGAAGAATGCGCATTGTAGAGCGCGGACCCGGTTGCCAGTTAAGCCGGCAACGGGCGTGGCTTCGCACGACGCGGAAGCCCCGGCCACAAAGTGCGACCCACGGATTGACGGACCAGCAGGCGCCTGACCGAGAAGGGACCCAGCCCCACCGCGGCGGGTCAAACCGCCAGAGGCTCTCGCCTTGAAGTGTCCGCTTGACGGAGGAGCTTACGCCTTCACGCCGCCAGCTTCGGCTTCCCGCACCCAGCGGGTCAACAGGCCAGGGTTGATCCGTAAGCATCCAGCCACCCCACTCCGTTTCCCTGATCGGATGTGCTAGGCGCGGTTCCAGCGGTGGGGCAGCAGCTCGCCGAGCCGCTCGACCGGCTGCACGGGCAGGCGCTGGAGCACGTCGGTCAGGTAGGCCATCGGG